>NZ_JMPL01000073.1 GCF_000735365.1 Kluyvera ascorbata ATCC 33433 | reverse complement strand
ACCCAACTGACGACGCCCCAGTGGCGCTCGACGGCTGGCAGCAGGTGCATCATGACTGCGTGTCGCTGGAAAGCCAATGGCACACGCTCCAGCTTCAGGAGGCGCAGGAGAAACAGCGCTTGCAGCAGGCCGAGCTGGCCTTCGACCAGGCGCTTGCCGAGTCCCACTTTAGCGATCGACAGGACTTCCTCAGCGCCCTGCTGGACAATGAAGAACGCCAGCGTCTGGAACAGTTAAAACAGACGCTGGAGACCCAGCATCAGCAGCGCCAGACCCTGGCCACTCAGGTGCAGGAGGCGTTGCAGCGCCATCTAACGTTGCGCCCGGAATCCCTGAATGCCGCGCTCACTCTTACCGATGCTCAGATGCAGCTCCAGCAAATTTCCCGTCAGCTGCGCGAAAACAGCGAGCGGCAGGGCGAGCTTCGCCAGCAGCTTAAGCAGGACGAAGAGAATCGGCAGCAGCAGCAGGCGCTGTTCCTGGAAATCGAAAAAGCCAGCGCCGCGCTGGAAGACTGGGCGCATCTGAACGCACTAATAGGCTCTAAAGAAGGCGATAAGTTCCGCAAATTCGCCCAGGGCCTGACGCTGGATAATCTGGTCTGGCTCGCCAACGAACAGCTTAGCCGCCTGCACGGCCGCTATCTACTGCAGCGTAAGGTCAGCGACGCGCTGGAGTTGGAAGTGGTCGATACCTGGCAAGCAGACGCGGTGCGCGATACCCGGACGCTTTCCGGCGGCGAAAGCTTCCTCGTCAGCCTTTCGCTGGCGCTGGCGCTTTCTGACCTGGTGAGCCATAAAACGCGCATCGATTCACTGTTCCTTGATGAAGGCTTCGGCACGCTGGATAGCGAAACGCTGGACACCGCGCTTGACGCGCTGGATACGCTTAACGCCAGCGGCAAAATCATCGGCGTGATTAGCCACGTAGAAGCGATGAAGGAACGGATTCCGGTGCAGATTAAGGTGAAAAAGATCAACGGGTTGGGATATAGCCGATTGGATAAAGCGTTTGCGGTTGAGTAAACCCTCCACCTAATGTAGGCCCGATAAGCGTAGCGCCATCGGGCATTCCGGTGCACATTGCCGGATGGCGGCTACGCCTTATCCGGCCTACAGAAAATACCAACTCACGCCGGCCACAGCCACGCCGCCCCACGCACCCCGCTGGAGTCTCCATGCAACGCCTTGCGAATCGGCGTTTCACACTCCCCGCCAAATACCCACTCTTTCACCAATTCGGGCACCGTCTGGTAAAGGCGCTCAACGTTACTCATCCCGCCGCCCAGCACAATGACATCCGGGTCGAGGATATTCACCACGTGCGCCAGCGATTTCGCCAACCGCTGTTCATAGCGGCCAAGCGCCTGCTCCGCCAGCGCATCCCCTTCGCTCACCAGCTGCATAATTTCACCGCCTTTTAGTGGATTACCGCTCAGGCGGTGATAATCCGTAGCAAAGCCGGTGCCAGAAATAAAGGTTTCAATACAGCCCTGCTTACCGCAATAGCACGGCACTTCTGCCCGGAAACGGAGTTCATCGTCGTTCATCCACGGCAGTGGATTATGCCCCCACTCGCCTGCCGTGCCATTACCGCCAATATGCGCGCGGCCGCCCAGCGCCACGCCCGCGCCGCAGCCGGTACCGATAATGACCGCAAACACCGTCTGTGCGCCCGCCGCCGAGCCATCTACCGCTTCAGATACCGCCAGACAGTTAGCATCGTTGGCCAGTCGCACCTCGCGATTCAGGCGACGGCTAAGGTCTTTATCAAACGGCTGGCCGTTGAGCCAGGTGGAGTTGGCGTTTTTCACCACGCCGGTATAAGGCGAAATCGAGCCGGGAATGCCCATGCCCACCGTCCCCGTTTGTCCGGTTGCCTCTTCGGCGAGAGCAACAAGATGCGCAATGTTCTCAATGGTTTGCTGATAGTCACGCGGCGTCGGCAAACGGTGGCGATAAAGCTGCTCACCCTGGTCGCTTAGCGCGATGACTTCGGTTTTCGTTCCACCTAGATCGATACCAATTCGCATTCATTACTCCTGTTTAAAACAATGCAAGGGCGTGGACAATTCGTTATCATTGCCCGCTGATTTAACGACAACACCGTGGAAATTATCATGCTGTGGTTCAAAAATTTAATGGTTTATCGTCTCAGCCGCGACATCTCTCTGCGCGCGGAAGAGATGGAAAAACAGCTCGCTGAGATGACCTTCACCCCATGCGGCAGCCAGGATATGGCAAAAACCGGCTGGGTACCGCCGATGGGCTCACACAGCGATGCGCTGACGCACACAGTAAATGGTCAGATCATCATTTGCGCTCGCAAAGAAGAGAAGATCCTGCCCTCTCCGGTGATTAAACAGGCGCTGGAAGCGAAGATCCAAAAGCTCGAAGCCGATCAGGGCCGCAAGCTCAAGAAAACCGAAAAAGATTCGCTGAAGGATGAAGTCCTGCACTCTCTGCTGCCGCGCGCTTTCAGCCGCTTCAGCCAGACGATGATGTGGATAGACACCGTTAACGATTTGATTATGGTCGACTGCGCCAGCGCCAAAAAGGCGGAAGATACGCTGGCGCTGCTGCGTAAAAGCCTCGGCTCGCTGCCGGTGGTGCCGCTGACGCTGGAAAACCCGATCGAACTGACCCTGACTGAATGGGTAAGGTCTGGTTCGGCTGCGCAAAGCTTCCAGATCCTGGATGAAGCCGAGCTGAAAGCGATCCTCGAAGACGGCGGCGTGATCCGCGCGAAGAAACAGGATCTGGTGTGCGATGAGATTGCCTGTCATATCGAAGCTGGCAAGCTGGTGACCAAGCTGGCGCTCGACTGGCAGCAGCGCATTCAGTTTATGATGTGCGATGACGGCTCCATCAAGCGTCTGAAGTTCTGCGATGAACTGCGCGATCAGAACGAAGATATCGACCGTGATGATTATGCTCAGCGTTTCGACGCGGACTTTATTCTGATGACCGGTGAACTGGCTGCAATGATTAAAAGCCTGGTAGAAGGCTTAGGCGGCGAAGCCCAGCGTTAAGCGAGATATTCCCTTCCTGCCGCAGCAGGAAGGGAATAGATTACAGATAGCGGCACAGATAAGAGGTTGGTTCTGCAACCTGCAGGTTAAATTCACTGTGGCCCGGCACGTTGAACACTTCCCCTGCGGAATAGACTTTCCACTCAATTTCACCCGGTAACAGCACGTTCAGCGCACCGCTAATCACGGTCATTTCTTCCGGCTGTGCGGTACCGAAGGTGTATTCGCCTTCCGCCATCACGCCCACGCTGGCACGACCCGTGCTGCTGCTGGTGAAGCCAATGGATTTCACTTTTCCCTCAAAGTACTCGTTGCTCTGAAGCATAAACAGGCCCTTATTATCTTGTCGTCAAAAGACCAATATAGAGTTGCAAACAGAAGCCTGTCACGCGAAATCATACGCTTAACACAATAATTCTGCCGCCAGCCTGGCCACCAGCACATTCGACAATAGAACCGGTATATCCAACGCTTTTTGTAACAGATCACGGTGACGCTGGTGATAGCTCAATGAATCAAGCACCAGCACATCAGCGCCTTGTTCCTGCAACGAACTGCCCGCAGAAATCAGATGCTGGTCGGTATCGATGTTCGGGTTTGCCAGCGCGTAATAGGGCAAATTAGACAACATCTGCCACTTCTCCTGCTGGGCATCGAGAATGGCTTCAATGGGGACCAATACCCCAACCTGATGTCCCTCGACGATAGAGGCGACCAACGGTGGAATAATACGCTGAGGCTCCAGCAATATCGCGTTGCGCGCCACCATACTGCGTAATTTAAACGTATTCAGTAAAAGAATGACGTCATAAGATTGATTGTCGAGCACCTCAATCACGGCCTGTAGGCTGTGCTCAACTTTCAGACGGGAAACTTCGACAAACTGGTTATCATTTAACAGAACCAGCAAACGGTCTTCACCGGGTTCTGGTGCATACTCTTCCATGACTTCCGCACGGCTCATTTTGCCTAATAGGCTAATGTGGGTGATTTGATCTTCCCTGATGTGCTCGGTCAAAAGCGGCAACACTTCACTGACGGGCACCACCCCTATAGTAAGAATCGCCATCGTTGCACTCATGTTATCTACCTTCTGCTTCTCACATGCTCGTTTTACACATAGCCACCTGGATGGATGAAAAACACCGCTCAGAAGCGTAGCAGTTCAGCCACCGGGTGGAATGTAAAGATTCCAGATGTTTCCAGTACTCTCCTGATATGGTTTGATTTTAACTTTTCTATAACATTAATGATAAGCTAAAAATGTGACTTACGCAGAATATAACCACGAATTAAAAGTGGTTATATCGGCAATCAGAAGAGAAACCTGAGGGGAATAAACGGGATGTAAAACCAGGGAGTAAACGCGCCCTGCTAGCTGGCGGTTGCCAGATGCAGAGCGTCAAGGATCAGCGTCACGACGCGCTCTGGC
The DNA here is from genome assembly GCF_000735365.1 of Kluyvera ascorbata ATCC 33433. Lineage (GTDB taxonomy): Bacteria > Pseudomonadota > Gammaproteobacteria > Enterobacterales > Enterobacteriaceae > Kluyvera > Kluyvera ascorbata. The sequence continues at coordinate 17,037 of NZ_JMPL01000073.1, read as the reverse complement.
GCCGCAGAAGCATCAACAACGTAGTGAGCCGTTTCACGGTATAGCGCATCGCGCTGAGCCAGCACTTCTGCCACTTCTTCGCTAATTGGCTTACCGGTCAACGTCGGGCGCTGAGACTCTTCTGGAAATGCTTCCAGACGACGCGCCAGAACTGGCACAGGTGCATTCAGGTAGATAACCACGCCGTTCTGGCGCATAAATTCACGGTTAACCGGCGCAAGGATAATCCCACCGCCCGTCGCCACCACGGTGCCAGGTTGCGTCACCGACATCAGCGTTTGCGTCTCTCTGGCGCGAAAACCTGCCCAGCCTTCAAGGGCGACAATTTCCGCCACGCTCATACCAGACTGCTGCTGCAACGCCAGATCAGTATCAACAAAGTGAAAATGGCAGGCATGAGTCAGCGCTTGGCCTATCGTCGTTTTTCCGCAGCCTCGGGCTCCGATAAGAAAAATAGGCTGTGTCATGACCTGGAATTCCCCTTGATAACGCGTAAATGCGGGATCGGTGATTGAAAAGTGAATGATACCATCAAACTAGTACGCAAGTAAGTGTAAACTTTATATTACATTCTGATGTATTTTGAGACATGCTGCATCGGTATGCATTGATAACAACGGCAACTAAGGCGTAAAAAAAACATGCCACAAAGCGTTGCGCTAACAGTACATGAAAGTATCTTGCTTTGACAAGCCGGATGTCGCGGCAAAAGGTAGCACATTATTGTGACAGAAATCACGTCAGCCGCGTTTTACCGCCAGCAACCATTTATCCAGCTCGGCGGCAAACTGCTGGCGATCGCGCTGAGAGAGCGCAGCCGGCCCGCCGGTCTGAATACCGCTGGAGCGCATGGTATCCATAAAATCACGCAGCGTCAGACGCTCCTTAATGGTCGCGTCGCTGTAGCGTTCACCGCGCGGATTCAGCGCCGCACCGCCCTTTTCCAGAACCTCTGCCGCTAGCGGAATATCCGCGGTGATCACCAGATCTCCAGGCTTGCAAAGACGCACGATTTCGTTATCCGCTACGTCAAATCCCTTCGGTACGACCATCGCACGAATAAAGCGTGACGGCGGCACGCGCAAATACTGGTTAGCCACCAGCACCAGTTCAATCTGCGTGCGGTCTGCGGCGCGAAACAGCACCTCTTTAATCACGTTCGGACAGGCGTCCGCATCAACCCAAATGGTCATCGTCACTCCACGGTGAAAATTATCGCAAAGCGTGATTATACAGAGAGCGGAGGTGCGGACGTAATAATTGCCGCCGGAATGATAAAAGTGCGTTACCCATCGCGGTGAATCGCCTATAACAGTAAACTACGAAAAAAACAGACAGAGGGAGAGAAAGATGGAGAAGAAAATTGGCTTCATTGGTTGCGGTAACATGGGCAAAGCTATTCTTGGCGGCCTGATTGCCAGCGGTCAGGTACTTCCTGGGCAGATTTGGGTCTATACGCCGTCGCCGGATAAAGTGGCCGCGCTGCGCGATGAATTCGGCATTAATGCGGCGCAGAGCCCGCAGGAAGTCGCTCAGGTTGCCGACATCGTCTTCGGTGCCGTCAAGCCAGGTATCATGGTTAAAGTGCTGAGCGACATTGCCTCCAGCCTGAACAAAGATTCCCTGGTGGTCTCCATTGCCGCAGGCGTCACCCTGGAGCAGTTGGCTCGCGCACTGGGCCATGACCGTAAAATTGTCCGCGCCATGCCAAATACCCCGTCGCTGGTGAACGCTGGCATGACCTCCGTTACCCCAAATGCGCTGGTGACGCCAGAAGATATCGCCGATGTGCTGAACATTTTCCGCTGCTTTGGCGCGGCGGAAGAGATTTCTGAAGCCATGATTCACCCGGTCGTCGGGGTGAGCGGCTCAGCGCCAGCCTACGTATTTATGTTTATCGAAGCGATGGCCGATGCGGCCGTGCTGGGTGGTATGCCACGTGCTCAGGCCTACAAGTTTGCCGCGCAGGCGGTCATGGGCTCGGCCAAAATGGTGCTGGAAACCGGTAAGCATCCGGGTGAGCTGAAAGATATGGTCTGCTCGCCGGGCGGGACCACGATTGAAGCCGTGCGCGTGCTGGAAGAGAAAGGCTTCCGCTCTGCGGTCATCGAAGCGATGGCGAAATGCATGGAAAAATCAGAGAAGATGAGCAAGTCATAAGTTGCAGGCCCGGCACACTGCCGGGCCTGATTCACTTGCCATAAAAAAAGCGCCCACGGCGCCATTACTTATTTGTTTTTCAGACAGGTACTCATAAAGGTTTTACGTTCGTCACCTTTTAAGGTTTTGGTTGCCGCCTGTGCGTTACAGTCCTTCATTTTTTGCTGCTGTGGCGTGAGCTTTTTACCATCAGCGGCGGCCGCCCCTTCTCCTTTCAGACAGCTGCTCATAAAGGTTTTACGCTCATCGCCTTTCAGGGTTTTTGACGCCGCTTCGTGATTACACGTGCTCATACGCTGCTGCTGTGGCGTCAGGGTTTTCTCCGGCGCTGCGGCCGTTGTTGCCGCCGACACGGCACCCGCCGTAAACAGACCACACAGTAGAGTAACCAGTAATGTTGTTTTCATTGCACCATCCTTTTGTGAGTAGAACTCTGTAAGTCTGGTCGCTGGAAGGAAAATTACCAACCCGGCGGCAAAATTTTACCGCCGGGTGTTGAGCGTAGGGTTACAGCCCCAGCGCGGCTTTCATCGTATAATACAGATCCGTCTGGTCGGTCAGACCGACGACGTTCGCCGCGTGTGGGCCATAGGCCGCAATGCGCAGCTGCGTGCCGGTATGTTCCATCGACTCTTCTTCCGAGTTGCCGTAGCTCATGACCATTACCGAACCATCTTTCGTGTTCAGCGCCTGTGTCAGGCCGGGCGCTTTGGTTTCTGGTGGAATAATCTGGCTTGAGTGCGCGTGGTCAGCCGTCACGATAACCAGCGTATTGCCGTCTTTTTTCGCAAACTCCAGCGCCTTCTGTACCGCTTCGTCCAGATCGACCGTTTCGCCAATCTGCCCGCATGGGTTCGCCGCATGATCCTGTTTATCAATGGACGCGCCTTCAACCTGCAGGAAGAACCCTTTTTCGCTGGTGCTCAACAAAGAGATCGCTTTATCGGTCATCTGCGCCAGGGTCGGCACGCTGGAATCGCGTTTCGGGTTAGGCGTACAGGTTACCGCAGGCTTATCCAGATTGCCGTGGTAAGACGCTTTTGGCCCTTCCCAACGCACTGGCATATTGCCGTCAGAGAACAACCCCAGCAGCGGTTTATCCTGATTTGCCTGAGTAATGGCATCAAGCGTCGTCACATTGTCGACAAGCTGATAGCCCCTTGCCTGCGCCTGTTCGCGCAACGTTTTACCCTGCCATTCGCCCGCGGTCGCGGTTTCAGCAAAGGTCTTCGCGCCGCCGCCAAGCGTCACGTCGGCACGCGCGTTCAGCATCTGTTCAGTGATGGAGCCTTTGCCGCCTTTTTCCAGCGCGTTGGTTGGACACTTCTCGCTGGTGACGCTCGGACCATAGCATTTACGCGAGGTGACGTGTGAAATCAGCGCCGCAGGCGTGGCATCCTGCAGTTCGGCGGTAGAAACGTTCCCTGTCGCCAGGCCGGCTGCTTTTGCTAGCTCAAGAATGGTCTGATGATCTTTTTCGTGAATATCGACGCCCAGCGCGCCGTTATAGGTTTTCACCCCGGTGCTCCACGCCGTTGCGGATGCCGCTGAGTCGGTCACGTAGTCCGGCTTGCCGGTTTTCTTATTCAACGCATAGTGCGTGTACTGCCCGGTTAACGGTAACGCATCGATACCTTTAAAATAACCGCCCGCCCCTTCGGCATAGTTTCGTGCGGCGGTAATTTCAGAATCGCCCATCCCATCGCCAATCAGCAAAATAACGTTTTTGGCCTGCTTATTATTCAAGGAGGCGCGAATAGCTTCGGTTTGATCGGCAGATAAACGACGAGCACCGCCCGGCTGGGTTATATCCCCTTGCGCAGCGCGGTTATCAAGAACGGCAGTAGAAGTATCCGCGTGCGCGGCAGGTAAACCCAGCAGAGGTAATAATGCGGCAAAAATAGCACTGTATTTCACGTTAGTTTCTCCATGTACAAATACTTAAATAATGAAACACGGAGACTGTAAGAAAAGAGCGTTACATTTTAATGACACCATAACCAGTGCCATTACCTACTAATTTTCGGGGTGTAGAAATAACCGTTTAACATGGTTATATAAGAGTTCGCTATTATGATCGCGGACGTGTTCAGCAGCAGCGAGCTTATTCAGCGTTGCGCTCATTTCATCTTCCAGCGCCGGGCTGGATTCCTGCTTCAAATGCTGTAAAAGTGTGGTCACCACCACTTCAAGTGCATCGACCTGAATGCGTAACGCGTTTGCTTCATCTTCCTTTTCGGCCAGCTTGACCAGCAGTTCTGCAATGAAATTTTTCATCGCGCGTTTTCCTTGTATGACGGCGTGGGCAGAGTTCGGGCTCTGAAAAATAAATAGACCGATAAAACATACGGTTCTATTCCCCCTTTAGCAACATCGAATAGAATTACAATATATTTCGCATTCTGCAATAGCTGATGTTAAAAATATAATCCTCATCAATATCATGGAATTGGCTGTAAATGCAGTCATCGAAACGTTTTTCTCACGATAATAATAGGAAAACAGAAATCGCTATAAAAATCGTTGAGGCAGGAATCAGGGAATAAAAGCGAGCGCATTTATTCCCTGTTGTGGGCATATTACTGGCGTACAGGCTGAGCGCGGCGCAGCATCACCGCTAATTGCCATAGGTTAATCAACACAATCACGGCGGTCACAATAAATACCCAGCGGAACCCCGCCATTGCCGAAATGGATGCGCCGATCAGCGGACCCGCCACGTTACCCAGATACATAAAGGACTGGTTATAACCAAAAATACGTCCGGTGACGCGTTCGCTAATATACTTCAGCAGCAAGGTTTGTACCGCAGGCAGCATGGCACCATCGGCAAAACCAAGAATAAAACGTAGCACCCCCAACTGGAATGGCGTGGTGACAAACGACATCGCAAAGAACAGTATCACTGCAAACGTCAGCGTGCCTAACAGTATGCGACCCGTACCGATACGGTCGCCCAGCTTACCTAACCGCGGTGCTGATATCAGCGCCGACACGCCAGGGACGGCGGCGATCATGCCGCTTAAGAAGGCAATATTCGTGCTGTCTGGCGACATCGATTTAATAAACAGCGCCAGAATGGGGCTGATAGAACCATTACACAGCTGGATAACCATCGTGGTGACAAACAGGCTAATAACCAGCCCCGGATAAGGCAGCGTTGCAAACACCGCTTTGCCGCTGAGTTTTTCGCTTTTATTAAACTGTGGGCGCGGGCCTTCTTTTATCAGGAACAACGTCACCAGGAAGCTCACCAGCAGCAGGAAGGCGGTGATGTAAAAGACCATTCTCAGACCCACGTGGTCAGCCAGAAAGCCGCCAAGCAGCGGGCCGCCAATCACGCCGGTGATTTGTGCCGTAGAAAGCGTGCTCAATGCCCAACCGCTACGTTCACGCGGTACCTGAGAGGCCACCAGCGCCATCGCGTTTGGGATATAGCCAGACGTTAAGCCCATCACCGCACGCAGGAAAAAGAGCTGCCAGACGTTGGTGGCAAAAGCCTGAAGCAGGATAGCAATCGCCATGCCCAGGGAAGCACGCAGCAGCATCAGCTTACGGCCTTTACGGTCGGCGAGGCTGCCCCACATTGGCGAAACAATGGCAGAAACCAGGAAGGTGACGCTGAACGTTAACCCGGACCACATGGAGAGAGATTCATGGGAGGTGACCCCCAACTGCGCCACATAAAGCGGCAAAAAGGGCAAAATCTGGCTGATAGCCAACCCGGTGAAAAAACAACCGAGCCAAACAGAAATAAGGTTAACCTTCCAGGATTCCATAACTACACGTATTGATTCAATTTGCAGGGACGAGTTAACAGGTTAGCAAGATGCGCTTTGCGCCGTATTGTCAGAGATGCTTAATCCATTATTTCAGAACAATATCAGCCACTCAGCGTTTTTGTGTGATAAATATCACGCTTATGATGCCATTACGTAGTCACTTATTCTTATGCCTTGCCTGTGATTCACTCACTTTAGTATGGAAAAGGCAGATGCCTCACCACGCCCGTGGTATGTTATGTGCTTTGCGTTTGGAATGGATGGAATTTGAGATGGCAAAGTTGCGGGTTGGGATTGTTTTTGGCGGCAAATCAGCGGAGCACGAAGTCTCCCTACAGTCTGCTAAAAATATCGTAGAAGCGATTGATAAAACGCGTTTTGAAGTCGTGTTGCTGGGGATTGATAAACAAGGGCAGTGGCACATCAGCGATGCGCAAAACTACCTGCTAAACGCCCACGACCCGGCACACATCGCGCTACGCCCTTCCGAAATCACGCTGGCCCATATCCCAGGCAAAGAGCATCAACAGATGATCAATGCGGCAAGCGGCAAGCCGCTGGACGCCATTGACGTTATTTTCCCGATTGTCCACGGCACCCTGGGTGAAGATGGCTCCCTTCAGGGCATGCTGCGTATGGCCAATCTGCCATTCGTTGGCTCTGACGTGCTGGGCTCCGCCGCCTGCATGGACAAAGACGTCACCAAGCGTCTGCTCCGCGACGCCGGGCTGTCTATCGCGCCGTTTGTGACCTTAACTCGCCGCACCCGCGACAGCTTCTCCTTCGATGAGATTAAAGCGAAGCTCGGCCTGCCGCTGTTCGTCAAACCGGCAAACCAGGGTTCTTCCGTCGGCGTCAGCAAAGTCAACAGCGCCGAGCAGTATCAGCAGGCCGTAGCGCTAGCCTTCGAGTTTGACCATAAGGTGGTGGTTGAGCAGGGTATTAAAGGGCGTGAAATTGAGTGCGCGGTACTCGGCAACGATGACCCGCAGGCCAGTACCTGTGGCGAGATCGTCCTGAACAGCGAGTTCTACGCGTACGATACCAAATACATTGACGATAACGGCGCAAAAGTGGTGGTCCCGGCAGCGATCTCCGCCGATGTGAACGACAAAATCCGCCATGTTGCCATTGAGGCTTATCAGACCTTAGGCTGTAGCGGAATGGCGCGCGTTGACGTATTCCTGACTGAAAACAACGACGTGGTGATTAACGAAATTAACACCCTGCCGGGCTTCACCAATATCAGCATGTATCCAAAACTGTGGCAGGCCAGCGGTCTGGATTACACCTCGCTGATTACGCGTTTGATTGAGCTGGCGCTGGAACGTCATCAGGCCGATAAGGCGCTGAAAACGTCGATGAACGGCTAAGGCTTTTCCCCGGCGTCGCTGTCGGTTGGGCAGCGACGTCGAAATACATTCGTAGAACAAATTACTCTTCCCGACGGCGAATAATAAACCCCGCCAGCCAGAAGCTAATCACCCAGGTCACCATTCCCACGGCATAGGTTTGCCACCCCTTGGCTTCAAACCCGAGCAGCCCGACAATTCCATTCAGAATAAAGATCAGGCCGATGGCAAAAGCATAGTAATGCCAGTCACGGCGAATTTTTACAGGCAGGTTCATAGCAGCTCCAGCAAAAAAAAAGATGATGCCATAAAGCCGCGTCAGCGTCTGTGGTGTGAACAACAATTAGCAGATGTTAATTTAATTAACGTCAAGCCGAAAACCGGCAATGGATAAGCGAGAGTGATATTCCAGGATTATTCTTGCTCAAAATTTACCATAAATCCGATATTGACAATCCCCTTCTGCTGCCACACTCACCCCTGTATCAAGAAACAATCTGCATTCACGTTATCCTGGAGGTCTCAATGACAGATTTCACGTTGTCAAAACTCATGTTCAGTGGGAAAAAGAGGGACTCCTCCGCCTCAGGCAATCTGGCCTACGCGCTTTTCGTACTGCTCTGCTTTTCGGTTGGCGCGCAGCTGTTGACTCTGGTGGTTCACGCACCAGGTGTCTATGAACACCTGATGCAAATGCAGGACAGTGGCCGTCCGCGCGTTGAAATTGGCCTTGGCGTCAGCACGCTGTTTGGCGTAGTGCCGTTCCTGGCAGGCTGCGCTATTCTGGGCGTTGTCTCCCTCGTGCACCGCCTGCGTCATCGCGACTAATTGATGGCCATGCATTTGGCCCGACGCTCATCCACTCTTTTTGCAAACCACGCCGTGGTTAATTTGCGGGTGATCTTCGGGCTCTCAAGCTGAATGCCTGGCAGCATCTCTCTCGCCAGCGGTTTACCCGCCTTCTGTTCCGCAATCTTATAAACGCCCTTGTAGAGCGCCGTGGTCTCAAACGCCTGGCTATCGCCTTTTTGTAGCTGGCGATGAATATCGCTATTACTCAACGATAGCTGATTAGCCAGCTTTCTGACCGCCATCTCCGTGCTCCCCGGCTCATCGCTACCGTAAAGAATCACGTCACCGTCGAGCGCCAGTTTCACGCCGGTGGCCTTGCTAACCGCGTACTGGAATGCCGCATTACGGCTGGCGTACCAGCCGGCATTAAAATCGGCAAAGCGATAAATAGGTGCCGTGTAATTAGCCGGATAGTTCAACAAGTGATAGGTACCAAACCACAGGCCGCCGCGCAGGGTAAAGACCTCCTGACGCACGGTGCCATCCATCTTCCACGGATAGCCGTTCTGGTGCTGTTCGGCAAAGGCGATGCTCACCTGCATTGGCCCGCCGGTATGCACCGGATTCAGTGAGCCAAAGAGCTTCTGCCCCATCGGCACCATACCGATAAAGTCATCAAAGATAGCGCTTAGCTGCTTTTCCGTTTTCACCGCGTCCAGCCGCTCGCTGTAGCTCTTACCGGTTGGCGAATTGATTTTCAGCGCCGTATGCACCAGGAAGACCGGGATATGCATCTTCTCGGCACGACGGTCGATCTCCTGCCAGGCAATTTTGCCCAGTCCCGGCACCGCCGGGTCGGCCTGATAGTTAGACTCCTGCTGGGCCACCGCCAGTACCGAACAGATATTCTCTTCGGTTGGCGCGAGCTTCTGGCTTTCAAACGTTTTCGCCAGCGCCTGCGCCCAGGCATCACGGTCCTTCACGCTGGCGGGCATTTTTTGCCGCACGACGCTTGCCACATCTACCGGTTTTTCTCCCGCTTTCATCTGCGGTGCCTGCTGGCTGGTACAGGCGCTGAGCATCAGGCCGCCAAGCAGAGTAAGAGGTAATGAACGGTAATACGTTGCGGCAGTCGCCATGCGTTTTCCTTGTAAAATTTAATCGTTATGCCTGGCTCTGCGGCTGGGCAAGTTCATCCGTCAGCGGTTTATTATCTAACTCACGCTCGAAGCTGCGCAGACGTTTGTAGATGGACATCAACTCCACCAGCGTAGTCCAGGAGCTTATCAGGTACTGGAAGGAACCGCGTACCTGGCCGAACACGTTGGTAATCTGCGTCATCAGGCCGAGCGTAATCGTACCGGCAACAATCGACGGAAACAGCAGGAACAACCCGAAAACGTTATCCACCTGCAGATACAGAATACGGGCAATGTTGAAGTACATGTAGTGGAAGTAGAGGCGGAAGTAGTTCTGACGTACCGCGCTGAACAGCTCGCGCACCGTTGGCGGTGTGGCACGGCTGGCGTCATCTTCACCGTATACCAGCTCTTTACGATAGGCCGCTTCAACGCGTTGGTTTTTAAAGTTCAGCCCCGGCAGTTTGATCCCCACCACCGCCAGCATCCCGGTGCCCATCAGCGACCAGACGATAGCCGCAATCACCAGACCATAAGGTACATGACCAATAATCGGCAGGTCAGGCACGTGCGCAGAGAGCGTCACCAGCACCGGCAGGAAGGCAATCAGCGTCATAATGGCGTTGATAAAGCTGGTCCCCATATCTTCCAGCGTCGAGGCAAAACGCATCGTATCTTCTTGCACACGCTGCGCGGCACCTTCGATATGGCGCAGGTGCTGCCAGTGCGTCATATAGTGTTCGTTCATCGCGGTACGCCAGCGGAAGACGTAATGGCTGACAAAGAAGTTGTTCAGTACACCAATCACCACGGCGATAAGCGCAATCCCAAGGAAGATACCGATCTCCTGGTAAAACTGGTTAATTGAGACTTTGTTCGGCGCCGCCAATGCGGTCTGGATAAGGTCGTAGAACGGCGCATACCAGGCGTTTATCGCCACGCCCACTTCAACCATAAACCAGGTGACGAAGATGATGAGCGCGGTGCCCAATATGGACCAATACTGCCAGCGGTGCGGGCTGCGAATAAACCAGTAACCGGCAAACAGGCCAACGCACACCAGGTAGTAAGCATAAAAGATCAGGTAGTTCATCGACCAGAAGCGCGCGGCGCTGATCGGAACATCGTTACTCGCACCGGTCAGGCGAAGTAGCCAGCTACCGCCGCCCACCTGCCAGAAAATGACCGCTATCATTGCCCAAATAAACGCCGAGAGAAAAAAGGGACCCGGCTTAGGGAAAAAAGACTTAAACATAGTGCTCTCCTGCTAACTTCTTATGATTCTGCTTTTGCTGTGACAACAGAATACCGCTACGGATCATTTTTACCGTAAAGAGGTATTAGGCAATGTAACTGTGCAATCAGACCGGAAAACGGCGACAGAGTTCGCCAGACGGCATCGTATGTATCATACGCGCCGGATCACAAAAGTGCGTATCCGCCTTGATGAATAATCATTGCGTTTACGCTCGGTTACGTTTTTCCCGCTATCATACCGTTTAATGGCGCTGCGCCTGATGCCGATTCGTTGTATTTTTAGTATAAATACGCGTTACTTCCCCATTTCAATTCATGGATGCCTCCGTTGAAACGTAGTCTGCTTTTTTCTGCCGCGCTCTGCGTGGCGTCATTGACCTCGGTGCAGGCTGCACAGCCTCTTACCACCCCCGCGTTTGCGTCCGATATCGTTGACCGTTATGCCAACCATATCTATTACGGCAGTGGTGCTACCGGCATGGCGCTGGTGGTTATCGATGGCAACCAACGGGTGTTCAGAAGCTTTGGCGAGACGCGCCCTGGCAACAACGTGCATCCGCAGCTCGATTCCGTTATTCGCATCGCTTCTCTAAGCAAACTGATGACCAGTGAAATGCTGGTGAAACTGCTCGACCAGGGCGTCGTGAAGCTGAGCGATCCGCTGAGTAAATATGCGCCACCGGGATCACGAGTCCCAACCTATAACGGCGCACCTATTACGATAGTGAATCTGGCAACCCACACCAGTTCCCTGCCGCGTGAGATGCCGGGCGGTGCCGCAAATCGTCCCGTTTTTGTCTGGCCAACGCAGTCACAGCGCTGGACCTATCTCAGCAACGCCAAGCTGCACGCGGCACCGGGTTCGCAGGCCAGCTATTCAAACCTGGCGTTCGACCTGCTGGCCGATGCGCTGGGTAACGCGGCGCATAAGCCCTACCCACAGCTATTTGAAGAGCAAATTACGCGTCCGCTGGGCATGAAGGACACCACCTTTACGCCATCGCCAGATCAGTGTGGCCGTTTAATGGTGGCTGAGAAAGGCGCGAGCCCGTGTAATAACACGCTCGCGGCGATGGGCAGCGGCGGGGTTTACTCCACGCCTGGCGATATGATGCGCTGGATGCAGCAGTATCTTTCGTCTGATTTTTATCATCGCAGCAGCCAGGCAGACCGTATGCAGACGCTGGTCTACAAACGTAACCAACTCACGCGCGTAGTGGGAATGGACGTTCCGGGGCATGCCGATGCGTTAGGGCTTGGCTGGGTCTATATGGCACCCAAAAATGGTCGTCCGGGGATTATTCAGAAAACCGGCGGTGGCGGCGGCTTTATCACCTATATGGCAATGATTCCACAGTCTAACGTTGGTGCCTTTGTGGTCGTCACGCGCTCTCCCCTCACCCGTTTTGTGAATATGAGCGACGGGATTAACGAGCTGGTGACGGAGTTAAGCGGCAATAAAGCGGCTATCATTCCTGCATCTTAATAATCTATAGGCAAACGCGTGATATTCACGAGTTTGCCTTTTTTCATTTCGATGTACCCATCTCCCGGTAATTCTGAACAAACCAGGCAGACACAGACGTATTTTGTGATAAATCAACATGCAAATGTTCGGTATCGAAATAAGAACGCCGTCACAACAGCCATCTAAAAAACCTAAATAATCAATCAGATAAAAAATGGCTCTACAAAAAAATCGCAATCAGTTAAATTCACCATACGAATGCTAAACGGGCTAAAGAAAATAAAAAGTTAATAAAAATCCTTAAATAATAAATACCAATACCGGTAAATAATCATCCATGACTATTTCATTGCGGTGATAAGCACCGAATCATAAACACCACTTTAGTAAAACATCCACCTCCTGATTCGGTTACACTAGTTGCCCTTGTTTCACAAACATCAGGCATACCATGACAGACTTACTCCATCGCCCCCGTCGCCTGCGCAAATCCCCTGCGCTGCGCGCTATGTTTGAAGAGACAACACTGAGCTTAAATGACCTGGTGTTGCCGATCTTTGTTGAAGAAGAAATCAACGACTACAAAGCCATCGAGGCGATGCCGGGCGTGATGCGCATTCCAGAGAAGCATCTGGCACGCGAAATTGAACGCATCGCTAACGCCGGTATCCGCTCGGTGATGACCTTTGGTATCTCTCACCATACCGATGACACCGGCAGCGATGCCTGGAAAGAAGACGGTCTGGTGGCGCGCATGTCACGCATCTGCAAGCAGACCGTACCGGAGATGATCGTCATGTCCGATACCTGCTTCTGCGAATATACCTCCCACGGCCACTGCGGCGTGCTGTGCGACCACGGCGTCGATAACGATCTGACCCTCGCCAACCTCGGCAAGCAGGCCGTTGTTGCGGCGGCGGCAGGCGCAGACTTTATCGCACCTTCCGCGGCAATGGACGGCCAGGTGCAGGCCATTCGCCAGGCACTGGACGCAGCGGGCTTCACCGACACCGCCATCATGTCCTACTCCACCAAATTTGCCTCCTCCTTCTACGGCCCGTTCCGTGAAGCGGCGGGGACGGCACTGAAGGGCGATCGTAAAACCTATCAGATGAACCCGATGAACCGCCGCGAGGCGATTCGCGAGTCGCTGCTGGATGAAGCTCAGGGCGCTGATTGCCTGATGGTGAAACCGGCGGGCGCGTACCTTGATATCCTGCGCGATATCCGTGAACGCACTGAATTACCGATTGGCGCTTATCAGGTGAGCGGTGAATACGCGATGATTAAATTCGCCGCGCAGGCCGGAGCGATTGATGAAGAGAAAGTGGTTCTGGAAAGCCTGGGCGCCATCAAACGCGCGGGCGCGGACCTTATCTTCAGCTATTTCGCGCTCGATTTAGCCGAGAAGAAAATCCTACGTTAATCACGTAGCCCGGACGAGGCGTTTACGCCGACTCCGGGTTTTCCCGGCGGTGCTGCGCTTGGCCGGGCTACTTTCAACACCCTTCAAAACGTCACCAAACCGCCATACAACCGACACATCTCCCTTCTACTGTCACAGCAGGACAGAGGAGGAGCCGCTATGTTTAGTCTCGACAATGTCATCGACGACCTGTGGCCTCAGGCGAGGCCCGCCCCCTGGCAAAAAAAAGTGCTGAAGAAGCTGCTGCACGAGGAAGAATTTCAACAGTTTGCCGCACGCCATCGCCACCTGAAAGGGCTGGATACCGTCGAACAAGTGCTTGAACATCTCAATATTGACTGCGCCGTTCCGGTTCGCTGCCTGGAACAAATCCCCGAAAATGGTCCACTGGTTATCATTGCCAACCACCCTACCGGCACGCTGGATGGTCTGGCCCTGCTCTACGCGGTTTCCCGTGTTCGCCGCGACGTCAAAGTGGTCACCAACCGCATGCTCACCCACCTTGAACCCCTCAGCTCGCTGTTTATCCCGGTGGATAACATCAACGGTCGCACCTCAAAAACGGCGCTCCAGCAGATGGATACGCAGTTGCAAAACGGCGGCGTGCTGATTTTCTTCCCGGCGGGAGAAGTATCACGGCTGACGCGCCGGGGGATCCGCGATAAAAAATGGCACTCCGGCTTTATCAAACTTGCCGCAAAATACCGTGCCCCACTGCTGCCCGCATGGATAGACGGAAGAAATAGCGCCCTGTTCTACGCTAGCACCATGATGTCACAGCATCTGCCGCTGCTGCTCTTAATGCAGCAGATGTTCCGCCGCCGCAACGGCAGCTTGCCGGTGACGATTGGCGAGCAAATTGCCTGGTCCGCGTGGTTTAACCCACAGGCCACGCCGCGAGAAATGACGGATAAGTGCTATCGCCACGTCCAACTGCTGGGCAAAGGCTTGCCCGGTGTGTTTAAAACGGAAAGCGCCATCGCGCGGCCAGAAGCACGCGCCTTACTGAAGCGCGAGCTGAGCCAGGCCGAGTGTCTGGGGCGCACCGCGGACGGCAAAGTCATCTATCTGTGGCAGCGCAACGGCCAGGAAGATGCGCCACTGCTGCGCGAACTGGGACGCCTGCGTGAAATCGCCTTTCGTGCGGTGGGTGAAGGAAGCGGTAAACGACGCGATGTCGACGGCTATGACGATGACTATCTACATCTGATCCTCTGGGATGAAGAGGATTTAGAAATCGTTGGCGCCTATCGTTTTATGCCTACCGCGATGCAGCTCGAAAAACGCGGGCTGGACGGCATCTACAGCTACAGTCTTTTCCACTACGACACACGCATGGACGATATTCTGCAACACGGCATTGAGCTTGGGCGCAGCTTTATTCAGCCACGCTACTGGGGGCGTCGCGGGCTGGATTATTTATGGTCCGGCATCGGTGCCTATCTGGCGCGCTACCCGCACTATCGCTACCTGTTTGGCCCGGTATCCATCTCTGGCGGCCTACCGCCGTCGGCAAGGGATCTGCTGGTTGCCTTTTATCGTCTGTGGTTCCCGGCCACGCATCCCCTGGCAGAGTCACGCCGACCGTATCCCGCTTCGCTTCCCGACGTGCTGGCACAGTTTGGCGGTGAGAATTACAGCGAAGACCTGACCCGGCTAAAGTCGCTGCTCGGCAACCTTGGCTGCGGCATCCCTCCGCTTTACAAGCAGTATTCGGAAGTCTGCGAGCCCGGCGGCGTGCAGTTTATCGACTTTGGTAGCGACCCGGAGTTTAACAACTGCGTGGATGGGCTGGTGTTGGTGGATTTAACCTATCTGAAGGCGAATCGGTATCAGCGATATATCGGGGCGCATTTAGGTTTGTAGGCCGGATAAGGCGTTTACGCCGCCATCCGGCACGGTGCCGTATCCTGCCGGATGGCGCTACGCTTATCCGGCCTACAATCGACACCTGTCAGGAGCTCATGGCGCACGATAAAACGGTTTATCCCCAAGAATCGTCGCCCGATGCATAATCCGCCGCTGCGGCAAATAATCGGCATTCGCGTAGTGCTGCGTGACTCGGTTATCCCAAATCGCCACATCGTTCGGCTGCCAGCGCCAGCGCACCTGAAACTCCGGCTTGGTGACGTGGGTAAACAGGAAGCTCAGCAGCGCCTCGCTCTCTTTTTCCGTCACGTCGACAATGCGGGTGGTAAACCCTTCGTTAACAAACAGCGCCTGCTTACCGGTGACCGGATGGGTACGCACCACCGGGTGCAGCAGCGGCGGGTTTTTGGCGACGGCTTCCTGCCAGCGCTGGTGCTCCTCTTCGGTTTTGCGATACTTGTACTCCTGGAACGATTTGCGGAAATCGTGCTCGGCGCGCAGGCCGCTCAGCAGCGCCTTAAACGGCGCGGAGAGCGCGTCATAGGCCGCAACGCCGCTGGTCCACAGCGTATCACCACCGGTAGACGGTAGCTCTTTCGCCGCCAGAATCGCCCCGGCAGGCGGCGTGTCGATAAAGGTCACGTCGGTATGCCAGTTGTCGTTATCCGGCGGGTTATTGTCGTGCGTATCCAGCACGATAATCTCGTCCACGCCCGGCGCATGTGGGTAAACCGGGTGGATATGCAGGTCGCCAAAGCGCAGCGCCAGTTCGCGCTGTTGCTCCGGAGTAATCAGCTGTTCGCGCAGGAATACCACCTGGTGGCGGAGCACCGCGTGATACAGCTGTTCAAACTGGTTATCGCTCAGCGGACGGGTCAGGTCCGCGCCGGAAATCTGCGCGCCGATATACGGCCCCAGCGGGGTAATTGCCAGACGTTCACTCATTGTATTTCTCCATGCCAGGGGGTCAGACGACGCTGAAGCGCACGCAGCCCTAATTCCAGACTAAAAGCGATAATCGCTATCACCGCGATACCGGCCAGCACCACGTCGGTAGCTAAAAACTCCCCGGCGGACTGCACCATAAAACCTAACCCGCGGGTGGCGGCGATAAGCTCGGCGGCCACCAACGTCGACCAGCCCACGCCCAATCCAATGCGTAACCCGGTTAAAATTTCCGGCAGCGCGCCGGGTAAAATCACCAACCACAGCACCTGGGCACGATTAGCACCAAGAGACTGTGCCGCGCGAATACGCACCTGCTGCGCGCTTTTCACGCCTGCCAGCGTCGACATCGCTACCGGGGCGAAAATCGCCAGGTAGATCAGCAGGATCTTCGAGGTTTCGCCGATCCCAAACCAAATAACCATCAGCGGCAGATAGGCCAACGGCGGTACCGGACGATAGAGTTCAATTAAAGGATCAAGGATCCCGCGCACCGTCGGGCTTAACCCCATGGCGATCCCCACAGGAATGCCGATAAGCGTTGCCGCCAGCAGTGCCACAACAATACGCCCGAGGCTCGCCGCCAGATGCTGCCACAGCGTGGCATCCATAAACCCCTGCGGGCTGGCGATGGTCAGCAGCTTATTCAATACCTGCCCCGGTGCCGGTAAAAACAGCGGACTCACCCAGTGCGCCGCCGCAACCGCCCACCAGATAACCAGCAGTACCGCCAGCGTGGCGAGGCTCAGCGTCAGGTGGCGAGAGAGGGGCCAGCGTAGCTTCAGCGCGCGCGTCCGCGGTTTATCGTTAATCACCACGCTCATGAGAAGGCCTCCCGTTGCTCAAA
>NZ_JMPL01000072.1 GCF_000735365.1 Kluyvera ascorbata ATCC 33433 | reverse complement strand
CCGGCACCCATGCCATGTGGCTCTATTACTGGCTGGCGAGCGGCGGGATCAACCCGTTTGACGATGTACGCACGGTGGTGGTGCCGCCACCGCAGATGGTGATGAACATGCGCATCGGCAACATGGTGGGGTTCTGCGTTGGCGAGCCGTGGAACGCTCGCGCCATTAACGACCGTATCGGTTTCACCGCTGCCACCAGCCAGGATATCTGGCCGGAGCACCCGGAAAAAGTCCTCGGCACGCGCCGCGATTGGGTAGAGCAAAACCCGAATACCGCGCGCGCGCTGGTGGCCGCGCTGATGGATGCCGCCCGCTGGATTGACGCCTCTGACGATAACAAACGCGAAACCGCGCAGATCCTCGCTCACCGCGGTTGGCTCAACACCAAAGAACAGTACCTCACCGGGCGGATGCTCGGTGCTTATGACAACGGCATCGGCCGCCGCTGGCAGGATGCGCACCCGATGCGCTTCTTTGAACAGGGGGAGGTGAGCTACCCGTGGCTTTCCGACGGCATGTGGTTCTTAACCCAGTTCCGCCGCTGGGGGCTGCTGAAGAGTGACCCGGACTATCTGGCGGTCGCTCAGCGTATTAACCGCATTGATGTCTGGAAAGAGGCGGCGCAGGCGGTTGGTGGCATTGCCATTCCGACCCAGACCCTGCGCAGCAGCACGTTAATCGACGGTTCTGTCTGGAACGGGGCTGACCCCGCTGCATACGCCCGCAGTTTTGCCATTCAACGTATAGGGGCATGAGATGAATACCAAAACGAAACCTATTGACGCGCCGACTCCGGCAGGAGAAGTGATTGCCATGCCGCCAGTGCAGGTTCGCCGTAGACCGCCTGCGCTGCGCCGCCATCTTCGTGAACTCGCAGAGCGCACTATTCCGGCGGTGCTGGGGCTGGGCCTGCTGGTGCTGCTCTGGCAACTGGCTGCGGTGAACAGCAAAGGTTTTCCAACGCCGCTCAGTACCCTGGATTCGGCGATAACCCTCTTTTCTGACCCGTTCTACAACAACGGCCCCAATGACGTCGGCGTGGGCTGGAACGTGCTGGCCTCTTTACAGCGCGTGGCGGTGGGCTTTGGTCTCGCGGCGCTGGCGGGTATACCGCTTGGTTTCCTGATTGGTCGCTTTACCTTTGCTTCACGGATGTTCACCCCGCTGATTGCGCTGCTGCGTCCGGTCAGCCCGCTGGCCTGGCTGCCGATTGGCCTGCTGCTGTTCCAGAAAGCGGAACCAGCATCGAGTTGGACGATTTTCATCTGCTCCATCTGGCCGATGGTGATAAACACCGCCGAAGGGGTGCGTCGCATTCCGCAGGACTACCTCAACGTGGCGCGAGTGCTGAACCTCTCCGAGTGGACGGTGATGTGCAAAATCCTCTTCCCGGCGGTGTTGCCGTCGGTGCTCACCGGGGTTCGTTTGTCGATTGGTATCGCCTGGCTGGTCATTGTGGCCGCCGAAATGCTCACCGGCGGGCTGGGTATCGGTTTTTGGATCTGGAACGAGTGGAACAACCTCAACGTCGAAAACATCCTTATCGCTATCGTCATTATCGGCGTAGTGGGGCTGCTGCTGGAGCAAGGGCTGATGCTGATTGCACGCCGTTTTAGCTGGCAAGAGAAATAGGAGCACATCATGAAACCATTAATTCAGGTGCAGGCCGTGAGCCAGCGTTTTCATACCGCCAGCGGCGAGTTTCTGGCCTTACAGAACGTCTCTTTTGATATTCACGAAGGGGAGACCGTCAGCCTGATTGGCCATTCGGGCTGCGGTAAATCGACGCTGCTCAACCTGATTGCCGGTATTACCCTGCCGACCGAAGGCGGGCTGCTGTGCGATAACCGCGAAATTGCCGGACCGGGGCCGGAGCGGGCGGTGGTGTTCCAGAACCACTCGCTGCTGCCGTGGCTCACCTGCTTTGACAACGTGGCGCTGGCGGTGGAACAGGTGTTTCGCCACACCATGAACAAAGCGGAGCGCCGGGAGTGGATTGCGCACAACCTCGAACGCGTCCAGATGGGCCACGCGATGCAAAAACGCCCCGGTGAAACTTCGGGCGGCATGAAGCAACGCGTCGGCATTGCGCGTGCGCTGGCGATGAAGCCAAAGGTGCTGCTGATGGATGAGCCGTTTGGCGCGCTGGATGCGTTGACCCGCGCCCATCTTCAGGACTCCGTAATGCAAATCCAGCAGTCGCTGAACACTACCATCGTGCTGATTACCCACGACGTTGATGAAGCGGTGCTGCTCTCTGATCGGGTCATGATGATGACCAACGGCCCGGCGGCTACGGTGGGCGAAGTGCTGGAGGTGAATCTACCGCGTCCGCGTAACCGCGTGCAGCTGGCGGATGACGGCCGTTATCACCACCTGCGCCAGCAGATCCTCCACTTCCTTTACGAAAAACAGCCGAAAGCGGCGTAAGGGGCTTCTATGCGGCGACTAGTGATGATTGGCAACGGGATGGCGGCGACCCGGCTGGCGGAAAAGCTGGTCACGAGCGCGCCGGGGGAATTTGCCATCACCCTTATCGGCGACGAGCCGCATCCGGCCTATAGCCGCATTCAGCTTTCTCCGGTGCTGGGTGGCGAAAAGGATTTTAACCAGACGCTGCTACAACCGGCGCAGTGGTATCTCGACCATCACATCACGCTGTGCCTTGGTGAAACGGTGCTGGCGGTTGACGTACAGGCGCGGCGTGTCACCACTACCCAGCGCGAGCTGGAATGGGATGAGCTGGTGTTTACCTGCGGCTCGCAAGCTTTTCTGCCGCCGCTGCCGGGTATTGACCTGCCGCACGTTTTTGCCTTCCGCACTCTCGCCGACGTGGAGGCGATTCTGGCCACGCCGGGCGATGCGGTGGTGATTGGCGGCGGAGTGCTCGGCGTGGAAGCTGCCGCCGCGCTGCGCTTAAGAGGTGACAATGTCACTTTGGTGCATCGCAGCGAACGACTGATGGAGCAGCAGTTAGACGAGATGGCGGGCGAACTGTTGGCCCAGCGATTAACGGAGCGTGGCATCGGATGTGAACTGGGTGCGGGTATCGCACAGATTACCCCAGACGCGGTGGTGTTAAACAACGGACGTGCCATTGCGGCAACCCGCGTGGTGATGGCAACCGGTGTCCGTCCCAACATTGCGCTGGCGCAGCGGGCCGGTATCCCTTGCCAGCGCGGGATAGTTGTCAACCGCCAGCTTGAGACGGGCATTCCCGGCGTCAGCGCTATTGGGGAATGCTGTGAGATTGACGGACAAACCTTCGGCCTGGTGGCTCCCTGCATGCAGCAGGCGGACGTCCTGGCAGCAAGGCTCTGCGGCAGCCCGCAAGCAGATTTCCACTGGCAGGATCGCGGTACCCGTCTGAAGGTGACGGGGATTGACCTGTTCAGCGCCGGGCGGGTTCAGGCCATCGACGGAGATAGCCAGTGGTCCTCATATGACCCGCAGACCGGGCACTATCGGCAGTTGCTGGTGGCAAACGGTCAGCTGGCCGGAGTCCTGCTGCTTGGCGACTGCACCAGCGCCGCCACCTTTACCGATTTATTGCATACCGTCCAGCCCGCGCAGGCGAGCTGGATATTCGACCCCTTTACCACGCAGCCATCGGCTGCAGGAACGCAAACCATGACAAAACCAACATTAGCGGTCGTCGGGCACGGGATGGTCGGCCACCATTTTCTTGAGCAGTGTGTCAGCCACCAGTTGCATGAACAGTACCAGATTGTCGTGCTGGGCGAAGAGCGCTATGCCGCCTACGACCGTGTGCATTTATCCGAGTATTTTGCCGGTCGCAGCGCCGAGTCGCTTTCGATGGTAGAGGGCGATTTCTTTGCCGATAACGGCATCGAACTGCGGTTGTCGCAGGTGGTTACGGCCATTGATCGTGAGGCGAGAGTCGTTCGCAATGCCGAGGGCCATGAGCTGCATTGGGATAAGCTGGTGCTGGCTACCGGCTCGTATCCGTTCGTGCCGCCCATTCCCGGTAATTCGTTGCCGGGGTGTTTTGTCTACCGTACCCTGGACGGTCTTGATGCCATTGCCGCCCGTGCCAAAACGGCCAGCCGTGGCGTGGTGATCGGCGGCGGTCTGTTGGGGCTTGAGGCCGCTAACGCCCTGCGTCAGCTGGGGCTGGACACCCACGTGGTGGAGTTCGCGCCGAATCTGATGGCGATGCAGTTGGATAACGGCGGTGCCGCTATGCTGCGGGAAAAAATCACCGAACTTGGCGTGAGCGTACACACCAGCAAAGCCACCACCGAGATTCGCCAGACGGAAGCAGGGCTTACGCTAAAGTTTGCCGACGGTGAAAGCCTGACGACCGACATGGTGGTGTTCTCGGCAGGGATTCGCCCGCAGGACGCGCTGGCGCGCAGTAGCGGTATTGTCCTGGGCGAGCGCGGCGGTATTGCCATTGATAACCAGTGTCGTACCTCCGATGATGATATTTTCGCCATCGGCGAATGCGCGCTGTGGGATAACAAAATTTATGGTCTGGTGGCCCCTGGCTACCAGATGGCAAGAGTCGCCGCAGCGACGCTTGCGGGTGAAGCGAGTGAATTCAGCGGGGCGGATATGAGCACCAAGCTCAAGCTGCTCGGCGTTGACGTTGCCTCGTTTGGCGATGCCCACGGGCGCACGCCGGGTAGCCAGAGCTATCAGTGGATCCACGGCCCGGAGCAAATCTATAAGAAGATTGTGGTCAGCGCTGACGGCAAAACGTTGCTCGGCGGCGTGCTGGTAGGGGATGCCAGTGACTACGCCACGCTGCTGCAAATGATGCTCAACGATATAGCGCTGCCGCCTCGCCCGGAATCCTTGATTTTACCGGCGCTGGAAGGCAGTGCGCCGAAAACGCTCGGCGTCGCGGCGCTGCCGGATAGCGCGCAGATCTGCTCCTGTCACAACGTCAGCAAAGGCGATATTTGCCAGGCGGTGAGCAATGGCGCCAGCGAAATGGGGGCGATAAAAAGCTGTACCAAAGCGGCGACCGGCTGCGGTGGCTGTAGCGCGCTGGTCAAACAGGTGATGGAGTATCAGTTGGCGCAGCAGGGCGTGGAGGTGAAAAAGGACATCTGCGAACACTTCCCGTACTCACGCCAGGAGATTTATCACCTGGTGCGGGTCAACCGCATTCACACCTTTGAGCAACTGATTGCCCGCTATGGTCACGGCGACGGCTGCGAAATCTGTAAACCGCTGGTGGGGTCGGTGCTGGCATCCTGCTGGAATGAATATCTGCTTAAACCGGCGCATCTACCGCTACAGGA
Organism: Kluyvera ascorbata ATCC 33433; assembly: GCF_000735365.1. Classification (GTDB taxonomy): domain Bacteria; phylum Pseudomonadota; class Gammaproteobacteria; order Enterobacterales; family Enterobacteriaceae; genus Kluyvera; species Kluyvera ascorbata. The sequence continues at coordinate 16,634 of NZ_JMPL01000072.1, read as the reverse complement.
CACCAACGACCGCTATTTCGCCAATATCCAGAAAGACGGCACCTACTCCGTGGTGCCTCGTATGCCTGCCGGTGAGGTGACGCCGGACGGGCTGATAGCCATTGGGCAGATAGCCAAACGCTACGCGCTGTATAGCAAAATCACCGGCGGCCAGCGTATTGACCTGTTTGGCGCGCGATTAGAGCAGCTGCCTGCTATCTGGCATGAGCTGGTGGAGGCCGGGTTTGAGACCGGTCATGCCTACGGCAAGTCGCTGCGCACGGTGAAATCCTGCGTCGGCTCGACCTGGTGTCGCTACGGGGTGCAGGATTCCACCGGGCTCGCGGTGACGCTGGAGCATCGTTACAAAGGGCTGCGCGCGCCGCATAAAATTAAAATGGCGGTCTCCGGCTGTACCCGCGAGTGCGCTGAAGCGCAGGGCAAAGATGTAGGGGTGATTGCCACCGACAAGGGCTGGAACCTTTATTTATGCGGCAACGGCGGCATGAAACCGCGCCATGCGGATCTGTTTGCCAGCGACCTTGATGACGCGACGCTGCTGCGCACCATTGACCGATTCCTGATGTTTTACATCCGCACCGCCGACCGATTGCAGCGTACCAGCACCTGGATGGATAACCTGGAGGGCGGGCTGGACTATCTGCGTCGCGTGATCGTCGACGATGCTCTGGGTATCGGCGAAGAGCTGGAGCAGGAGATGGCCCGCGTTATCGACAGCTATCAGTGCGAATGGCAAACCACCCTGAACGACCCGCAGCGGTTGATGCTGTTCCGCTCCTTCGTCAACAGCGATACGCCGGATGAAGCGGTACAACGTGAATCCGTTCGCGGTCAGCCGCAGCGGGTTCCGGTCTCAACGAAGCCGGCAGCGGTAGGCCATGCTAAGCCGTGGCAGGCGATTTGCCTGCTGGAAGATATTCCCGCGCAGGCCGGGATTGGCGCTCGCCTGGGCGACATGCAGATAGCGCTGTTTCGTCTTAATGGTCACGTTTACGCGCTGGATAATCTGGAGCCCGGCAGTCAGGCCAACGTGTTGTCGCGAGGGCTGCTGGGGGATGCCAGCGGCGAGCCTATCGTTATCTCACCGCTTTATAAGCAGCGCATTCGTCTGCGTGACGGTCGCCATTCCGAGAGCGGTGAGCCGGTGGTACGCGCCTGGCCGGTGAAAATTGAAGGTGGCACCGTGTGGGTAAGCAACCAGGAACTGGTGATGCGCGCGGAGGCCTCATGACAGAGACCCGGACAACCTGTCCTTACTGCGGCGTTGGCTGCGGGGTAGTAGCAAGCGTGGTTGATGGCGCGGTGAGCGTTCGGGGTGATAGCGAGCATCCGGCAAACGTTGGCCGCCTGTGCGTGAAAGGGGCTGCATTGGGCGAAACGACCGGTCTGGAGGGGCGTCTGCTGCATCCGTCCGTTGACGGGCAGCAGGCGAACTGGGAGCGGGCGCTGGATGTTGCCGGTGAGCGGTTACGGGCGATTATCAATGAACACGGCCCGCAGGCGGTGGCGTTTTATGCCTCCGGGCAGTTGCTGACCGAGGATTACTACGCGGCCAATAAGTTGATGAAAGGATTTATCGGCGCGGCGAATATCGATACCAACTCGCGTCTCTGTATGTCGTCGGCGGTGACCGGCTATAAACGCGCGTGGGGTGCCGACGTGGTGCCGTGCAGCTATGAGGACGTAGAGCGCAGCGACCTCGTGGTGCTGGTGGGCTCCAACGCCGCCTGGGCCCACCCGGTGCTCTATCAACGTCTGGTGCAGGCGAAGCAGCAAAACCCGCAGATGAAGGTGGTGGTTATTGATCCTCGACGCACCGCGACCTGCGATATTGCCGACCGCCATCTGGCGATTGCTCCCGGCACGGATGCCGGATTATTTGTTGGGCTGCTGCGCGCCATCGCCGAGTGCGGCGCAAGGCTGGACGATTTTACCGATGCGCCCGCCGCGCTGGAGGCGGCACAGCCCTGGAACGTTGCGCGCGTGGCGGCGTTTTGCGGGCTGCCATTAGCTGAGGTTGCCGCGTTTTATCAGGACTTTATTGCCGCGCCCAGGGCCATCACGCTCTACACCATGGGAATTAACCAATCCTCCAGCGGCAGCGATAAATGCAATGCCATTATTAACGTCCACCTTGCCAGCGGTAAGTTCGGCCGCGAAGGCTGTGGCCCGTTTTCGCTGACCGGGCAGCCAAATGCCATGGGCGGCCGTGAAGTGGGCGGGTTGGCAACCATGCTGGCGGCGCATATGAATTTTGAGCCTGCCGACCTCGCCCGGGTAGCGCGATTCTGGGGTACTGAACGGCTGGCGCAAACGCCGGGACTGATGGCGGTGGATCTCTTTGCCGCTATCGGGCGCGGTGAGGTGAAAGCGGTATGGATTATGGGGACTAACCCGGCGGTATCGCTGCCGGACAGCCATGCGGTGAGCCAGGCCCTGAAGCGCTGCGAGCTGGTGATCATCTCTGAAATTTCGGCCCATACGGAAACTTCGCGTTATGCGCACATCCGTTTTCCGGCGCTGGGGTGGGGGGAGAAAAACGGTACCGTGACCAATTCAGAGCGCCGAATCTCGCGTCAGCGGGCGTTTTTGCCTGCTCCCGGTGAGGCTCGCGCGGATTGGTGGATTATCGCCCGCGTCGCCCAGCATCTGGGATATGGTGAGGCTTTTGCCTGGCAGCATCCGCACGAGGTCTTTAGTGAACATGCCGCGCTCTCTGGGTTTGAAAATGAAGGTAAGCGAGCGTTTGATATCAGCGGGCTTGCCGAATTAAGCCGTGAAGCGTGGGATAATCTTGCGCCGGTACGCTGGCCGGTTAGCCGCCACGCCCACACCTTGGATCTCAAGCGAGGCTGGCGTGCCGACGCACGTGTACGCATGCTACCCGTCTCGCCACGCGGGATGCAGGCTCAGGCCCAGGCACTTTATCCACTTATTCTTAACAGCGGGCGTATCCGCGACCAGTGGCACACCATGACGCGCACCGGTAGCGTGCCAAAACTGATGCAGCATATCTCGCAGCCCATTGTCGAAGTGGCGCCGCAAGATGCCCAGCATTTCGGTCTACAACAAGGAGGTCTCTCACGGATAAGCTCGCTGCACGGCGTAATGGTGGCAAAAGTCGTGGTGACAGATAGCCAGCGTCGCGGTTCGCTGTTTACGCCGATGCACTGGAACAACTGCTTTGCCCGCCAGGGGAAAGTCAACGGCCTGGTGGCACCGGTGGTGGACCCGCACTCCGGACAGCCGGAAAGTAAACAAACGGCGGTGCGTATCGCCCCCTGGCAACCTGCATGGCAGGGCGAGCTCTATTCCCGTGATGAAGTGCCGTTAGCGGGGCATGTGACCTGGTGGCGAAAAGCCGCAACCGGGCTGCACCATCTCACGCTCTGCAGCGATCGTCTTATTGAGCAGGATATTCTGGTCTGGTGTCAGCAGCACGGCTGGCAGGTACAGGTGGCGAATGCTGGGGATCTCTGGCATTTATTGGCGTGGCAGGGCGAGCAGTTGATGCTGGGGTTCTGGAGTAGCCACCGGCTGCCGGAAGTGGACGACTCGCTGGTGTGCAGGGCGTTTAGCGAAGCGCCGCAGACGCTTGCGGACCGTCATGCGCTGCTGAGCGGTCAGGATCTGGCACGACCGGCGGTAGGGAAAATTGTTTGCAGCTGTTTCAGCGTTGGTGAAAAAACCATCCTTGACGCGATTGAAAAACAGGGTTGCCGCACGGCGGGCGAACTGGGTGAACGGCTGAAATGCGGCACCAACTGCGGCTCCTGCGTGCCAGAGCTTAAAGCATTACTGGCAAGTACGACGATAAAAGTGACGGTTTTATAACCTTCAGGCAATTCCTGGAATAAGGGGCAAAGGCTGAACCCTCCCGGTAAAGGGGTTAAACTGATGAGCCTGGGGCTGGTTTTTTCCAGTCTGCTTTGAAGCTGGCTATGGGGTTGTGGTTTTGTCTTTGCGTTTTTACTCGTCATTTTTGGTGTTGCTGGTGTTGACCGTGGGCAGCGCGCGTGCGCGAACGTCGTTCGTCGAAGAGGCGGAGCACCCCTTCGATAATCCGGCTGATAGCCTGCCGGACCTCGCCATCACTCCGGAAAATCATGATGCAGAGAAACATTTTGCCGAGATGGTGAAAGCCTTTGGCGAAGCCAGCATGACCGATAACGGCCTGGATACCGGCGAGCAGGCGCGGCTGTTTGCACTGACGCAGTTGCAGGATAAGGTCAACGGTCAGATGAACCAGCAGTTGGAAAGCTGGCTATCTCCCTGGGGGAATACCAATATTCAGCTGCTGGTGGACGGCCAGGGGAAGATGACCGGCAGCCACGGCAGTTGGTTTGTGCCGCTGCAGGATAATACGCATTATCTCACCTGGAGCCAGTTTGGTCTGACCCAGCAGGACGATGGGCTGGTGGGGAATCTGGGGTTAGGGCAGCGTTGGGTCGCCGGGCAGTGGCTGCTTGGCTATAACACCTTTTATGACAGCCTGCTGGATGCCAACCTTAACCGCGGCGGGCTGGGCGCGGAGGCCTGGGGCGAAAACCTACGCTTTTCTGCCAACTACTATTACCCACTCCACGATTGGCAGAACACGGGCACGACGCTGCAACAGCGTATGGCTCGCGGCTACGATCTAACGGCGCAGGCCTGGATACCCGCTTATAACCATATCAACACCAGCCTGAGCGTCGAGCAATACTTTGGCGACAGCGTTGACCTGTTCCGCAGCGGTACGGGCTACCGTAACCCGGTCGCGGTCTCCCTTGGCCTTAACTATACCCCGGTGCCGTTATTCACCTTCAGCGCCCAGCATAAGCAGGGAGAGAGTGGGGTAAACCAGAACAATCTCGGCATGAAGGTTAACTATCGTTTCGGCGTGCCGTTGAAGAAGCAGCTTGCCGCCGACGAAGTGGCGCAAACCCGTACGCTGCGTGGCAGCCGCTACGATGCGCCGGAGCGCAACAATTTGCCGGTGATGGAATTCCGCCAGCGTAAAAGCCTGAGCGTCTATCTGGCAACGCCGCCGTGGGATCTGACCGGGTATGAGACGGTTGAGCTTAAACTCCAGGTGCGGGATGAATACGGCGTGAAATCATTAAGCTGGCAAGGGGACACGGCGGCACTAAGCCTGACGCCGCCGGCATCCAATGCCAGCACCGATGGCTGGAGTATTATTATGCCGGCCTGGGATCCGACGGAGGGTGCCAGCAATACCTGGCATCTGTCGGTCATTGTGGAAGATAACAAAGGGCAGCGCGTCACCTCGAATGAGATAACGCTGGCGCTGACCGAACCTGTCGTCAGCTTTGCCCCGCAGGGCAATAGCTGGTTGGACATGGCGCCATAGCGGCAACGGTCAGAAAATACGTTCCTGGTGTACCCATACGGCGGCTTCGACGCGGGATTTCAGCTTCATTTTCTTCAGCATGTGCTTCACGTGAACCTTCACGGTGCTTTCCGTGATGTCCAGACGGCGGGCAATCATCTTGTTCGGCAGGCCCTGGGCGATCAGTTTGAGAATATCGCGCTCACGCGGGGTCAACTGGTTGATGTCGCGATCGGAAGTCGCGCGGTTGGCGCGCAGGCTGGCGGCCAGCACGGGCGTTAATGCTTCACTTAATACCATTTCACCGGCGGCAGCTTGTTGCAGGGCTTTCAGCAGATCTTCCGGTTCCATATCTTTCAGCAGATAGCCATCAGCACCGCGTTTGAGGGCCGTGACCACGTCTTCTTCATGGTTGGACACGCTGAACACCACCACGCGGCCAGACAGTGATTTCTCACGCAGCTTGTCGAGGGTTTCGAGGCCGTTCATGCCTGGCATGTTGAGATCGAGCAGAATCAGATCGGGATCGAGGGTTTCTGCCAGTTCAATTCCTTGTTCACCATTGCTGGCTTCGCCTACAACCTGAATATCTGATGCCATACTGACCAGTTGTTTCACGCCGGTACGCAGCATAGGATGATCGTCAATTAACAGGATAGTAGCCCGTTCCTGATTACTCATGAGTATCTCCTTGGGGAGTAGAAAGCGATTGTTCGGGGACAAACGTAACCACGACTTCAGTGCCGCCGCTTTCACGACGACGAACCTGGCAATCGCCACGCAGGCTTTGTGCGCGGTCACGCATAATAATGAGGCCATAATGGTTGCTGCGTTCAGCGTGCAGCGGGACGCCGCAGCCGTTGTCGGCCACCACCAGTTTGACCTGGTTGTTTTGTTGGGTAACGCTGACTTTGACTTCTGTCGCCTGCGAGTGCTTAAGCGCGTTGCTTAAGGCTTCGCGGGCAATCTGCAGCAGGTGAATCGCCTGGTGCGATGGCACGCAGCGTGGCGGCAGTTGATAGTCGAGCTGCACCGGGAAGCCGAAATGGCTGCTGTACTCCTGGCAGCTGTCCTCCAGCGCCGGACGCAGGCCAGACTCGGTCAGCTTCAGACGGAAGGTGGTCAGCAGTTCGCGCAGCTGCGCCCACGAGGTGTTTAGCTCATTGCGCACCTGGCTTAGCAGTTCGCGACTTTCCGCAGACGACTGCTCTTTTTGCATCATTTGCAAACAACTGACCTGCATCTTCATGCAGGAGAGCGACTGGGCGATGGAATCGTGAAGTTCGCGGGCAATCGTTGAGCGCTCTTCCATCACGATCAATTGCTGCTGGCGCTCGAGCTGTTTATCCAGCGCCAGCGTTGAGGTGATTTGCTCGAGTAGGGTATCAACCAACTGTTGCTGATCGTGGCTTAGCTCGCGGCCGTGCGGCAGGGTCGCCAGCAGGATGCCGTACTGGTTGCGCGGGTCGGTCAGCCGCCATTTCAGCGTGATGCCGTCATGCGGTGCGGTATCGACGTCGCGCGGGCAAAGATAACAGCCTCTGTCGTCGCACTCCCAGCCGGAGTGGCAGCTGAATTCCTGATGGTTATCTTCGTCTTCGGTATCGTAAACCCGGACTTCAATTTCCCGCAGCGGGGTCAGTTCCTGGAGGCCGTTCAGCACCGGAGAGATGCGTTCACACAGCGGCACGCTGGAATGCAGTCGGCGGTTAGCCTGCCACAGGAAAGAGAGGATCGCATTTTTCTGCTCCAGCCCGGCGGTTTTCTCCTGTACACGACGCTCCAGCGAGGCATAGCTCTCCGCTAGCTCGGCGGACATATTGTTCAGCGCCATGCCAAGGGTGGCCATTTCGTTGCGGCCACTGATTTGCGCGCGATGGGTAAAATCGCGATGGCTGATGGCTTCGGCCATGCGTAGCAACTGTCGCCACGGGTGCAGCAGCCGGGTGCGTAGCCAGAAGACGGTGAAGATAAGCAATACCGCCATGAAAAAGGCCATCAGTCGGTGCATCCATACCACGTGAGTGATGCGCTGTTCGGTGGTGTGATCGAAGACGGTGACCAGTTGGTCTATACGGTTCACAAAGCCGGTAAGATCGCTGGCGACTTCATCCGGATTGCTCGCCTGACTAATATCCGGTGCCAGATGCTTCAGCCAGTATTGCTGGAGTTCTTGAAGCTGCTTCACCTGGCCATCGCGTTCAGCGGCCAGCTGTAATTGCGGGCTGAAGACGGTTTTCTGCATCTCGTCAAACAGCACATCGTCGTCCTTATCCACCGGAATAGCGGCCAGCAGGCGATAGCTCTGCATACGCAGCGAACCGGCCTGGTTGATGGCATGGGCGCTACCCTGCACGCCGTTCACCAGGCGTGCGGAAATCATCATACTTGCCACGCCAATAAGGGTAGACAGCAGTACGATGAGGGCCAGTTGATTCACCAGCGTGAGTGGTGTAAAAAAACGTCTAAACATGGTGCGATAAGGCTCCTGACGGAAAACTCTCCGGCGAGTGGCGTTATTTTCGACTATCGCCTGGAGTATACCCATACCCATAAAGAGTTACCCCTTTATTTCCATCATAGTTGAGGTGCTGAGGGTAGAGGAGTATGAGCGTAACAGCCACGTGAAATAACAGGTTTTTTTAACCATAAAAATCTACCCATAAAGGGTGATGATTTATTTTTAAGCAATATAATGCCAACTTTTCCTTTGATTTATATCAACTTACCGCGCGGTGTAAACCCTAATGTGGCAGGGGTTGATATTAATAATCAGAGGTGTCTATGAGTCACTCCACTGCCCCGGAAAGGGCAACCGGCGCTGTCATTACCGACTGGCGTCCGGAAGATCCGGCATTCTGGCAGGAACGCGGTCATCGCGTCGCTAGCCGGAACCTGTGGATTTCAGTTCCGTGCTTGCTGCTCGCATTCTGCGTCTGGATGTTGTTCAGTGCCGTTGCGGTCAATTTACCAAAAGTGGGCTTCCAGTTTACAACCGACCAGCTGTTCATGCTGACCGCGTTGCCTTCCGTTTCCGGCGCACTGCTGCGCGTACCGTATTCTTTCATGGTACCGCTGGTGGGTGGCCGTCGCTGGACCGCGTTCAGCACCGGGATCCTTATCATTCCTTGCTTATGGCTGGGCTTTGCCGTTCAGGACACCTCCACGCCGTTTAGCACCTTCATCATTATCTCTCTGCTGTGCGGCTTTGCGGGTGCAAACTTCGCCTCCAGTATGGCGAACATTAGCTTCTTCTTCCCGAAAGCGAAGCAGGGCGGTGCGCTCGGCCTCAACGGCGGCCTCGGCAATATGGGCGTGAGCATGATGCAGCTGGTGGCTCCACTGGCGGTTTCTCTCTCTATCTTCGCGGTATTTGGTAGCCATGGCGTGACGCAGCCGGACGGCAGCGAGCTGTTTCTGGCAAACGCGGCGTGGATCTGGGTACCGTTCCTGGCCATCTTCACCGTAGCGGCCTGGTTTGGCATGAACGAACTGGCGACGTCGAAAGCGTCTTTGAAAGAGCAGTTGCCGGTGCTGAAACGTGGTCATCTGTGGATCATGAGCTTGCTGTATCTGGCCACTTTCGGTTCGTTTATCGGCTTCTCGGCCGGTTTTGCGATGCTGTCAAAAACCCAGTTCCCGGAAATTCAGATCCTGCATTACGCCTTCTTCGGTCCGTTTATCGGTGCGCTGGCGCGTTCTGCCGGTGGGGCGATTTCCGACCGTCTGGGCGGGACCCGCGTGACGCTGATTAACTTTATCCTGATGGCGGTATTCAGTGCGCTGCTGTTCATGACCCTGCCAGATAACGGCGTAGGCGGTAACTTCATCGCCTTCTACGGTGTCTTCCTGGCGCTGTTCCTGACCGCCGGTCTGGGGAGTGGTTCCACCTTCCAGATGATTTCCGTTATCTTCCGTAAGCTGACAATGGATCGAGTGAAAGCCGAAGGCGGTTCTGACGAGAAAGCGATGCGCGAAGCGGCAACCGATACGGCGGCAGCGTTGGGCTTTATCTCGGCGATCGGTGCCATCGGCGGCTTCTTTATTCCGAAAGCGTTCGGTACCTCTCTGGAATTAACCGGCTCACCGGCTGGCGCGATGAAAGTATTCCTCGTGTTTTATATTGTTTGCGTCGTGGTGACCTGGGCGGTATACGGCCGTAAAGCGAAAAAATAACGGATTACGTTATTTCTGAATAAGGGCGCGAGGTTTCGCGCCTTTATTTTTATCTCTACTTAGTTACAACATACTATTGGTGTTTTTCATTAGTCTGGCATCGTGCCCGGCAAGGATGAGGCCTTGCAAGAAAGGCTCTACCCCTTAATACCGCCGGGGCTTATTTTTACATCTTGAAATATGCGGTTTTCGTAAAAAATCCTTAATTTACAGATGGTTGAAAAATAAGAATGCGTACCACCTTGGTGGTATGTGCTATTTCTGTGGCATTTGTTAAGCAAAGCCACCTTGATCGTTATCAATTCCCTACACCTTTCAGCGCGTTAACTTCGCTGCAAATTCAGCAATGTCGATTTATCAGAGAGCCGACAGGCTCCAAACAGGAGAGACCCGATGAGTAAATTCCTGGACCGGTTTCGCTACTTTAAACAGAAGGGCGAAACATTTGCCGATGGGCACGGACAGATTCTAGATACCAACCGGGATTGGGAAGATGGATACCGCCAGCGCTGGCAGCATGACAAGGTTGTGCGTTCAACGCACGGCGTAAACTGCACCGGTTCCTGTAGCTGGAAAATTTATGTCAAAAACGGTCTGGTTACCTGGGAAACCCAGCAGACTGACTATCCGCGCACCCGTCCGGATCTGCCTAACCATGAACCTCGCGGCTGTCCGCGTGGGGCGAGCTATTCCTGGTACCTCTATAGCGCCAACCGTCTGAAATACCCGCTGATGCGTAAACGCCTGATGAAAATGTGGCGTGAAGCGAAAAAACTGCACAGCGATCCGGTTGATGCCTGGGCATCCATTATTGAAGATGCCGACAAAGCGAAAAGCTTCAAACAAGCACGTGGCCGCGGTGGCTTCGTTCGTTCCTCCTGGCAGGAAGTGAACGAACTGATTGCCGCGTCCAACGTTTACACCGTGAAAACCTACGGCCCAGACCGCGTGGCAGGCTTCTCACCAATTCCGGCGATGTCGATGGTCTCCTACGCCTCTGGTGCACGTTACCTTTCCCTGATTGGCGGTACATGTCTGAGCTTCTACGATTGGTACTGTGACCTGCCGCCTGCTTCTCCGCAGACTTGGGGTGAGCAGACTGACGTTCCAGAATCCGCCGACTGGTATAACTCAAGCTACATCATCGCCTGGGGTTCAAACGTTCCGCAGACGCGTACTCCTGATGCCCACTTCTTTACCGAAGTTCGCTATAAAGGCACCAAAACCGTTGCTATTACGCCAGACTACGCTGAAATCGCTAAACTCTGCGACCTGTGGTTAGCACCGAAACAGGGTACCGATGCGGCCATGGCGCTGGCCATGGGCCACGTGATGCTGCGTGAATTCCACCTCGATAAGCCGAGCCAGTACTTCACCGATTACGTTCGCCGCTATACCGACATGCCAATGCTGGTAATGCTGGAAGAGCGTGACGGCTTCTACGCCGCGGGTCGTATGCTGCGCGCAGCGGATCTGGTTGATGGTCTGGGTCAGGAAGAGCATCCAGAATGGAAAACCGTCGCCTTTGATGAAAAAGGCGAGATGATCGCGCCAAACGGTTCTATCGGTTACCGCTGGGGCGATAAAGGTAAGTGGAACCTCGAACAGCGCGACGGCAAGACCGGCGAAGAGGTTGAGCTGCGCCTCAGCTTGCTGGGCAGCCATGACGATGTTGCACAGGTTGGCTTCCCGTACTTTGGCGGCGACGGCACCGAACACTTCGCCAGCGTAGAACTGGAAAATATTCTGCTGCACAAACTGCCGGTGAAACGCCTGCAGCTGGCAGACGGCAGCACCGCGCTGGTGACCACCGTTTATGACCTGACTATGGCTAACTACGGCCTGGAACGCGGTCTGAACGATGAAAACTGCGCAACCAGCTACGAAGATATTAAAGCGTACACCCCGGCGTGGGCTGAGAAAATCACCGGTGTATCCAGCGCGCAGATCGTCCGTATCGCGCGTGAGTTCGCCGATAACGCCGATAAGACGCATGGTCGTTCGATGATCATCGTCGGTGCCGGTCTGAACCACTGGTACCACCTCGATATGAACTATCGTGGTCTGATTAACATGCTGGTGTTCTGCGGCTGTGTCGGTCAGAGCGGCGGCGGCTGGGCGCACTACGTGGGCCAGGAAAAACTGCGTCCGCAGACCGGCTGGCAGCCGCTAGCGTTTGCCCTTGACTGGCAGCGTCCGGCTCGTCACATGAACAGTACGTCCTACTTCTATAACCACTCCAGCCAATGGCGCTATGAGTCGGTTACTGCACAGGAACTGCTGTCACCGCTGGCGGATAAATCTCGCTATACCGGTCACCTGCTGGACTTCAACGTGCGTGCTGAACGCATGGGCTGGCTGCCGTCTGCTCCGCAGTTAGGCACTAACCCGCTGCGTATCGCCGATGAAGCGAAGAAAGCGGGCATGACGCCAGTGGACTACACCGTTAAAGCGTTGAAAGAAGGTTCTATCCGCTTTGCCGCGGAACAGCCGGAAAACGGTAAAAACCACCCGCGTAACCTGTTCATCTGGCGTTCGAACCTGCTGGGCTCTTCCGGTAAAGGTCACGAATACATGCTGAAGTACCTGTTGGGTACCGAGCACGGTATTCAGGGGATGGATCTTGGCAAGCAGGGCGGCGTGAAGCCGGAAGAAGTGGAATGGCAGGATAACGGCCTCGACGGCAAGCTGGATCTGGTGGTGACGCTGGACTTCCGTCTGTCGAGCACCTGTCTGTACTCCGACATCGTGCTGCCTACCGCGACCTGGTATGAAAAAGACGATATGAATACTTCGGATATGCATCCGTTTATTCACCCGCTGTCAGCCGCCGTTGACCCAGCCTGGGAATCAAAAAGCGACTGGGAAATCTACAAAGGCATCGCGAAGAAATTCTCCGAAGTCTGCGTGGGGCACCTTGGTAAAGAAACCGACGTGGTGACCCTGCCAATCCAGCACGACTCCGCTGCCGAACTGGCACAGCCGTTAGACGTGAAGGACTGGAAAAAAGGTGAATGCGACCTGATTCCTGGCAAAACCGCACCGCACATTATTCCAGTTGAGCGTGACTACCCGGCAACCTATGAACGCTTTACCTCCATCGGCCCATTGATGGAAAAAATCGGTAACGGCGGTAAAGGGATTGCCTGGAACACCCAGAGCGAAATGGACTTGCTGCGTAAGCTCAATTACACCAAGGCAGAGGGCCCGGCGAAAGGCCAGCCAATGCTGGATACGGCGATTGATGCTGCAGAGATGATCCTCACCCTGGCGCCGGAAACCAACGGTCAGGTCGCGGTGAAAGCCTGGGCAGCGCTCAGCGAGTTTACCGGTCGCGACCATACGCACCTGGCGCTCAACAAAGAAGACGAAAAAATTCGCTTCCGTGATATTCAGGCGCAGCCGCGCAAGATTATCTCCAGCCCAACCTGGTCCGGTCTGGAAGACGAACACGTCTCTTACAACGCTGGCTATACCAACGTTCACGAGCTGATTCCATGGCGTACGCTGTCTGGTCGTCAGTCGCTGTATCAGGATCACCAATGGATGCGTGACTTCGGTGAAAGCCTGCTGGTTTACCGTCCGCCTATCGACACCCGCTCGGTGAAAGAGGTGATGGGTAAGAAATCCAACGGTTACCCAGAGAAGGCGCTGAACTTCCTGACGCCGCACCAGAAATGGGGCATTCACTCTACTTACAGCGACAACCTGCTGATGCTGACCTTAGGTCGTGGCGGCCCGGTCGTGTGGATGAGTGAAGAAGATGCCAAAGAGATCGGTATTGAAGACAACGACTGGATTGAAGTCTTCAACAACAACGGTGCGCTGACCGCGCGTGCGGTAGTCAGCCAGCGTGTACCGGCCGGGATGACCATGATGTACCACGCGCAGGAACGTATCGTGAACCTGCCGGGTTCAGAAATTACCGGTCAGCGCGGCGGTATCCATAACTCGGTGACCCGCATTACGCCGAAACCGACCCATATGATCGGTGGCTATGCGCACCTGGCCTACGGCTTTAACTACTACGGTACCGTCGGTTCAAACCGTGATGAGTTCGTTGTGGTACGTAAGATGAAGAACATTAACTGGTTGGATGGCGAAGGCAATGACCAGGTACAGGAGAGCGTAAAATGAAAATTCGTTCACAAGTCGGCATGGTGCTGAATCTCGATAAATGCATCGGCTGTCATACCTGCTCAGTCACCTGTAAAAACGTCTGGACCAGCCGTGAAGGGACCGAGTACGCATGGTTCAACAACGTTGAAACCAAGCCGGGCACCGGTTTCCCGACCGACTGGGAAGATCAGGAGAAATACAAAGGCGGTTGGATACGTAAAATCAACGGCAAACTGGTGCCGCGCATGGGTAACAAAGCGCTGCTGCTGGGTAAAATCTTCGCTAACCCGCATCTTCCGGGTCTGGATGATTACTACGAACCGTTTGATTTTGACTACCAGACGCTGCACAACGCGCCGGCTGATAGCAAGGCGCAGCCGATTGCTCGTCCACGCTCGCTGATTACCGGCAAGCGCATGGACAAAATCACCAAGGGCCCGAACTGGGAAGACGACCTCGGCGGTGAGTTCGAGAAGCTGTCGAAAGACAAAAACTTCGAGAACATGCAGAAGGCAATGTACGGCCAGTTCGAAAACACCTTCATGATGTATCTGCCGCGTCTGTGCGAGCACTGCCTGAATCCGGCGTGTGTCGCCACTTGCCCGAGCGGTGCAATTTACAAGCGTGAAGAAGATGGCATCGTACTGATCGATCAGGATAAGTGTCGCGGCTGGCGTATGTGCATCACCGGCTGCCCGTACAAAAAAATCTACTTCAACTGGAAGAGCGGCAAGTCTGAAAAATGCATCTTCTGCTATCCGCGTATTGAAGCGGGTCAGCCGACCGTGTGTTCAGAAACCTGCGTGGGCCGTATTCGTTACCTCGGCGTGCTGCTGTATGACGCGGATGCCATTGAAACCGCTGCAAGCACCGAGAACGAGAAAGACCTGTATCAGCGTCAGCTGGACGTGTTCCTCGATCCGAATGATCCGAAAGTGATCGAGCAGGCGCAGAAAGACGGTATCCCGCTGAGCGTCATTGATGCAGCACAGAAATCGCCGGTTTATAAAATGGCGATGGACTGGAAGCTAGCGCTGCCGCTGCACCCGGAATACCGCACGCTGCCGATGGTCTGGTACGTGCCACCGCTGTCACCGATTCAGTCCGCAGCCGATGCGGGTGAACTGGGCAGCAACGGCATCCTGCCGGACGTGGAAAGCCTGCGTATCCCGGTTCAGTACCTGGCAAACCTGCTGACCGCAGGTGACACCCAACCGGTACTGCTGGCGCTGAAACGTATGCTGGCGATGCGCCACTTCAAACGTACCGAGACCGTTGACGGTGTGATTGATACTCGCGCGCTGGAAGAGGTCGGTCTGACCGAAGCGCAGGCGCAGGAAATGTACCGTTACCTGGCGATTGCCAACTACGAAGATCGTTTCGTGGTTCCAAGCAGTCACCGTGAACAAGCGCGCGACGCGTTCCCAGAGAAAAACGGTTGTGGCTTTAGCTTCGGCGATGGCTGCCACGGTTCGGACAGCAAGTTCAACCTGTTCAACAGCCGTCGTATTGATTCTGTGGATGTGAGCAGCAAAACGGAGCCACACGCATGATTGAACTCGTGGTGATTTCACGTCTCCTTGAGTACCCGGATGCTGCCTTATGGCAGCATCAAGGCGAACTCTTTGACGTTCTGTCTGAATCAGAAAAACTGGAAAAAGCAGATGCCCAGGCTCTGGGCGTTTTCCTGCGCGATTTAACCGCGCAGGATCTGCTGGATGCTCAGGCTGCCTACAGTGAGCTGTTTGACCGCGGCCGTGCGACGTCACTGCTGCTGTTTGAACACGTGCATGGCGAATCCCGCGACCGTGGGCAGGCGATGGTCGATCTGCTGAATCAGTACGAGCAGCATGGTCTGGTTCTCGATAGCCGCGAGCTGCCGGACCACCTGCCGCTGTATCTGGAGTACCTGGCGCAGCTGCCAGAGAGCGAAGCGATTGGCGGCTTGCAGGACATTGCGCCGATTCTGGCGCTGCTCTGCGCGCGTCTGCAACAGCGTGAGAGTCGTTATGCGGTGCTGTTTGAGCAGTTGCTGAAGCTCGCGAACAGCGCGGTTGATGAAGCGAAAGTGGCGGAAAAAATTGCCGACGAAGCCCGCGATGATACGCCTCAGGCGCTGGATGCGGTGTGGGAAGAAGAGCAGGTGAAATTCTTTGCCGACCAGGGCTGTGGTGACTCGGAAATTACTAACCACCAGCGTCGTTTTGCCGGTGCCGTGGCCCCGCAATATCTGAATATCTCTAACGGAGGACAGCAATAATGCACTTCCTGAATATGTTCTTCTTCGACATTTATCCGTACATTGCGGGTTCTGTCTTCCTGATTGGCAGCTGGCTACGTTACGACTACGGCCAGTACACCTGGCGCGCCGCGTCCAGCCAGATGCTGGATCGCAAAGGGATGAACCTCGCATCTAACCTGTTCCACCTTGGGATCCTGGGCGTGTTCGCCGGCCACTTCCTGGGCATGCTGACGCCACACTGGATGTATGAAGCATGGCTGCCGTTGGAAGTAAAACAGAAGATGGCGATGTTTGGCGGTGGCGCGGCTGGCTTGATGTGTCTGGTCGGCGGTGTTCTGTTACTTAAGCGCCGTCTGTTCAGCCCACGCGTACGTGCCACGACGACCGGTGCTGACATCCTGGTGCTGTCCGTTCTGGTTATCCAATGTGCGCTGGGTCTGCTGACGATTCCGTTCTCTGCGCAGCATATGGACGGTAGCGAGATGATGAAACTGGTTGGTTGGGCGCAGTCCGTGGTGACCTTCCACGGCGGCGCTTCCGCACACCTGGACGGCGTGGCGTTTATCTACCGTATGCACCTGGTGCTGGGTATGACGCTGTTCCTGCTGTTCCCATTCTCGCGCCTGGTGCACATCTGGAGCGTGCCGGTCGAGTATTTGACCCGCAAGTATCAGATTGTTCGTGCGCGCCATTAATAGGGCGTAGTGACGTGCTAAACCCCGCTTCGGCGGGGTTTTTTGTTTGTGCAGCCTATTCCCCGGCGGC
>NZ_JMPL01000071.1 GCF_000735365.1 Kluyvera ascorbata ATCC 33433 | reverse complement strand
CAACCCTTGTGGGAGCGTGGCTGAGACGCTGATAGAGCCTACATGTCGTTTGTAGGTACGTTACCTGTTTACGTGACTCTGAGAGCCGCACATCGGGCTTGAAATGCGTATGATCAGTCTGTTGTAAGAGACAATGCCCGGTTCAGGCTTTTCCTTCACGTTGTGCTATCGCGGTGTGAGGTTGGAACTGCCGCCGCCGAATAGTTATACTCTCATTTCCATGTAACTATCCGTGACAACTAACAGTGTACCTTGTGTTGGGAAATCGTCGTTCAATGGCAGAACAATCACGACAACTTATGTTAAGTAAGTTGTTGATAGAAAAATGAGTTTTAACGAAGTTTTGCCACAAGGGGAGAGTTCTGGAGCGGGCGAAGGGAATCGAACCCTCGTATAGAGCTTGGGAAGCTCTCGTTCTACCATTGAACTACGCCCGCTAAGGTGTGCGAGGAGCATTATAAACGTTACGCCTCGCCTGGCAAGTCTTTAGGCCGCTAAGTGACGATAAAATAACCGCTTAGCACTTCGGTTTGCTGCCCTGCGGCGGCAAATAGCGCAGCGGGTCGATGGCCGTGGCGCGATAGCGAATCTGGAAGTGCAGCCTCACGGAGTCCGCATCCGAGTTGCCCATGGTGGCAATCTGCTGACCAATCTTCACGTTTTGTCCGTTGTTCACCATCAGCTTATCGTTATGCGCATAGGCGGTAATGTAATCTTCGTCATGCTTAATCATGACCAGGTTGCCGTAGCCGCGAAGCTGATTGCCGACGTAGACCACCTTCCCCGCCGCCGCCGCGTAGACCGGCTGACCACGGCTACCCGCGATATCAATGCCCTTATTGCCGCCTTCCGAGGTGGAGTAACGCATCACCACCTTGCCGGTGGCGGGCCAGCGCCAGCAGCGTTGACCTACCGCCGGCCATGAGGACTGCGGAACGGCGGAGGACGGAATAACCTTCGCCGTCTGCGTCGCGCTGGATTTCTTACTGCCGGAGGATTTTGCCGAACCACTCACCCTCAGTTTCTGGCCGACGTTGATGTTATACGGCGGCGAGATGCCGTTAAGGCGCGCCAGTTCCCCTACGCTCGTGCCCGTCATCCGCGAGATGCGCGAAAGCGTATCGCCCCGCTTCACGGTATAGACCGAGCCGCTGTAGCTGCCTTCTGATTTGGATGAATTTCCAGCACAACCAGACAGTACAAGCCCGATAATCAGGCACATTAACAGACGTAGTGGGGAAGAGAGTTGGCGTCCTGCTCGCAAAACGAATCCTCAGGTCATAAACGTTCGGTTGGACTATGATAGCAGGGTCACGCTGGATACCAAACCATCAACGCGGCGAGTTGTCTGGAAACGGGTAGCCTTCCGCCACCAGTTCCATTACCTGCGAGCACCAGTTTACCGCCGGTATTTTCACCATGGCCGGGTAGAAAATCTGCGGTGAAGGGAAGACGTCCACGACGTAGCACTCCTTAAGCTTTTCAGCGCAGACCTCAGACGATGGCAGCAGCGTCGCGGCAGCAAGCCCCGATTCCAGCCAGTCGATAATCACCCCCGGCTGCGTGATGTGCATAATCACCTTTGGGTTTACGCCCGCTTTACGGAACAGATCGATAAGCATCTCGTAGGTGCCCGAATCTTTCGCGCGGTGAAGCAACACCAGCGGCAGTGCGCCCAGCGCATTGTAATCAAACGGGTTCGCAGGCGGCTGTGGCAGGCATTTTTTGTTGATAACCGCCACCAGCTTCACCGGGTCGAACGACACATAGTCGAACCCTTCGCTGCGATAGGGGCGCTGAATAAAGGCGAGGTCGATAGCGCCTTCATTCAGCATCATCTCCAGATGGCTGGAGTCCGTTACCGAGATATTCACTTCAATTTCCGGATAGCGCTGGTAGAGCGCCAACAGCAGCGGCTTAAAGTAAGACTGGAACAGATGGCTCATCCCAAAACGGAACTGCAGCCGATCTTTTTGTGCGATTTCCATCGTTTCTCGCGCGGTATCTTCCACCTGACGCAGAATTTCGCAGGCTTTACGGTAAAGGAAAAACCCCGCTTCGGTTGGCTCAATACGGTTACCGTGACGCAGAAAGAGCGGCGTTTTCAGCTCATCTTCCAGCTCCTGAATGCGCTTACTCAGCGGTGGCTGCGCCATGTTCAGCACCTTTGCTGCCTGGCTTATCGAGCCCTGCTCAACCACCCGACAGAAATACCGTAATCGTTTTAAATCCATGCCGTCTCTGCTCCCTTTCCGCTTTGCTATAGTTTACGCACGAAGCCTTTATTGTTGTACCCACATCTTTTTGATCTTCCCTGACCAAGCTAAACGGTATTTGCCCCTTAATTGTGTAAGGAATAGGGTTAGCGCAGACATTCTTTCCGATTATCAACAGGAACAAACCGTGAAAAATACAACAACCGTTCGCGACCTGCGTTCTGCGTTAGCGTTGCTGAAAACGCTGCCAGGTGAATACGTTGAAACCGATACCGAAGTGGACCCACATGCGGAGCTGTCCGGCGTATACCGTTACGTCGGCGCCGGTGGCACCTGCCAGCGCCCAACGCGTAAAAACGGTCCGGTTATGATGTTCAACAAGATCAAAGGCTTTGATGACATCAGCGTAGCTATCGGCATCAACGGCTCCCGCAAACGCGTCAGCCACTTCCTCGATTGCCCACCAGAAAAACTGGGGCACCTGCTGAAAGACTCCGTACAAAGCCCGATTCCACCGGTTCTGACTACTGAAAAAGCCGTCGCTCAGGAAGTGGTTCATCTGGCTACCGACGCCGATTTTGACCTGCGCAAACTGCTGCCAGCGCCAACCAATACCGAAGAAGATGCAGGTCCGTACATCACCATGGGGCTGTGCTACGCCTCCGATCCGGAAACCCACGAATCGGATATCACCATTCACCGCCTGTGCGTCCAGAGCCGCGATGAGCTCTCTATGTGGCTGACCCCAGGCCGTCACATTGATGCTTTCCGCATGAAAGCGGAAGAGCTAGGCCAGCCGCTGCCAATCTCCATCAGCATTGGCGTTGACCCGGCGATTGAAATTGCCGCCTGCTTCGAACCACCAACTACCCCGCTGGGTTTTGATGAACTGAGCATCGCCGGTTCCCTGCGCGGCCAGGCCGTGGAAATGGTGAAATGCCTGACCATCAACGAAAAAGCGATTGCCCACGCCGAGATCATTATCGAGGGCGAGCTGCTGCCAAACGTGCGCGTTCGTGAAGACCAGAACACCAACACCGGCCGCGCGATGCCGGAGTTCCCGGGCTATACCGGCGAGTCCAAAGACGCGTTGCCGGTGATTAAAGTCAAAGCCGTCACCCATCGTCATAACCCAATCTGGCGCACCACCGTCGGTCCTGGCGAGGAACACGTCAACATGGCGGGTATCCCAACCGAAGCGAGCATTCTGGATATGGTTGGCCGCGCGATGCCGGGCAAACTGCTGAACGTCTTCGCGCACTCTGCGGGCGGCGGCAAACTGCTGGCGGTCATGCAATTCAAGAAATTCTCCCCGGCGGACGAAGGTCGCCAACGTCAGGCGGCACTGCTGGCGTTCTCCGCCTTCCCGGAACTGAAGCATGTGATTCTGGTAGACGAAGACGTGGATATCTTCGACAGCGATGATGTGCTGTGGGCGATGCAAACTCGCTACCAGGGCGACGTGGATACCATCACCATCCCAGGCGTGCGCTGCCACCCGCTGGACCCGTCTCAGGTGCCGGAGTACAGCCCAAGCATTCTGCAACAGGGCATGTCGTGCAAAACCATCTTTGACTGCACCGTACCGTTCCACCTGAAACACCACTTTGAACGCTCTAAATTCAAAGAAGTGGACGTGAAACGCTTCCTGCCGGACTTCGAGTAAGAGGAATAGACAATGAAACCACGCATCATCATCGGCATCAGCGGCGCATCCGGCTTTCAGTATGGCGTTAAGGCGCTGGAACTCCTTCAGCCTCTTCCGCTGGAGGTTCATCTGGTCGTCTCAAAAGGCGCGGAAAAAACCTGTGAACTGGAAACGGATTTCCGTCTGGACGAGGTGATGGCGATGGCTGACGTTGTCCACCCAATTGGCAATCTGGGTGCCGCCATCTCCAGCGGTTCATTTAAAACGCTGGGGATGCTGATTGCCCCTTGTTCCATGAGAACGCTGGGCGCGATTGCACATTGTCTTACCGATAACCTGCTCACCCGCGCGGCGGACGTGGTGCTCAAAGAGCGCCGCCGTCTGGTGCTGCTGGCGCGTGAAACGCCGCTGAACCTCGGCCATATTCGCAATATGGCCGCTGTAACGGAAATGGGCGGGATTATCTTCCCGCCGGTTCCAGCTCTCTATCAGCGTCCGCAAACGGCGGACGACATTATTACGCACAGCGTAAATCGCGCGCTGGACCTGTTCGACATCGACGTGGACAACATTCCACGTTGGGGTGAAGGGTCACTGCGCCACGACGACTAGTGCGATAAAGGAAACACTTTTATGTTGATCGGTCCTTATGTTAACGGGTCCGCCGTGATTATCGGCGGGCTGATTGGCGCAGTAGCGGGCGGTAAACTCCCGGAACGCGTGAAAACGGCGCTGCCGATGACCTTCGGGCTGTGCTCGGTAGGTCTGGGGATTACGCTGGTGCTGAAGGTGAAATATATGCCTGCGGTGGTGCTGGCGATGATCGTCGGCGCGCTGATTGGCGAACTGCTGCATCTGGAACGCGGTATTGGTAAAGCGGCAGGCTCTACCCGTGGCCTTATCAACAAGGTCTTCCCACCGGTACAGGGGCTAAGCCACGAAGAGTTCACTGAGAAGTTTGTGGCGATTCTGGTGCTGTTCTGCGCCAGCGGTACGGGCGTGTTCGGGGCAATGACCGAAGGGATGAGCGGTGACCCGTCAATTCTGTACATCAAAACGATTCTCGACCTGTTTACCGCCGGGATTTTCGCCACTCTGCTAGGCTTTGCGGTGATGACTATTGCCATTCCACAGCTGGTGATTCAGCTGGCGCTGGCGATGCTGGCAGTATTCCTGATGCCGATGATCACTCCATCCATGATGGCCGATTTCTCCTGCGCCGGTGGGCTGCTGATGGTCGCGACCGGATTGCGCATCTGTAACATTAAGCTTTTCCCGGTTGCCAACATGTTGCCGGGGCTTGTTTTGGTAATGCCTTTTTCCCATTTATGGGCTACGCTGGTTGCCTGAGTATATGACCCGGCGGGTTTATGCCGGGTCATCATTCATTTTCAGGAGTTGTCATGACAGGCGAACACGTCATTTTGCTCGACGAGCACGATAAACCTTCAGGTATTCTGGAGAAGTACGCCGCTCACACCCTCTCCACCCCTCTGCATCTCGCTTTCTCTTGCTGGTTATTCAACGAACGCGGCCAGTTTCTGGCAACGCGCCGCTCTTTAAGCAAGGTAGCCTGGCCCGGCGTGTGGACCAACTCGGTGTGCGGTCACCCACAGCAGGGCGAAACCTTCGAATATGCGATCATCCGCCGCTGCCGCTTTGAGCTTGGCGTTGAGATTGCCGATATCACCCCTATCGCCACCGAATTCCGCTACCGCGCCGTGGCGCCAAACGGCATTGTGGAAAACGAAGTCTGCCCGGTCTATGCCGCGCGCGTGACCAGCGACGTGAAGGCCAATCACGATGAAGTGATTGAGTATCAGTGGTGCGAGCTTAACGATATTTTGCAGGCGCTAACGTTAACGCCGTGGGCGTTTAGCCCGTGGATGGTGATGGAAGCGGCCGATGAAGAGGCGCGTCAGGCGTTTATGGCATTTGCTCATCGCTGAGCCGGTCCACAGACAATAGGCATAAAAAAACCCGGCATCGCCGGGTTTTTTGCATCTCGCTGTCGCGATTATTTCACCGGACGCATCGCCGGGAACAGAATCACGTCACGGATGGTGTGGCTGTTGGTGAACAGCATGACCATACGGTCGATACCGATACCCAGACCCGCGGTCGGTGGCAGGCCGTGTTCCAGCGCGGTGACGTAGTCTTCGTCGTAGAACATCGCTTCGTCATCACCCGCTTCTTTGGCGTTAACCTGATCCTGGAAGCGCTGCGCCTGGTCTTCTGCGTCGTTCAGCTCGCTGAAACCGTTACCGATTTCACGGCCGCCGATGAAGAATTCAAAGCGGTCAGTGATTTCCGGGTTCACGTCATTACGGCGCGCCAGCGGAGAAACTTCTGCCGGATATTCGGTGATGAAGGTTGGCTGAATCAGGTGCGCTTCGGCAACTTCTTCGAAGATCTCAGTCACGATACGGCCCAGACCCCAGCTCTTCTCAACGTGAACGCCGATGCTTTCAGCAATGGCTTTCGCAGAGTCGAAGTTATCCAAATCGGCCATGTTAGTTTCTGGACGATATTTCTTGATAGCTTCACGCATGGTCAGTTTTTCGAACGGCTTACCGAAATCGAAAGTCTGGTCGCCGTAAGGCACTTCGGTGTTGCCCAGAATATCCTGTGCCAGAGTACGGAACAGAGATTCGGTCAGCTCGATCAGATCTTTATAATCCGCGTACGCCATATAGAGTTCCATCATGGTGAACTCTGGGTTATGGCGAACGGAGATACCTTCGTTACGGAAGTTACGGTTGATTTCGAACACGCGTTCGAAGCCGCCAACCACCAGACGCTTCAGGTACAGTTCCGGCGCGATACGCAGGTACATGTCCATATCCAGCGCATTATGATGGGTGATGAACGGACGGGCAGACGCGCCGCCAGGGATCACCTGCATCATTGGGGTTTCCACTTCCATAAAGTTGCGGCCAACCATGAACTGACGAATACCCGCCAGGATCTGGGAACGCACTTTGAAAGTATTGCGGGAAGTATCGTTGGAGATCAGGTCCAGGTAACGCTGACGGTAGCGCGCTTCCTGATCCTGCAGGCCGTGGAATTTGTCCGGCAGCGGGCGCAGTGCTTTGGTCAGCAGACGCAGCTCGGTGCAATGGATAGACAGTTCACCGGTTTTGGTTTTGAACAGTTTACCCTTCGCACCCAGGATGTCGCCGAGGTCCCATTTCTTGAACTGCTCGTTGTAAACGCCTTCCGGCAGATCGTCACGCGCGACGTACAGCTGAATACGACCGCCAACGTCCTGTAAAGTCACGAAGGAAGCTTTACCCATAATACGGCGAGTCATCATACGACCGGCAACGGAAACTTCGATATTCAGCGCTTCCAGCTCTTCGCTGTCCTTGCTATCGAATTCAGCGTGCAGTTGATCAGAGGTACGGT
The DNA here is from genome assembly GCF_000735365.1 of Kluyvera ascorbata ATCC 33433. Lineage (GTDB taxonomy): Bacteria > Pseudomonadota > Gammaproteobacteria > Enterobacterales > Enterobacteriaceae > Kluyvera > Kluyvera ascorbata. The sequence continues at coordinate 14,866 of NZ_JMPL01000071.1, read as the reverse complement.
CACGACGGAAATCGTTCGGGAACGGGATGCCCTGCTCACGCAGTGCAGCCAGCTTCTCGCGGCGTGCCTTCATTTCGTTATTAAGATCGACTACCTCGTCAGCGCCTTGTGCGTTTTGTTCAGACATGTTGGTTCCTCATAACCCTGCTTTCAGACTTGCTTCGATAAATTGATCCAGACTTCCGTCCAGTACCGCCTGCGTATTGCGGGTTTCAACCCCGGTGCGCAGGTCTTTAATCCGGGAATCGTCCAGGACATAGGAACGAATCTGGCTACCCCAGCCGATATCGGACTTGGTGTCTTCCATCGCCTGTTTTTCTGCATTCTTTTTCTGCATTTCCAGTTCATAAAGCTTCGCTTTCATCTGCTTCATGGCCTGGTCTTTGTTCTTGTGCTGTGAACGGTCGTTCTGGCACTGCGTCACGATCCCGGTTGGGATGTGGGTGATACGCACCGCAGATTCCGTACGGTTAACGTGCTGACCGCCCGCACCGGATGCGCGATATACGTCAATGCGCAGATCCGCCGGGTTGATTTCGATATCAATATCGTCGTCAACTTCTGGATACACGAATGCGGAGCTGAACGAGGTGTGACGACGGCCGCCGGAGTCGAACGGGCTTTTACGGACCAGACGGTGAACGCCGGTTTCCGTACGCAGCCAGCCGTACGCGTAGTCCCCGGAGATTTTGATGGTCACGGATTTAATCCCGGCCACATCCCCTTCGGACTCTTCGATAATTTCGGTTTTAAAGCCGCGCGCTTCTGCCCAACGCAGATACATACGCTCGAGCATGCTTGCCCAGTCCTGCGCTTCAGTACCGCCAGAACCTGCCTGGATATCGAGATAGCAATCGGCGCTGTCATACTCGCCGGAGAACATACGACGGAATTCCAGCTGTGCCAGCTTTTCTTCCAGGGTATTGAGTTCTGCAACGGCTTCGTTGAAGGTCTCTTCGTCTTCGGCTTCTACAGCCAGTTCCAGCAGACCGGAAACATCTTCCAGACCCTGAGACATTTGATCGAGGGTGTCGACAATCGCTTCAAGCGAGGAACGCTCTTTACCCAGCGCCTGCGCGCGTTCGGGTTCGTTCCAGACATCCGGCTGTTCCAGCTCGGCGTTTACTTCTTCCAGACGCTCTTTCTTGGCGTCATAGTCAAAGATACCCCCTAAGAACGTCGGAGCGTTCCGTGAGGTCCTGAATGCGATTATTTACCGGGTTTATTTCAAACATGGTCTATTTTCTTTTAATGGACGAGAAAAATGCGGTTATAAGAGCGGAATCTTAGCGGATTCCCGCCCTTAATTACAGTATAAGAGATGCTAAATCGGCCAGAGATGATCGATGATAAGCTGCAAACTTCGGTTGCCACGGTATTCATTGATATCCAGGCGGTAAGCCAGCGTCACTTCACGCACGCCGTTATCCGGCCAGACGGCGGTATCGACGTTAAACGCAATGCCGTCCAGCAGCGGGCCACCGCCGACCGGTTCCACCATCACCTTCAGGTGACGTTCGCCCACCAGACGCTGCTGTAACAGACGAAAACGCCCGTCAAACAGCGGTTCCGGGAACATCTGCCCCCACGGCCCGGCTTCGCGCAGCATCTGCGCCATCTCCAGCGTCATCTCCTGTGGGCTCAGCTCACCATCGGAGAGGATTTCACCCTGTAACAGCGCCGGGTCCAGCCACTCGGTAACCAGTTCGCCAAAGCAGCGTTGAAACTCTTCGAAGCGTTCTTCCTCCAAAGAGAGCCCCGCCGCCATCGCGTGACCGCCGAACTTCAGCATCAAGCCGGGATACAGCGTATCCAGACGCTCCAGCGCATCGCGCATATGCAGCCCCTGAATGGATCGACCCGAGCCTTTCAGCTGACCGTTACCCGCAGGCGCAAAGGCGATCACCGGGCGATGGAAACGCTCTTTAATGCGAGAAGCCAGAATGCCGACCACGCCCTGATGCCACTCGGGGTGATACATCGCCAGTCCACCGGGCAGCTCGGCGCGGTTGCGTTCAAGCTGTTCGCACAACGTCAGCGCTTCCGCCTGCATTCCCTGCTCAATCTCTTTACGCGTCTGGTTCAACGCATCGAGCTCGTTTGCCAGCACGCGGGCTTCACCGAGGTTATCGCACAGCAGCAGCGCCACGCCGACCGACATGTCGTCCAGGCGACCGGCGGCATTCAGACGCGGCCCCAGCGCAAAGCCGAGATCGCTTGCCACCAGCTTGGCTGCATCACGGTTGGCAATCTCCAGCAGCGCTTTAATTCCCGGGCGGCAGTAACCGGCGCGGATGCGGCTCAGCCCCTGCCAGGTGAGGATACGGTTGTTGGCATCCAGCGGCACTACGTCGGCAACCGTGCCAAGCGCCACCAGATCGAGAAATTCGACAATCTTCGGCGCTGGAATCCCGCGTTTTTCGAACCAGCCCTTCTCTTTCAGATGGTTGCAAAGCACCAGCATCAGATAAAAGGCCACGCCAACGCCCGCCAGCGATTTCGATGGGAACGGACAGTCGACGAGGTTCGGGTTCACCATCGCATCGGCGTTAGGCAGCGTTTCGCCCGGCAGGTGGTGATCCGTAACCAATACGCTGATCCCGAGGTCATGCGCATGATCAACCCCGGCATGGGAAGAGATCCCGTTGTCCACCGTCATGATCATCTGCGCGCCGCGAGCGTGGGCCTGATCGACCACTTCCGGGCTTAACCCATAGCCATCTTCAAAACGGTTCGGCACCAAATACTCGACGTTGTGGCAGCCCATCGCCCGCAGAGAGAGCACGCTCAGCGCGGTACTGGTCGCACCATCGGCATCGAAATCCCCCACCACCATGATGCGAAGCTCTTTTTCAAACGCGTCATGCAGCATCTCGACGGCTTTTTCCACGCCCGTCAGCGAGCGCCAGTGCAGCATGCCTTTCAGGCCGCGCTCCAGGTCACTCGGGGTTTTCACGCCGCGGCTGGCGTACAGACGGCGCAGCAGCGGCGACAGTTCGTCAGGCAGTGCGATTGAGTCATCCACCTCACGGCGGCGAAGTTGAGTCTGTGGTTTCACGCGAATTATTTACCGCTGGTCTGTTTCTGGTGTTCGTCGAGGAACGCTTTCATCTCTTTCGGACCCTGATAGCCCGGTACCACGTAGCCGTCGTTGAGCACGATAGCCGGAGTACCGTTCACGCCAAACTGCACGCCAAGCGCGTAGTGGTTGGCAATGTCGATATCGCAAGTCGCCGCCTGAACGCCTTTGCCGTTCATCGCATCGTCAAACGCTTTGTTGCGGTCTTTGGCGCACCAGATAGATTTCATATCCTGCTCAGCCTGGCTCTGAATGCCCTGACGTGGGAAAGCCAGATAGCGCACGGTAATGCCCAGCGCGTTGTAGTCTTTCATCTCTTCATGCAGCTTGTGACAGTAGCCGCAAGTGATGTCGGTGAAAACGGTGATGACGTGTTTTTCCTGCGGCGCTTTGTAGACAATCATCTCTTTTTCCAGCGCGTTCAGATGCTTCATCAGCAGCGCGTTGGTGACATTGACCGGCTGCGCGCCGCTCACGTCATACATTGGCCCCTGAATAATGTGCTTCCCGTCATCGGTGACGTACAGCACGCCGCTGTTGGTCAGGACGGTTTTCATCCCGGCTACCGGCGCCGGCTGAATATCGGTGCTCTGCACGCCCAGTTTCGCCAGTGACTGTTTGATAGCCGCATCGTCAGCGTGCGCCAGGCCGGAAAATGCCGTCGCCAGAAGGGTGAACATCATTAAACCTTGTTTCATAAACTGTCCTTTTAAATCAGCATCATGCTCGTGGATGGTGCTGTTGATGAAGTTGTCGCAGCCGCTCTGTCGCGACGTGCGTATAAATTTGTGTGGTCGACAAATCGCTATGGCCCAGCAGCATTTGTACGACACGTAGGTCCGCGCCGTGGTTCAATAAATGCGTTGCAAAGGCATGGCGTAACACGTGCGGTGACAGCTTTTCGCTGTCGATGCCCGCCAGTTGAGCATAGTGCTTAATGCGGTGCCAGAAGGTCTGGCGAGTCATCTGCTGGGCGCGCTGGCTGGGGAACAGCACATCAATCGCCACGCCGTTGAGCATCCACGGGCGGCCGTGCTCCAGCCAGTTCTCCACCCAATAAACGGCCTCTTCGCCAAGCGGCACCAGACGCTCTTTATTTCCTTTACCGATCACCCGAACCACACCCTGACGCAGGCTGATATCACTCATCGTCAGCCCCACCAGTTCGGAAACGCGCAGCCCGGTTGCATAAAGCACTTCAAGCATAGCCTTATCCCGCAGCTCCAGCGGCTGATCGACCAGCGGTGCCTGCAGCAGTCGTTCAACCTGCGCTTCGCTAAGATCTTTTGGCAACCGTTGTGGCAGCTTCGGCGACGCCAGCTGCGCGCTGGGATCGTCCGGGCGGAATTTTTCGCGGTACAGATGCTGGAAGAAGCGGCGCATGGCGCTCAGCAGTCGTGCGGTGCTGGTTGCTTTATAGCCCCCCTGCTGACGCTCGGCGAGCAAATTTTGCAGGTCGTCGCTCTGAGCCGTCTCCAGCGAGAGCCCGCGATGCGCCAGCCACTCGACCACCATGGTCAAATCACGGCGGTACGCGCTAAGGGTATTTTCAGCCAGATTGCGCTCCAGCCACAGCGCATCGAGAAACTGTTCGATTCGTGCAAGATCCTTATCCACCTCGGCCCCTCTGCGTATTAAATCAGCACCATTATGCCTGAATTAGCCCCCTTTCTGGTACACTGGGCGCATCATCATCGCAAGAATCGAGAGCAGTACGTCATGAATATCGGCCTTTTTTACGGTTCCAGCACCTGCTACACCGAGATGGCAGCGGAAAAAATTCGCGACATTATCGGCCCGGAACTGATCACATTACATAACCTGAAAGATGATTCCCCCACCCTGATGGAGCAATACGATGTGCTCATTCTTGGTATCCCGACCTGGGATTTCGGTGAGATTCAGGAAGATTGGGAAGCGGTCTGGGAACAGCTGGATACGCTCAATCTGGAAGGTAAAATCATCGCGCTGTACGGCATGGGCGACCAGCTCGGCTACGGCGAGTGGTTCCTTGATGCGCTGGGCATGCTGCACGATAAGCTGGCGACTAAAGGGGTGAAGTTTGTCGGCTACTGGCCAACCGAAGGCTACGAGTTCACCAGCCCGAAACCGGTTATTGCTGATGGTCAGCTTTTTGTCGGTCTCGCGCTGGATGAAACCAACCAGTACGATCTTAGCGATGAACGCATTCAGAGCTGGTGCGAACAGATTCTCGGCGAGATGGCCGAGCAGTTCTCCTAGTGCTTCGTTGGCGTGGGCTGTTGCAGAAGTATCCGCCGCAGGTCACGCCACTCTTCAGGATTCATGCTATCTGCCGCCAGCCACAGGTGCTGACGACGGCCTCCTTCCAGACGACGAATCCGCAGCATCATCCCTGAATTCAGCATCCACGGCGCACCAAGCAGTTCGTAATCCTGATTACGCCAGCGCAGCCTTGAATCCATCAGCAGCTTAATTTCCCCCTGGTGCGAATGAATGCGTCGCTGGCTGCGAACGCAGTCAAAGACCACCAGAGAGAGCAAAAGCAGCCAGAGCGGGGTGTAGCTCAACGGCCAGGGCATCAGCAGCACGAAAGCCGCCACCAGACCGTGGAGTAACAAGGAAAGCCACTGTGAGCGCCAGGAGACGCGTAAATCAGATTGCCACAGGACCACGTTCCCGATTCCGTGTTTGAATGAGTTGTACCATGCGCTCAAGGTTAGCGTCGGCAGGTTTACCGTGGTTCATCAGCCAGTTGAAAAGGTCAGGATCGTCGCATTCAAGGAGACGAATGAAAATGGCTTTGTCTTCATCGCTGAGCGTGTCGTACTCGTGCTCAAAGAACGGCATAATGGAGATATCGAGTTCGCGCATACCGCGGCGGCATGCCCAGTGGATACGGGCTTTATTATTGATGTCCATAATTTCCTTCCAGCATTACGTTGCGTCTAGTTTAACGTGTTTTTTGCCGTTACCTTACCGGAATATCACATTATGCGCGTCATATTCCGATAAAACCCATTAAAAATGAATGGGATTATTTTTCTTTCGATCCGCTTCGCAGAACGCGCAGAGGGCACAAAACGCCCTGCAAAACCGCTTGCAATGGTAAGCATCTCTTTTACCATGAGTGAATAAGTGCGTTCGCAACTCTATTCAGGACATCAATATGGCTTTTACTCCGTTTCCTCCACGTCAGCCCGGTGTTGCAGCCCGTTTGCCGCTGACGCTGATGACGCTTGATGATTGGGCGCTGGCGACCGTTACCGGTGCCGACAGTGAGAAATACTTGCAAGGCCAGGTCACGGCAGATGTGGCCCAGATGGGTGAGGATCAGCATCTGCTGGTCGCCCACTGCGATGCCAAAGGCAAAATGTGGAGTAACCTGCGTCTGTTCCGTCGTCAGGATGGCTTCGCTTTTATTGAACGTCGCAGCGTGCGCGAAGCGCAGCTGACCCAACTGAAAAAGTACGCGGTCTTCTCGAAGGTGGTGATTGCGCCAAACGACGATGTTGTCCTGCTCGGCGTCGCCGGTTTCCAGGCTCGCGCTGCGCTGGCTAACCTGTTCGCAGCGTTGCCAAACGCCGAGAAACCATGCCTGCAAGAAGGTGAAACGTCCCTGCTGTGGTTTGCCCATCCGGAAGAACGTTTCCTGCTGGTGACCGATACTGCGACCGCAGAACGCGTTACCGAAGCGCTGCGCGGTGAAGCACAGCTCAACAACAGCCAACAGTGGCTGGCGCTGGATATCGAAGCCGGTCTGCCGGTGATTGATGAAGCGAACAGCGCGCAGTTTATTCCGCAGGCCACCAACCTACAGGCGCTGGGCGGTATCAGCTTCAAAAAAGGCTGCTATACCGGGCAGGAGATGGTTGCTCGCGCGAAGTTCCGCGGAGCCAACAAACGCGCGCTGTGGACTCTGGCAGGTAAAGCCGCTCGCGTACCGGAAGCCGGTGAAGATCTTGAGCTCAAAATGGGCGACAACTGGCGACGTACCGGCACCGTGCTGGCCGCCGTACAGCTGGAAGATGGTCAGGTACTGGTGCAGGTAGTGATGAACAATGATATGGAAGCCGACAGCGTGTTCCGCGTGCGCGACGATGCCAACACGTTGAGCATCAAGCCGCTGCCGTATTCGTTAGACGAAGAGTAATTGAGTCCGGTGTTTCCCCGGGGACGGCGTAAACGCCTCGCCCGGGCTACCGATTAATCGTAGCCCGGCCAAGCGCAGCGTCGCCGGGTTTGCACCGTCCCTACGCGTGCTGCCCCACATACAGATAAATCGCCAGAAAATGACAGGCGCTACCGCCCAGCACAAACGCATGCCAGATAGCGTGGTTGTAAGGAATGCGCTTGCAGACGTAGAAAATCACCCCCAGCGAATAAACCACCCCGCCCACCGCCAACAGCGTAACGCCGCCAATGTCGAGCTTCACCGCCAACTGATAGACCACAATCAGCGACAGCCAGCCCATCGTGAGATAGGTCACCAGCGACAAGATTTTAAAACGATGCGCAATGGTCAGCTTAAACAGGATCCCCAGCAGCGCCAGGCTCCAGATAACAATCATCAGCCCTTTCGCCAGCGGCGAGTCCAACCCCACCAGCAGGAACGGCGTATAGGTACCGGCAATCAGCAGGTAGATAGCGCAGTGGTCGAATTTTTTCAGCCATACTTTGGCGCGCTGTGACGGAATGGCGTGATACAGCGTAGAGGCCAAAAACAGCAGAATCATACTGCCGCCGTACAGGCTATAGCTGGTGATAGCCGTAGCGCTGGCATTGGTGTCAACCGCCTGAACCAGCAGCAAAACCAGCCCGACAATTCCCAGGACAAAGCCAACGCCGTGGCTGATGCTATTGGCAATTTCCTCTGCCAGAGAATATCCCTGCTTAATGAGTGGTTTCTTATCCATTACGCGCTCCGGGCGAACGACAAATAAAGCAAACACCCTAGCGTAACTGAGAATGGTTCCAGTGAACACATGTAAGCTAAAATAAAAAGATGAATTTTTGTAAACTAAGAATAATCAATTAGTTAACAAAATCATTCAGCTAACACCTGTACACGTTTTTATTCAACGCGTTTAAATTCAATCACATAAAACAGGTTCTCGCCGGGATAGATATCGGCAATCACCTTTTTCAGCTCCGGCAGGCTCATGTTTTCCTGCTCCGCATGGCGCTCGCTCAGCGTATCCAGCGTAACGGTTGAGGTCGCCACCACGCGAATCGTGCAGAAATACCCATCATCTTCATAGCGCCCGACGCGCAACACATCCCCGACCTTAAAGTGCGACTCAGCCGCGTCGCGCAGCGTAATGGTTTTCCGTCCGGCGAGAATGTCGTCCTGAAAGCGCTGAAAAAAAGTAATGTCGTTTGGCTGCATGTTATCATTCCCTCAGGTCATCTATTTTTACGAGTATCCATCACCGTGAGCATGTTCTCCCACGCCGCCGTTGCCAGCCTCAATAATCTTGAGATGATGGTCTATCACTACGTCATTAAAAATCGTGACACGGTGATGTACATGACCATCCGTGAACTGGCCGACGCGGCGGGCGTCTCCACCACCACGGTGATGCGCTTTTGTAAAAAGCTCAACTGCGAAGGTTACTCGGAGTTTCGGGTGCGCTTCAAATTGTATTTAGAGCAGGATGAACCGCAACAGGCAAATTTTGGTGCCAGCGAAATCATCAGCTTTTTCAAAGGCGTTAATAATGACGAATTTGATAAGTTGCTGGATGATGCGGTTGATATTATTCTCGCATCAGAACGTATTATATTTGTCGGCGCGGGAACCTCTGGCTCGCTGGCAAAATATGGCGCACGTTTTTTCTCAAATATAGGGAAATTCAGCAACCATATTGACGATCCTTATTTTCCCGTCACCAACGACATGGCAAAAAACGCGCTGGCTATTGTGCTTTCAGTATCGGGTGAAACCGAAGAGATCCTACGCTTTGCCGGGCAGTTCAGCCTGCATCGCTGCAAAGTGATGTCCATCACCAGCCATGAACACTCACGACTGGCAAAGCTTGCCGACTTCAACCTCTCCTGGCACGTGCCGCAAACGCGCATCGGCGGCGTCTACGATATTACGACCCAGATCCCGGTTATCTATATTCTGGAATCATTAGGCCGTAAGCTGGCGAAGAAATTAGCATAAAAATACAGGGTGTTTTTTCGATGTAACATATTCCCTGTTGTGGGATTTGTTATATCGTGACATTTATTTCCCCTTTGTTAGACTCAGCCTTATTAAGCCCAATAACTGAGCATAGCAAAGATGAAAAAACTGACCTTACCGAAAGACTTTTTATGGGGTGGCGCGGTTGCTGCGCACCAGGTTGAAGGCGGCTGGAATAAAGGCGGCAAAGGCCCTAGCATCTGTGACGTGCTAACCGGCGGCGCCCACGGCGTTCCGCGCGAAATTACTCAGCAGGTCGAGCCGGGCAAATACTACCCGAACCACGAAGCCATCGACTTCCACGGCCACTACAAAGAAGACATCAAGCTGTTCGCCGAGATGGGCTTCAAATGCTTCCGCACCTCTATCGCCTGGACGCGTATTTTCCCGAACGGTGACGAAACTCAGCCAAATGAAGAAGGGCTGAAATTCTATGATGACATGTTCGATGAACTGCTGAAGTACAACATCGAGCCGGTGATCACCCTCTCCCACTTCGAAATGCCGCTGCACCTGGTGCAGCAGTATGGCGGCTGGACTAACCGCAAAGTTGTTGATTTCTTTGTTCGCTTCTCTGAAGTGGTGTTTGAGCGCTACAAGAATAAGGTCAAATACTGGATGACCTTCAACGAAATCAACAACCAGCGTAACTGGCGCGCGCCGCTGTTCGGCTACTGCTGCTCCGGCGTGGTCTACACCGAACATGAAAATCCGGAAGAGACCATGTACCAGGTGCTGCACCACCAGTTCGTGGCCAGCGCCCTGGCGGTGAAAGCCGCTCGTCGCATCAACCCAGAGATGAAAGTCGGCTGCATGCTGGCAATGGTGGCGCTCTATCCGTTCTCCTGCAAACCAGAAGACGTGATGTTTGCCCAGGAATCGATGCGTGAGCGCTACGTCTTCACCGACGTGCAGCTGCGCGGTTACTACCCAAGCTACGTGCTGAACGAATGGGAACGCCGTGGCTTCAACATCAAAATGGAAGCGGGCGACGAGGCGATTCTGCGTGAAGGCACCTGCGACTACCTCGGCTTCAGCTACTACATGACCAACGCCGTGAAGGCGGAAGGCGGCAGCGGTGACGCAATCTCCGGCTTTGAAGGCAGCGTACCGAACCCACACGTGAAGGCATCAGACTGGGGCTGGCAGATTGACCCGGTCGGCCTGCGCTACTCGCTGTGTGAACTGTACGAGCGCTACCAGAAACCGCTGTTCATCGTGGAAAATGGCTTTGGCGCGTACGACAAAGTCGAAGCCGACGGCAGCATCAACGACGACTACCGCATTGATTATCTGCGCGCGCACGTTGAAGAGATGATGAAAGCGGTCACTTATGACGGTGTGGATCTGATGGGCTATACGCCGTGGGGCTGCATCGACTGCGTGTCGTTCACTACCGGGCAGTACAGCAAGCGCTATGGTTTTATCTACGTGAATAAGCACGACGACGGCACGGGCGATATGTCACGTTCACGCAAGAAGAGTTTTGAGTGGTATAAAGCGGTGATTGCTAGCAACGGCGAGAGTCTGTAATTTTTGCCGGATGGCGCTACGCTTATCCGGCCTACGGGAACTTAACCTGTAGGCCGGATAAGGCGTTTACGCCGCCATCCGGCAATCAAAACGCTACTTCCCACCCGCCAGCTCAATAAAGCTCCCCGTCACATACGACGCCTTCTCGCTCAACAGCCAGACTATCGCCTGCGCCACCTCTTCCGGCTGACCGCCGCGCTGCATTGGCAGCACCGACTTCACGCGATCGACACGCCCCGGCTCCCCGCCGTCGGCATGCATCTCGGTATAGATAAACCCAGGCCGCACCCCGTTCACCCGAATACCCTGCGCCGCCACCTCCAGCGACAGCCCGGTCGTCAGCGTATCAATCGCCCCTTTCGAAGCCGCATAATCCACATATTCACCCGGTGAGCCTAGACGTGCAGCCGCCGAGGAGACGTTAACAATCGCCCCGCCCTGCCCACCGTGCGGTATCGCCATTCGCTTTACCGCTTCCCGGCAGCAGAGAAAATAGCCGGTAACGTTGGTGGTCAGCACTCGGTTAATACGCTCGGCGGTTAGCGCCTCGACGCGGCTTTGGGTAAACAGCACGCCCGCGTTGTTGACCAGTGCCGTTAGCGGTTCGCCCTGCATGTCGAGGCGCGCAAACATCGCTTCCACCTGCGCTTCATCGCCAATATCAGCCTGAACGGCAAAGGCCTTGCCACCCTGCGCAATAATCGCACCTACCACCTCGCTGGCGGCGGCTTCGTTACGATGATAGTTCACTGCCACCGTATATCCTTCCTGCGCCAGCTGTAACGCCGTCGCCCGGCCGATTCCCCGGCTGGCGCCGGTCACTAATGCTATTGCCATTCACGTCTCCCAAAAAATAAAGGCGCCGCAGCGCCTTTAAAAGATAGCCTAATCAGAGAATTACTGATATTCGCTCATCGGTACGCAGGAGCAGAACAGGTTGCGGTCGCCGTAAACGTCGTCGAGGCGTTTCACGGTCGGCCAGTACTTGTTCGCCATGCCTGCCGGGAAGACGGCGATTTCGCGGGTATAACCGTGGTTCCACTCCGCCACCAGCTCATTCTGAGTGTGCGGGGAGTTGACCAGCGGGTTATCCTCGAGCGTCCACTCGCCCGCTTTCACGCGGTCGATTTCGCTGCGAATAGCCAACATTGCGTCAATGAAGCGGTCAAGCTCAGCTTTGCCTTCGGATTCCGTTGGCTCAACCATCAGCGTACCCGCTACCGGGAAGGACATGGTCGGCGCGTGGAAACCGTAGTCAATCAGGCGCTTAGCAATATCCAGCTCGCTGATGCCGGTCTCTTCTTTCAGCGGACGAATATCCAGAATACATTCGTGCGCCACATGACCGTCACGACCGGTGTAGAGGACCGGATAGGCATCTTTCAGGCGAGTCGCAATATAGTTCGCGTTGAGGATAGCCACCTGACTTGCCTGCTTCAGGCCTTCTGCGCCCATCATGCGGATGTACATCCAGCTAATTGGCAGAATGGAGGCGCTGCCGAACGGTGCTGCACAAACGGCACCCTGACGGGTCAGCATACCTTCAATGTGCACCACGCTGTGGCCTGGAACAAACGGTGCCAGGTGTGATTTCACGCCGATAGGACCCATACCTGGGCCGCCGCCGCCATGCGGAATGCAGAAGGTTTTGTGCAGGTTGAGGTGCGAGACGTCCGCACCAATAAAGCCCGGAGAGGTAATGCCGACCTGGGCGTTCATGTTCGCGCCGTCGAGATAAACCTGGCCGCCGAACTGGTGGACGATTTCGCATACTTCACGGATGGTCTCTTCGTACACGCCGTGGGTGGACGGATAGGTCACCATGATGCAGGAAAGATTGTCCGCATGCTGCTCCGCTTTCGCGCGCAGATCCGCCAGATCGATGTTACCGTTCTTATCGCAAGCCACGACAACCACCTGCATCCCCGCCATCTGTGCGGAAGCTGGGTTGGTACCGTGCGCTGAGCTTGGGATCAGACAGATATCACGATGACCGTCGTTGCGGCTTTCGTGGTAGTGACGAATCGCCAGCAGACCCGCATATTCACCCTGCGCGCCGGAGTTCGGCTGCATGCAGAGCGCGTCGTAACCGGTCAATTTCACCAGCCACTCGGAGAGCTGGCCGATCATCTGATGGTAGCCTTCCGCCTGGTCAACCGGGCAGAACGGGTGCAGTTCAGCAAATTCCGGCCAGGTGATAGGGATCATTTCCGCCGCGGCGTTAAGCTTCATGGTGCAGGAACCGAGTGGGATCATCGCCTGATTCAGCGCCAGATCTTTACGCTCAAGCGAGTGCATGTAGCGCATCATCTCGGTTTCGCTGTGGTAGCGGTTAAACACCGGATGGCTCAGGATCGCGTCGTCGCGCAGCATCGCCTGTGGAATAGAGCGGCTGTCGAGCGCCACGTCTTTATCCAGCGCGTCGATGTCCAGACCGTGGTTATCACCCAGAATCACGCTAAACAGCGCCAGCACGTCTTCACGAGTGGTCGTTTCGTTCAGGGTGACGCCTACGGCGTTGAGGATATCGCTGCGCAGGTTGATTTCCGCAGCCTGAGCGCGCGCCAGCACGGCGGCTTTATCCGCCACTTCCACGCACAGGGTGTCGAAGTAGTGCGCATGGCGCAGCTTCTGCCCTTTCTGCAGCAGGCCGGCCGCCAGAATGTCGGTCAGGCGGTGAATGCGGTTCGCAATACGCTTCAGGCCAACCGGGCCATGGAACACCGCGTACAGGCTGGCGATATTAGCCAGCAGTACCTGCGAGGTACAGATGTTGGAGTTCGCTTTCTCGCGGCGAATATGCTGCTCGCGAGTCTGCATCGCCATGCGCAGCGCGGTATTGCCAGCGGCATCTTTTGATACGCCGATAATACGGCCAGGCATGGCGCGTTTGAATTCATCTTTAGCGGCAAAGAATGCCGCGTGCGGGCCGCCGTAGCCCATCGGTACGCCAAAGCGCTGGGCAGAACCGAAGACAATGTCCGCGCCCTGTTTGCCCGGCGCGGTTAACAGCACCAGCGCCATGAAATCACCGGCAACGCTCACCACCACTTTGCGGGATTTCAGCTCAGCAATCAGCTTAGTGTAGTCGTGAACTTCACCGGTTGTCCCAACCTGCTGGAGCAGTACGCCGAAGACGTCCTGATGCTCCAGCGCTTTGTCAGCGTCGTCAACAATCACGTCAAAGCCGAAGGTTTCCGCACGGGTACGTACCACGTCCAGAGTCTGCGGATGCACGTCGGCGGCGACGAAGAAACGGTTGGCGTTCTTCAGTTTGCTCACGCGCTTCGCCATTGCCATCGCTTCAGCGGCAGCGGTGGCTTCGTCCAGCAGAGAAGCGGAAGCCATATCGAGACCGGTCAGATCCAGCGTGACCTGCTGGAAGTTGAGCAGCGCTTCCAGACGTCCCTGAGAGACTTCTGGCTGATACGGGGTGTACGCGGTGTACCAGCCCGGGTTTTCCAGCATGTTGCGCTGGATAACCGGCGGTAACTGTACCGGGGTGTAGCCCATGCCAATGTATGACTTAAAGCGCTTGTTGCGACCGGCAATGGCCTTCAGCTCCGCCAGCGCGGCGAATTCTGTGGTGGCCTCTCCTACCTGCGGCGGCGTAGCAAGCTGGATATCTTTCGGCACGATCTGCGCAATCAGTGCGTTTAATGAATCCGCGCCAACTGTTTTGAGCATCTCTTGCTGCTGCTGGGCATCCGGCCCGATGTGACGTTCAATAAACGCGCCACGGTTTTCAAGCTGGCTTAAAGTCTGTGTCATGAGCGATGGTTCCTGAAACGTGCGGTGATTTTAAGATTGCCTCTTCACGGAGGAAGAAGTTTGGGGTGACGATGCCAGAGCACCCTCACCCCGGCCCTCTCCCTGTGGGAGAGGGAGCAAATCCTTATTCGTCTTCTAACAGGGCTTCGTACGCGGTCGCATCCAGCAGCGCGGCAACTTCCGCTTCGTCGCTGGCTTTGATCTTAAAGATCCAGCCGCCCGCGTACGGTTCGCTGTTCACCAGCTCCGGCGAGTCGCCCAGCTCTCCGTTCACGGCAACGATCTCACCGCTGATTGGTGCATAGATGTCGGAT
>NZ_JMPL01000070.1 GCF_000735365.1 Kluyvera ascorbata ATCC 33433 | reverse complement strand
TTCGTTGCAAGACAAGACTGAAGTTCAGGAGCACATTTTTAACGTAAATGGAGCGATACCTCGCTCCATTTATTGCATCAGAAACTGTGGGTTACGATTTTCGCCGCCGCAGCCAGAACATCCCGACGGCTTTCCGCCTTCTGCTCCGGTTGGGTAAAGTAGGTCACCAGAACCAGCGGTGCGTGGTTTTCCGGCCAGATAATCGCGATATCGTTGGTGGTGCCATAATCTCCGCTGCCGGTTTTATCGCCCACTACCCATGATTTCGGCAGACCCGCCCGAATGCTCGCGCTACCGGTAGTATTGCCCTTAAGCCACGTCACCAACTGTGCCCGCTGAGTTTCCGCCAGCGCTTTACCCAGCGTCAGATTTTTCAGGGTCTGCGCCATCGCGAGCGGCGTGGTGGTATCACGCGGGTCGCCTGGAATGGCGGTATTGAGCGTGGGCTCGGTTCTGTCCAGACGGAAGGTCTCATCACCCAACGAGCGAGCAAACGCCGTCACTTTATCGGGCCCACCCAGATGGGCAATCAGCTTATTCATGGCAGTATTGTCGCTATACTGCAGCGCCGCTGCGCCAAGCTCAGCCAGCGTCATAGTGCCGTTAACGTGTTTCTCAGCAATGGGATTGTAGTTAACCAGGTCGCTCTTCTTGATTTCAACGCGCTGATTTAGCAGGTGCTTATCGCTCTCGCTCTGTTTAAGCACCGCCGCGGCCGCCATCACCTTACTGGTACTGCACATCGCAAAACGTTCATCGGCACGGTAGAGAATCTGCGAATTATCGGCGGTGTTAATCAGCGCAACGCCAAGCCGACCTCCCGAACTTTTCTCCAGGGCTTCCAGCTGCTGTTGCACGCTGTTCGCCTGCGCATGCAGCGTTGCGCTGCTAAATAGCAGGGGTAGCGTCGCCATCACCGTTAACATTGAGCGGCGAATGCTCTGAGTCATCATAAAAAATCCTCTATTAGTATTATCCCTCGGCCTTCAAGTATTCATTGAAAAAACAAAAAGTAAAAACAAAACCTGCCAATATCTCCACAATTGAGCCTGGTCCAAATTTACATCGCGGCGAAAAAGCAAAAGTCAGAGATCGCTCACGAAAGCAGCAGCACATTTTGCAGCAGAGGAAAAAAGGATGAGGGGTACGCAGGCACGGTAAAAATTTTTGACGTCCGTCGCAAAATTAGCCATAAAATCAATAGGGTTTAAAGGGCGAGAAACGGTCAAAAGAAACGTCGCCAGAATGAAATTTATTACCGGATGAAATTAAAGTGTCGCCGAATCACGACACCCGTAAGTAACTAAAAATTAATAAAAAAATCCCTCTTGTTTCCCCTCATCTTTAGGCGTACATTAGCGCCATCTGGAGCACAAATGCACAGAATTCTGAGGTGATGTCAGCCGCGAAAATGGGTCAGTCTTTTTCCGTCGGTTGATATCAGCTCGCAGTACTACCTGGTCATAAATGCGTAGAAAAAATTACGCGGAGAGATGAGTCGTGAAATATTTCTTTATGGGCATTTCCTTTATGGTCATCGTTTTTGCCGGCACGTTCGCCCTGATGATCTAGCCAATAAAAATGCAAAAAAAACAGGAGCCGATTGGCTCCTGTTTGCATTTGTGGGGCAACGAAAATCAGCCAGCCGGTTTGTGCTCTGACGGCAGCAGACCGTCGGCGCGGAACATGGCTTTAATTCCACGGATAGCCTGACGAATGCGGTCACGGTTTTCAATCAACGCAAAACGGACATGAGTGTCGCCATAGTCACCAAAGCCGATACCCGGAGATACGCACACCTTCGCGTCCTGCAGCATCTTCTTGGCAAACTCCAGCGAGCCCATATGCGCGTACTGCTCCGGAATCTTAGCCCACACGTACATTGACGCTTTCGGCATGTCGACCATCCAGCCCGCTTCATGCAGCCCTTTCACCAGCACATCACGGCGGCGCTTATACTGGGCAGCAATATCGAGCACACACTGTTGATCCCCTTCGAGGGCGGCAATGGCCGCCACCTGAAGCGGCGTGAAGGTGCCGTAGTCGTGATAGCTTTTAATACGCGCCAGCGCGTTAACCAGGGTTTTGTTACCGACCATAAAGCCGATACGCCAGCCCGCCATGTTGTAGCTTTTGGACAGCGTGAAGAACTCTACTGCCACGTCGCGCGCACCGGGTACCTGCATAATCGACGGCGCTTTCCAGCCATCGAACACGATGTCGGCATAGGCCAGGTCGTGCACCACCAGCACATCGTAACGTTTGGCCAGCGCGACCACTTTTTCGAAGAATTCCAGCTCGACGCACTGCGCGGTCGGGTTAGACGGGAAACCTAAGATCATCATCTTTGGTTTTGGGTAGCTTTCGCGAATCGCACGTTCCAGCTCGTTAAAGAAGTCGACGCCTTCCACCAGCGGTACGGATCGTACCTGAGCCCCGGCAATCACCGCGCCATAAATGTGGATCGGATAGCTTGGGTTTGGCACCAGCACGGTATCACCGTGATCGAGCGTGGCCAGCATCAGGTGCGCCAGACCCTCTTTCGAACCAATGGTGACGATCGCTTCGTCTTCCGGGTCAATTTCAACGTCGTAACGCTCCTGATACCAGCGAGAAATCGCGCGGCGCAGGCGCGGAATACCTCGCGAAGTGGAGTAGCCGTGGGTGTCCGGGCGCTGTGCCACGGTGCAGAGTTTTTCGACGATGTGCGGCGGCGTCGCGCCGTCCGGGTTCCCCATGCTGAAATCGATGATATCTTCGCCGCGCCGACGCGCAGCCATTTTCAGTTCAGCGGTGATGTTAAAAACATAAGGGGGTAAGCGATCGATACGCGTAAAACGGCGTTCAGGACTGGAGTCAGCCATAGGTTCCTCAGATTTACGTTAGCGCCCGAACCGTTCGAGCGACGCTGCCACCGATGTGGCATGATTAGAAAATAACCTGAAAAAAATGGCGCTGTCGAGAGGGGACGTAAAAAATTATTGCTGTGGTTAAAAGGGGAAGTTGCGAACAAACGAATCAATCACCGTTGTTCGGATAAGTGAAAAACAGAACATTATAATAACAGTGCATTACCCAGATTTTTGCATTGTAGCTGTCGTGATACTCCGCAGATTCACCATCTCTCCTTCATGATTCATTTTCTCTATCAATCCCCTTTTAAAAATAAGGTTTATCCCTATTCATGCGTATCGCTGGTCATCCGCCGCCGGGTTTCTTATCATAAGACTTTCCTGAAAAACCCGGCGCTCCCATGCACGAAATATTCGATATGCTGCTCGCGGTCTATGACCGAGCCGCATTAATGCTGATTTGCCTCTTTTTCCTGATTCGCATCCGTCTGTTCCGCGAACTGCTGCATAAATCCGCGCATACCCCGAAAGAACTGTTGGCGGTAACGGTTATTTTCTCGATGTTTGCTATCTTCAGCACCTGGTCCGGCGTGCCGGTGGAAGGGTCGCTGGTGAACGTCAGGATTATTTCGGTGATGTCCGCGGGCATCCTTTTCGGCCCTTGGGTAGGTATCATTACCGGGATCATTGCCGGTGCGTACCGTTATTTAAGCGATATTGGCGGAGTGACCGCCATTCCTTGTTTTATTACCACCATTGCCGCAGGCATTATTTCGGGCGTCATTCACCGCAAAGTCCCAAAAGAGCGGCATTGGCGTGTAGGTATCCTCGGCGGTATGTTGTGCGAAACGGGCACCATGATTCTGGTGATTCTTTTTGCACCAACCATGGCGCTTGGGGTCGACATTGTGTCGAAAATCGGCATCCCGATGATTGCCGGCAGCGTCTGTATCGGCTTTATCGTCCTGCTGGTGCAGAGCGTTGAGGGTGAAAAAGAGGCCAGCGCTGCGCGCCAGGCCAAGCTGGCGCTGGATATCGCCAATAAAACCCTGCCTCTGTTTCGCCAGATTAACAGCGACACACTGCGCCAGATTTGCGACATTATTCGCCAGGATATTCACGCCGATGCGGTAGCCATAACCAACACCGATCGCGTACTGGCATACGTTGGCGTGGGAGAAGATAACTACCACAACAATGATGACGCCATCAGCCCAACCACCAAACAGGCTATCAACAACAACGAAATCATCATTAAAAACAATGATGAAGCCTACCGCACGCCGGAAATCCACTCGATGCTAGTGATCCCGCTTTTGGAAACCGGGGTGGTGACCGGGACGCTGAAAATCTATTACTGCCACGCGCACCAGATAACGTCGTCACTACAGGAAATGGCGATCGGTTTATCACAGATCATTTCGACCCAGCTTGAGGTTTCCCGCGCCGAACAGCTGCGGGAAATGGCAAATAAGGCAGAGCTGCGCGCGCTGCAAAGCAAAATTAATCCCCATTTTCTGTTTAACGCACTGAACGCCATTTCGTCGTCGATTCGCATGAACCCGGATACTGCGCGGCAGTTGATTTTCAATCTCTCACGCTACCTGCGCTATAACATTGAATTAAAAGACGATGAGCAGATTGATATCCGTAAAGAGCTGTACCAGATTAAAGACTATATCGCTATTGAGCAGGCGCGTTTCGGCGATAAGCTCACGGTGATTTACGATATCGACGATGAGGTGAACTGCTTTATTCCTAGCCTGCTGATTCAACCGCTGGTGGAAAACGCCATCGTGCACGGGATTCAGCGCAGCAAAGGGAAAGGTGTAGTCACCATTAGTGTGACGGAGTCCGGCAACCGCGTGCGTATCGGCGTGCGGGATACTGGCCCAGGCATCGACCCGCTGGTGATTGCGCGAGTCGAAGCCAATGAAATGCCGGGCAACAAAATTGGCCTGCTGAACGTACACCACCGCGTTAAGCTGCTGTACGGTGAAGGGCTGCATATCCGCCGCCTGGAGCCGGGCACCGAGATTGCGTTCTATATTCCAAACCAGCGTACGGCCATTCCGGCCGCCGCCACGTTACTGCCTTAACCCGGAGCCCGTATGAAGGTCATCATTGTTGAAGATGAATTCCTGGCCCAGCAGGAACTAACCTGGCTGATTCAACAGCATAGCCAGATGGAGATTATCGGTACGTTTGACGACGGGCTCGACGTGCTTAAATTTTTGCAGCACAACAAAGTCGATGCCATCTTTCTCGACATCAACATTCCGTCGCTCGACGGCGTGCTGCTGGCGCAAAACATCAGTCAGTTTGCCCACAAGCCATTTATTGTCTTTATCACCGCGTGGAAAGAACATGCGGTAGAAGCCTTTGAGCTGGAAGCATTTGACTACATTCTGAAGCCGTATCAGGAATCACGCATCGTCACCATGCTGCAAAAGCTCGAGTCGAGCTGGCAACAGCAGCAATCTGGCAATGTTAACGTTGTCAGCAGCGCGCCGCGTGAAAATGACACGGTTAACCTGATTAAAGACGAGCGCATTATCGTCACGCCGGTTAACGATATCTACTACGCCGAAGCGCACGAAAAAATGACCTTCGTCTATACCCGGCGCGAATCGTACGTGATGCCGATGAACATCACCGAATTTTGCGCCAAGCTACCGTCTAGCCAGTTTTTCCGCTGTCATCGTTCCTTCTGTGTGAACCTGAATAAAATACGCGAGATAGAACCGTGGTTTAATAACACCTATATTCTGCGCCTGCGTGACCTGGAGTTCCAGGTGCCGGTAAGCCGCAGTAAGGTGAAAGAATTCAGGCAGATAATGCATTTATAGCGCAGGATGGGGAATGAAAGCATCAGAACTACCAGCAGACCAACAGTTTTTTGCCGATCTGTTCAGCGGCCTGGTGCTCAATTCACAAAGGCTAGGCCGAGTCTGGTTTGCCACCCATCCCACCAGTCTGCCAAACGGCAGTCTGTGCCTAGACCTCCCGCGCCTCGACGTGGTGTTGCGCGGCGAATACGGCAATCAACTGCATAAAGATCAGCATCGCCTGACCGAGGGGGAGATGCTGTTTATTCCCGCTCGCGCCGCGAACCTGCCGGTGAGCGATAAACCGGTGATGCTGTTAAGCCTGGTTTTTGCTCCGGCCTGGCTGGGGCTTTCGTTCTACGATAACCGCACCGCCTCCCTGCTCCGCCCGGTTCGTCGTATCGAACTTCCGCATCTGCAGCGCGGCGAAGGCGAAGCCATCCTCACCGCCCTAACCCATCTGAGCCGCTCACCGCAGATGCAGGATGTTATTCAACCGCTGATGCTCAGCCTGCTGCACCTGTGCCGGAGCGTTGTTAATATACGTCCGGAAGCACAGCGCCCGCGTTCAGAATTTCTCTACCAGAGCATGTGCAACTGGGTACAGGACAACTATGCGCAGCCGCTCACCCGCGACAGCGTGGCACAGTTTTTCAATATCACGCCCAACCATCTCTCAAAGCTGTTTACCCAACACGGCACTATGAGCTTTGTCGAATACGTGCGCTGGGTGCGCATGGCAAAAGCAAGGATGATCCTGCAAAAATACCATCTCTCGATTGCGGAAGTGGCACAGCGCTGCGGCTATCAGGATAGCGACTATTTTTTGTCGACTTTTCCATCGGGAATTTGGGCTCACACCGGGAGAGTACGGTGCACGATTTAAGGCATAAATCTGATACAGCGTATTTTGCTTGCTGGCGCGCCCCCCCCCATTTAAGCGTCCAGCAGGCGCGCCAGCATGTTTCTTCTGCTGATATAAATAATTGCGCACAGCAGCAGGCTCAGCAACGCTGTGCCGATAAACACCCCCGCCCCGGTCATCGCGAGCAGTACTCCACCGATTAGCGGCCCGACAGCGATACCCAGCGTCGACAGCGTTGATGCTCCCAGATAAGCGCCACGATGCTCAGCCGGCGCGAGCTGATCGAGCAAAATGTTCAGGTTCGGCATCAAAATCGCCTCCCCCATGCTAAACAGGCAGGTAGCCGACAGCCAGAGCCCCATGTCCGTCGAGCGTATGGAAAAAAAGCTCAGTTGCGCGAGAAAGAAGACCGCACCGCCCATCAGAATGCGCCTGGGCAGCGTCATCTGCGCCATAAATCGCACGATAAAGGTCTGAAATACCAGCACAGTACAGGCGTTGGTAACCAGTATCAGGGTTATCAGTTTAATCGCTGCGTTGCCATCCAGCGACAGAAGATACTGGGGCAGAACGGCTTCATAATGGATAAACACCACGCTGCACAAAATACTGCACAGCAGCGCCGCAATATAGATTTTATCTCTGGCAATCACGCCTATTACCTGATGAAACTTAATAGCAGGCCCGCTGCCGGTCTGCTGCCCCTCATCCAGAAGTTTACCCGCAGGAACAAACAGCAGTACGTAGACGAAAAACGGCAGGTAGCTGAGGCCCGTTATCAGGAAAGTGCCCTTTTGCGATGTCAGGCCGAAAACGATCCCCACCAGAGGGCCAAAGACGGCCGCGACGTTTATCAGGTAGTAGCGCATTTGCAGGGCAAGCGCACGGCGGCGACGGTCGCCCAATAAATCACTCATCAGCGCGCGCACCGGAGGGTCAACCCACGCAAAACAGACGCCGATAATCATCAGGCCACAGATAAACAGCGCCATGCCCGTCGCCTGCGCCAGAATGATGTAGCCCACGGCGGAAAACCCACAGCCCAGCAGAAGAATAACCCGTCGCCCCAACCTGTCAGAGATCTGCCCACCATACATCCCGAGCACCACCGAAATAAGCGCGCTACTGGTCATCGCCAGACCAATGGCAATAGGCGACATATGATAATTCTGCGTCATGATAACGGCGATAAATGGCCACGCCATAAAATAGCTGAACCGAATGACCAGGGTAAAAAACAGCAGCGCATGGACGGTCGCGGGGAACGTTTTTAACGTCTGAAACAGGCCAGGAGCCGCACAAACTTCAGCGGCAGGTTTTGTCGTCATAGGTCAGCTCGTGAGTGATGATGAATAGAGTGCTTCGCTATTTAATGTAAGCGATTAAATATTAATAAAATTATTCAACAATCGTCGCAAGAGAAATGTTAATGAAATGTTTAATACGCCTGTTTGTGAGGTCCGGCGTCTTAGTCTTAGCGAAAAATAAGGGAAAGTGTGAGGCGGTCACCAAAAAGCGGTAGTTAATACTGAGTTCACCGATAACCTATCGTCGGTTACCGGCGTATAACCTGAAATGGCTCCATCAATGCGTTATTTTCGCGCGAGAGTTATTCAAACAATAATGAAGATAGCCCGATAAACATGATGCCGTTAAGCACCAATAGCACCAGGACAATAATAAACGCCAGCACGCCAAACACCGTGATTTTCCGGCGTTGAATAAACGTAATCCCGGATAATACCGCGCAGAACAGAATCACCTTAAAGATATAAGACAGCGGCACCATCGCCGCATGGCCGGTATGGACCCCAGCCAGCCCCAGAAGGCCCAACACCAGAGCGCCACAAAATCCCCATCCCCAGAACGTCATCGGCAAGCTCAGTTGCCCTGTGACCAATTTTTTTAACACAGCCCTATCCTTATCTATTATCTCAATACGTTAACGTTTTTAGCATCCGCTATCCTGGCCTGCATAGCGAATTTTACCGTTGAGCGGCAGGTTAAAAAAGCCACCCAAATCAGGATGTCGTCCGCGTGTCGGGTTGATGTCGCCTGCCTGTCGTGCCGCTGCGGGAAAAGATGTGCAAGAATCTTTCTATCACGAATCTGCGAGGCAACAATCATGAATACCAGTGAAAAAATCAAAGCTTACCGGCTCAAAAATGCATGGTCACAGGAACAGCTCGCGCAGCTGGCTTCTCTGTCTGTAAGAACGGTACAACGCATTGAAAAGGGGCATACGCCGGGACTAGAAACAATCAGCGCGCTAGCCTCCGTGTTTAATGTCACGGTATCTGAGCTGTCCGATGAGGCAGAGCTGGCAAACGACGCACTGGATACGCGCATTCTCGATGCCAGGCGTCGTGTACTGGAAGAGGCTCGCTTCTATCGCACCCTGACCATTGCTTTTCTGATCTGCGCCGCGCTGATGACGGTGAACTACTTTTACTCCCCGGGGAGTTACTGGTCACTGATAGTGACGCTTATCTGGGGCTCGCTGATTGCCGTTCGTGCACTGAGGACGTTTGTCTTCCGGGAACGTATTGCCCAATGGCAGCATAATCGGATGCTGCGGCTATTACGCGAAAAAAATATCTCACTGTCGCGCGAAAACACCTCCGCCGACAAAGACCATTAACCACAATCATGGCGATCGCCGGCGCCGCTCAGAAGCGCGGCGCGGCACTACGCCAGTTGATAGGGAAAGAGATGCACAACATTACTGGCTAACGGGTAAATACCCAGGCTTTCGGTTCTTTTCTGGAGTTCTTCCAGGGGCAGACCAGCAATAGGCTCACGCCCACCCCAGATAAGCAGCCCCTTTTTGCCATAGTCAGCCATGATCTCAAGCGTTTTTCCATTGCTCATTTCAATCAGTAACTTATTCTCTTTCACAGGACGTAAATCCCCTTCAGTACTCGCAATGAACAGCGCTATTTCACCCGAAGCAATAATATTTTCATGCCGTGGAGAGATAATCATGCCGTTCGCCGCCACCGGTATCATGTTCAGCTGTGAGCACCCGGTATAATCCGTCTCAGATGGCATTCTGCCTCCCCAGAGGTGAATACCTTCTGGGATTTCAGCCGGTAGCGGCTGCGGACTGTCTGTCAGTTCGAGCGTTTTACCGTCATCAAACTCAACCACGATGCGACTGCCGTTTTGTAAGACTAAGTCCCCGTTCGGGTCAGTGATGTACAGGTTCATACCATCCCCCTGGTAAGCAGCAGGTAAATCGCCACCATCGCCGCGATACTCACTATCACGCTGATGATGAAATAGGTTTTAAACGGCTGCTTTTGCGTTTTGTGGCGAAAGGACTGCTGGCCCACAATCGCGCCGGGCCAGCCACCGACCATACCAAAAATCAGCAGCGTAGATTCCGGCACACGGCGCCAGGCCTTGCGCGCGGCAAGTTTGTCGACGCCATAAATCACGATGGTCAGAACGTTGACCAGGAGAAACCACATC
Organism: Kluyvera ascorbata ATCC 33433; assembly: GCF_000735365.1. Lineage (GTDB taxonomy): Bacteria > Pseudomonadota > Gammaproteobacteria > Enterobacterales > Enterobacteriaceae > Kluyvera > Kluyvera ascorbata. The sequence continues at coordinate 12,202 of NZ_JMPL01000070.1, read as the reverse complement.
ATAAAAGGATGCAGCGTAAAAATACTGCCGAGCGCCGCAAGGCCCAGCAGCAGATAGCAAAAACGATTGAGATTCATATCAGTAAATAGCGCCATATGGAGCGTGTCGACAGCGTATTATACGCACAACGTTAGCCTTGCTTGTTCTGGTAGAGATCCCAGCGGTTGCCATACAGGTCTTCAAATACCACCACCGTACCGTACTCTTCTTCTCGCGGCGCTTCGCAAAACGTCACGCCATTTGCCTTCATGGCGTTGTAATCGCGCCAGAAATCATCAGTTTGCAAGAACAGAAACACCCGCCCGCCACACTGATTACCAATAAACCCTTCCTGCCGCTCGTTTGAAGCGCGCGCCAGAAGTAAATTGCAGTCGCTTTCCGGGTTCGGAGAAACCACCACCCAGCGCTTACCGGGCTGCGGCGTATCTTCAACGAGGGTAAATCCAAGCTTTTGCGTGTAGTACGCGATGGCGCGATCGTAATCATCCACCACGATGGCAACGTACCCCAAACACCGTTTTTGCGTTCTCATTGTCTGCTCCGTCCGGTTTCAGGCATTGTTGCCCGCTCCCTTTTTATCATAAATGAATTTTCTTCACCCAACGTATCATCAGCGCACGCGTGCCACGCCGGTTAACGCCGCTTCCATAAGCGCGCCTAGCGCCGCTTGCGCTTCGCTAACCGTCGCCGTTCCGGTATTCATTTTCAGGGTAATGCCTAAATTGCCCGGCGAGGGCAACAGGTTTTCCACGACACACAGGCTGCCCGGCATACCAATACGCGTTCGCAGCGTAATGCCCAGCCCCGCCTGCACCGCCGACCAGATACCGCTCAGGCTGTGGCTGACAAAAACCACCTGCCAGGGAATATTCGCCCGATCCAGGCTGTCAATGGCGCGAGAGCGCATCATACAAGGGTGCTCGAACATCACCAGGGGCAGCGGCTCGCCCTGCGTCAGCAGCGCGGCAATATTGAGATCCGGATGCGCTATCCATTCCAGCGAGCACTGACTTATCAGCCTGCCGTTTTTGAGTTTCTCCCTCCGGCTGCCAGAGCAGCGCCAGATCGAGCCTATTGTCGTTAAGCGCTTCGAGCAACGCTGGGTTACGGTCGATACGGGCTGACATCCGCATTCCCGGATGGTGACGCTTAAACTCGCCAAGGATGCCGGGCATCAGGGATTCGCCGAAATCTTCCTGCATGCCAATACGAATCTCACCTTGTAACGGTTCGCTGTTTAGCGCGCGCTGCGCTTCATCGTTTAGCGCCAGCAGCCGACGGGCATAGCCCAGCAATATCTCACCGTTGTGGGTCAGCTCCAGATGACGGCCTTTCCTGACCACCAGCGCGGTACCGCACTGCTGCTCCAGCTTTTTCAACTGCGCGCTGACCGCAGAAGTTGAGCGGCAAAGACGTTGTGCCGCCAGCGCAAAGCTGCCGGACTCCATGCCGGTAACGAAGCTGCGCAGCGCGTCGAGGTCGAGCGAAGGGGGAACTTTATTCATAATTGTCCTGAAATTCGGGATTGACAATCAAAAACGATTCAATTTTCAGGACGAAAATATCTCGCCAGAATGGGTTCACTGTCAATACGGAGAGAACACCATGTCAAAGCCCCTCGATCGTGAAACCCTGGCCCGCATCGCACCAAAGTTAGCCGAGCTAAGCCAGGAACTGCTGTTTAACGATATCTGGCAACGTGAAGGACTTTCATCACGCGAACGTAGCCTGATTACGCTTGCCGCCCTCACCGCGCTTGGGCGCGTGCAGCAAATCCCCTGGCACATTCACTTTGCGCAGCAAAATGGCCTGACAAAAGCCGAAATGGTGGAAGCGTTCACCCATCTGGCGTTCTACGCGGGCTGGCCTGCGGCGGTATCCGCTCTCGAATGTCTGGATGAGGAATAACGACAATGCCATTTACCCGAATAACCCTACGCCAGGGCTACAGCGATGCCCAGATAGCGCAGATATCTGACATTCTGCAGCAAAGCCTCGAAGACGAATTTGTCGTCCCGCCCCACGATCGTTTTCAGGTGTTTGAAACGCTACCGGCAAACCAGCGCGTGTTTGATAGCCGCTATTACAGCGCAGGGCGTAGCGACAACTTCATTCAGTTTCATATCCTTGCGGGAAAACCGCGTTCATCTGCGCAAAAGAGAAACCTTTGCAGGACGCTCTGTGAACGACTCAATACGAAGATGAATATTTCTCCTGATGATGTGATGGTGATGATTCAGTTCAATACCGCCGATGACTGGAGCTTCAGCAACGGTCAAATGCTCTCTGAGCTTGATTAGCCCTATTCTCCGGTGCTAAACGCGCCGGAGAGCCCGCTGCGGCGTTTCGTGACACACCTCTCTTTTTCACCATTTCCCCGCATCATGAACTTCCCTCATGTTGCATTGAAATTAAGTCGCTTTCCCTCTTTCACCGCCTCTGGCATAAATTATCAACATTAACTTATCGGCAACATTAAGACTGCTGAATGAGAAAAGCAGAGCAGCGTCTCTGGCAATCAGTAAGTGAATTTAATTTTCATATCAGCACTCGGGATGACAGAGACGATGAATAAAGATTTTACCTTTACTATCAAGAGCAGCACCTTCGACGAAAACTATAACCCGTCAGAAAATACGCGTATTACTACCAACTTCGCGAATCTGGCTCGTGGGGAGAACCGTCAGGAAAACCTGCGCAATACATTGAAGATGATTGACAATCGTTTCAATACGTTAGCGCATTGGGATAACCCTAAAGGCGATCGTTACGGCGTTGAGCTTGAGATTATTTCCGTTGAGATGAATATCGATGCGGAAGGTAAAACCACGGCGTTTCCAGCCATCGAAATATTGAAAACCCATATTGTTGACAAGAAAACCAACGAACGTATTGAAGGCATTGTTGGCAATAACTTCTCTTCCTACGTTCGTGATTATGACTTCAGCGTGTTGCTGCTTGAGCATAATAAAAACAGAACCGAATTTAACATTCCGGATACCTTTGGCGAGCTGCACGGCAATATCTTTAAGCACTTTGCCAACTCACCGGAGTACAAAGCGAACTTCAAAAAATCGCCGGTTATCTGCCTTAGCGTGTCGAGCAAAGATGTTTATCGCCGCACGGGCAATGAACACCCGGTGCTGGGCATTGAATACCAGCCGAGCAGCGCCTCCCTGACCGAGCAGTACTTCGGCAAGATGGGCCTGAAAGTACGCTATTTCATGCCACAAAACAGCGTTGCGCCGCTGGCGTTCTTCTTCTCCGGTGACCTGCTGAGTGATTACACCAGCCTGGAGCTTATCAGCACCATCAGCACCATGGAGACGTTCCAGAAGATTTATCGCCCGGAAATTTACAATGCCAACTCGGCGGCGGGCCTGTGCTATCAGCCAGACCTGAACCAGCAGGATCACTCATTAACCAAAATTGTTTATGACCGTGAAGAACGCAGCCGCTTAGCGATTGAGCAGGGGAAATTTACCGAAGAGCACTTTATCAAGCCGTATCAGAACATTCTTGAGCAATGGTCCGCTAACTACGCTCTTTGATTAACAAATAATACCAGGTTATTGAATATGAAAACATTGCTCCCGACTTCCACCGCTGGCAGCCTGCCGAAACCGTCCTGGCTTGCTCAACCAGAGACGCTGTGGTCACCATGGAAATTACAGAACGACGAGTTAGTTGAAGGGAAACAGGATGCGCTGCGTCTCTCCCTGCAAGAACAGCTGCTGGCCGGTATTGATATTGTTAGCGACGGCGAGCAGACCCGTCAGCACTTCGTCACCACATTTATTGAGCACCTGAGCGGCGTGGATTTTGAAAAACGCGAGATCGTGAAAATCCGTAATCGCTACGATGCCAGCGTGCCAACGGTTGTCGATGAAGTGGCACGTCAAAAACCGGTGTTTGTTGACGATGCGCGTTACCTGCGTCAGCTGACTAAGCAGCCTATCAAGTGGGCGCTGCCGGGGCCAATGACCATGATTGATACCCTGTATGACAATCACTACAAAAGCCGTGAAAAGCTGGCGTGGGAATTTGCCAAAATCCTCAACCAGGAAGCTCGCGAGTTAGAAGCCGCAGGCGTGGATATTATCCAGTTTGACGAACCGGCCTTTAACGTGTTCTTCGATGAAGTAAATGATTGGGGGATCGCGACATTAGAGCGCGCTATTGAAGGTCTGAAGTGCGAAACCGCGGTACACATCTGCTACGGCTACGGCATTAAGGCCAACACCGACTGGAAGAAAACGCTGGGTTCAGAGTGGCGTCAGTACGAAGAGGCATTCCCTAAGCTGCAATCTTCGAATATCGATATTATCTCGCTGGAGTGCCACAACTCCCGCGTGCCAATGGATCTGCTGGAATTGATCCGCGGTAAAAAAGTGATGGTAGGGGCGATTGACGTTGCGAACCACGCTATTGAAACGCCTGAAGAAGTGGCTGAGACGCTGCGCAAAGCGCTGCAGTTCGTCGATGCAGAGAACCTCTACCCGTCAACCAACTGCGGCATGGCACCATTGCCTCGCCAGGTGGCTCGCGGCAAGCTCAACGCGCTAAGCGCAGGCGCCGAGATTATCCGTAAGGAAATCCTGGGCCGATAACCCCGTCTCCGCGTAGGCCGGATAAGGCGGTTACGCCGCCATCCGGCATCGGTCTACATGATTGCCGGATGGCGCTGCGCTTATCCGGCCTACGGGGTTGTGCGTTCACCTCAGAACACCAGTTCCGACTCCAGCAGCGTTAAAATCGCATTGGCATCTTCTGCCGCAAACAGCGACTGACGGAACTGCTTATTCACCAGTTTCCGCGCCAGCTGTGAGAAAACCTTCACATGGTTCATGCCTTCGTCGGCACCCAGCGTCAGCATAATCACCAGCTCCACCTCGCCCATTTCAGACTGCCAGTCTATCGGCTGTGATAAGCGTGCAATGCTGATACTGGAATGACGTATCCACTGCGATTTGGTGTGCGGGATGGCCACGCCAAACCCTACGCCGGTGGTGACAATCTCTTCACGCTGCCAGACATCTTCCTCCAGCTCGAACGGATGCTCTGTGCGCCCATTCGCGCCGAGGTTACCGCAGAGGAACTGAATCGCCTGCTCTTTGTTGGCAAACGACTCGCCGACAAAGATATTCTCTCGCGCCAGCAGCGGACGGACGTCTTTCGCGGGCGCAAACGCGTTCAGCAGCGTTTCAATCTCCTGCGCACTCCGGCATTCGCACGCCTTAAGCGCCAGTTCGCGGCAGGTGCTGGCATCCAGTTGGCGAATCTGGCTTTTCACCGCCGGGATCCGCGGGCTACTCATGCTCAGTTCATCAAGACCGAGCCCCAACAGTAGCGGTAGATAGCGGCTTTCTCCACCCAGTTCACCGCAAATGCCCACCCATTTTCCGCGATCGTGCGCCACGCGAATAATCTGCTGCAACATGCGCAGGAACGATGGCGTAATCGGGTTATACAGCGGAGATACCCGAGGGTTATTGCGGTCGACCGCGTAGAGGTACTGCGTCATATCGTTGGAACCGATACTGAAGAAATCCACCTCATCGCAGAAATGGTCAATGATGTAACAGACCGAAGGCACCTCGACCATAATGCCCAATGAAATATTTTCAGCATGCCGCAGCCCTTCCTGCTTGAGCGCCGCGGCGGCTTTCTGTAGTTCACTTTTGACCCACAGGATCTGATCAAGGCTGTGCACCATCGGAATCATCAGCCGCGCATTGCCGAAGGCTGCCGCGCGCAGAATAGCGCGCAGCTGGCTGCGAAATAGCCCGGCAAATTCGGGATAAATTCGCACCGCACGATAGCCAAGGAACGGGTTTTCTTCCTGCGGAATATTGAGATAGGGAATGTTTTTATCCCCGCCAATGTCCATGGTGCGGAAGATAACCGGCTTGCCTTCAGCCGCTAGCAGCACCTGCTGGTAGGCTTCAAACTGCTCCTGCTCGTCGGGAGCGCTGTCCCGGTCCATAAACAGCATTTCAGTGCGGAACAACCCAACTCCTTCGGCCCCATTGGCAAAGGCGCCGGGTGCTTCCAGCGCGGTGCCGATATTAGCGGCAACGTCGATGCGTTGGTTATCTTTGGTAAGCGCTATCTGCGCGGCATCCCGCGCCTGCTGCTGCTGGCGCTTTTCAGCCAGGCGTTGCGCTATCGCATAGTAGCCGCTCACTGCGTCATTGGGATTGACCGCTAGCACGCCGCACTGTGCGTCCAACACCGCAGGTAAGCCGGCGTAGCCCGCAATCGCCTCCAGCGGTAGCCCGCTGAGCACCGGAATAGCGGAGGCGCGAGCCAGAATCAAGGTGTGGGAGGTACGCCCGGTTTTTTCCAGAATCATGCCGGAAAGATGTTGTAAATCAAGGCTTAAAAACTGGCTAGGCGTCAGGTCTTCCGCCACCAGAATCGTCGGTTTATCCAGCACCAGCGCGTTACGCGGGCGGCGGTCAGGCCAGGTGATATGCAGCAGCTGTTCGCTGATATCGCGAATATCGCTCACCCGCTCACGCAGGTAATCGCTGGCGGAGGCCAGCAGCTTGTCGCAGACCTGCTCCATATTGGTGATGATGGCATCGCCTAGCCCCTTCTGCTGCCCGGCCATCAGACGGCGGATATTTCCGGCAAATTCATCATCCTGGATGAGCGATAAGTGAGCGCTAAGAATGGTTTTGCTTTCTCCCCCGCGCTCACGAAGCTGGAGATTCAGGCGCTCGGCAAGCGTCGCCAGACTGTGTTCCAGCCGCGTCGTGTCTTCGGCGCTGGCGGGAATGGCCCGATAGATATCCAGACTGTCGCTTTTGCACAACGTCAGCACTCCCGCGCCTACCCCTGCGGCCAGCACGTTGCCGTACAGCAGGTCCGGATTAAGACGAATCAGCGAGCGCGGCAGCGGGTGTGCCGCCAGCTCCGCTGCCGTCGGCTGAATGCTATCACTGTCAATAAAGCGGTTCTGGATGTACTCCTCCAGCGCACGCCTGGCCTGTTCGGCATCGCGGCCGGTAATGTTCAGACTGCAACTATCATTGAACAGCGTGCCGGTGCCAATCAGCGCTAACGAGCTTTTCGCATCAGCTTGCGCATTCTGACGATGGTTGATAAAGGTCACATCGCTTTGCCACTGACTGCACTGTTCTTTCAGCTCCCATGCGGGGCGAGCGTGCAGGCCATTCGGCAGCGGGCAGAGAAATTGAATCGTTAACATAACCACTCCTGTTAGCGTGAGATCAGCACCTGAAGTCCGTCAGGTGAGCCACGGTCTCACGCGTAAAGCTGGTAATCAGCGCGGATAGCAGCGCCTGGGTTTGCATAATGTCGCGGCAGTCCGCAATGGACGCCGCGCAATGCCCATGACGGGTGGCCGGGCCAATCACTACTGTCGGAACCCCGGTTCCGCTAAGGTGTACCGCGCCGCCATCGGTGCCGCCGTTGCTGAACATATCGAGCTGTAACGGAATTTCGGCTTCGGCAGATACGCGTTCAACTAAGGCAATCAACTTCGGCGGCGCAATCAGTGATTTGTCACTCAGCACCAGCATTGGGCCTTTACCCAGCTGACGATGATTTGCCGCTCCGTAGTCAAAATTTTTCGCCCAGCAGGCGGTATCCAGCACAATCGCCACATCCGGAGCCACCGCGCGCGCGGCCGTTTGCCCGCCGCGTAGCCCGACTTCTTCGCTGGAGCTTGCCACCAGCCAGACTTCGGCCGGTAATTCGGTCTCGTTCAGTTCACGCAGCAGCGCCACCAGCAGATAGCAGCCCAGCCTGTCGTCGAACGCTTTGCCCATCATCCGCTGATGCGGCAGCACCTGAAAAGGGGTATCAAAGGTCACGCGATCGCCCGGACGCACCCCGGCCTGAACCACTTCATCATAAGAGCGCGCGCCAATATCTACCCGCAGAGACCCCACATCATTACCGTTACGTTCACCGTCGAGCAGGCCGGGAATTTTGCTTTCCTCACGGGTGGTGATGCGAACCGGCTGTAGCTGACGCGCCGCCATGCGGACATTGCCGACCGGCAGCACATCAATCGCCCCTTCAGAAGAGATGCTACGAACGATAAAACCCACCTCATCCATATGCGCGCAGATCATCACCTTCGGGCCATCGGATTCATTTAATCGGATCAGTACCGATCCCAAACCATCGAAGCGCACCTCTTTGTGCAGACGATCCGCTTCATCCAGCAGGATCTGACGAACTTCTTGTTCTGAGGAGGCGATCGCATCCGCCTCGCTCAGGGCTTTCAGTAGCGATAAATCCATCATGCCTCTCCCGTGCATAACAATGTTTTTGGCATGCTATAGAGCACTTCGCCGCCGTCAGGCGTTACCAGCACGATATCTTCAATTCGCACGCCCCCCTGACCTGGAAGATAGATGCCGGGTTCAACGGTCAGCAGCATCCCCGCCGCAAGCGCGGTGGCATCCGTCGGCGAGAAACGCGGATCTTCGTGAACATCAATGCCAATCGCGTGACCCGTATTGTGTCCAAAGTATTCCCCGTAGCCCGCTTCATTAATGACGTAACGTGCGGCGAAATCCACTTCAAAGCAGCGCGCGCCCGGATGAATGGCGGCAATGCCTGCAAGCTGGGCCTGAAGCACCACCTGATAGACCGAAAACAGCGGATGCGCTTCGGGCGCCATCGCACCGGAAACCAGAAACGTCCGCGTCATATCAGAGCAGTAGCCCTGATACTGAGCGCCGAAGTCGAGCGTGATAAGTTCTCCGGCTTCCACGCGTTTATCGCTGGCTTTACCGTGCGGCAGCGCGCCGCGCCAACCGCTGGCGACAATGGTATCGAAAGCGGCTTTTTCCGCACCAAGCGTACGCATATACCATTCGAGTTCGGCGGCAATCTCTCGCTCAAGCATTCCCGGTTGAATAAAGCGACGAATATGCTCCGCGCTCTGGTCCGCAATCCGGCAGGCCTGGCGAATCAGGTCAATTTCCTGCGGCGTTTTGATTTGCCGTAGCGCGTCGAGAGAAGCCCCTACCAGCGCGGCCTTAATGGATGCCTGCCAGCGCTGGGCGGTGTGCCAGCTTACCTGTGCCCCTTCAAAACCGACGGTGTAAAGATGTTCGTCGGCCACAATCTGGTTCACGATGTCTGCCAGCGTTCGCTCGGCGTTCAGCAGATGAAGCTGGTAGCCGTCGGCGCGAGACTGAATATCAGCGTAATAGCGTGAATCAGCCAGAATATGCGCGCTGTTGCGCGCAATCAGCACATAGCCAGAGCCGGTAGAAATGCCCAGGTGCGGCTGCTTATTCTGGCGCGATGAAATCAATACCGCGTCAAGCTCCTGTTCAACCAGCCACTGCCGCAGCGATGCCAATAACATCATTGTTTCGTCCTTATCCTTAGAGGCTTTCAATCAGCAGTTTGCCTCTGCGGTACTGCAGGTTACGCAGGAACACCACCATCAGCGCGGTAATAATCGCCCCCAGCGCAATCCCCGCCATGTAGACGCCAAGGTTGCTTACCAGCGGCCACGCCCAGATAGCCGACTCAGGGAACCACTGTACCGCACCCAGCCAGACGGCGGCGGTTGAACCCACAATCGCCCCTACCATGTAGGACGGGATCGCGGTAATCGGGCTCTCCAGCGCAAACGGAATCGCCCCTTCGCTGATGCCCATAAACGCGAGGAACATCGCCGTTTTACCCTGCGGATAAAGCTGGGCGCTGAACAGGCGTTTGCCGGTTAAGCGACGGTCAAGGATGGTCGCCAGACCCAGGCCAATCGGTGGAATGACGATAGCAATCGAACGGGCGGTAATTGGCAGGACGTGATCGGTGGTAAAACTAAAGGCCACAAAACCCGCCGCTTTGTTGATCGGGCCGCCGAGGTCAATAGCCGTTGCCGCTGCAATCCCCATCGCGTACATCAGCGTGCCCTTCTCGCCCGCCGTGGTCAGCAGCGTGCGAATACCACCGTTGATCCAGCCGCCGAAAGGGGTAATGACGTAATACATCGCCAGCATGACGAAAATCGCGGAGAGGATCGGCAGTAAAAAGGTTGTTTTGAACGCGAGCAGAAAATCAGGCAACTGGATCTTCTGGTTCATCCACTTCACCAGATAACCGGCAACGATGGAGATAATCAGCGCGCCAATAAAGGTGGAAGGAACCGGTGCGGTCGTCACCCAGTGCAGCGTATTGGGGTCAAAATTAAGCATTTGCGTCGGCTGAGTAGACATCAATCCGCCGATAAACCCGGCCGGAAACGCCAGCTTACCGCCGATAGAGTTCGCCACAAACGCGGCAAACATCGGGATCGCGAAACCAAACAAGACGCCGCCGAAGGATTGCGACAGCCAGGCAAACTTTAACAAAGAGAGGTTAAAGCCCGAAAATTGCCCGCTATTGAGCGCATCCATAATGCCGGTATCAGCAGGGATCTTCAGCCAGCTATAAGCAATCAGCTGGCTGAAGGCGAGGATCACCCCGCCCATGATAAGCGTCGGTACCATGCGCGAAATCCCTGACATCACATGCTGCGGGAGTTCGCCCCAAAAGCTGTTACGGGCGGCTGGCGGCGTTTTTATCGCGGCAGCACCAGATGCGCCTGGCACAACGGTTGCACTGCGTTTTTTTATGGCCATAGTGGTATCCCTGTCGACAATTATTGTTGTTCAGCTGCAACCATCTCTTCGATTTCTTTAATAATGCCCGCGGCGTTTTTGATGGCATCCTGTAGGGTAATTTCGTACACATCGCGCGTTTCGAAACGCTCATTGTCTTCCGGCGTGACGGCAACGGAGTGGATAATTAAGGTCGCTTCGGCAATATCCTGCGCGGTCAGGCGGTTCTGAATACCGTCGGCGCCCTGCGTTTCAATTTTGACTTCATATCCCGCTTCCACCGCCGCTTCTTCCAGCGCCTGGGCAGCCATAAAAGTGTGTGCCAGCCCCATTGGGCATGCGCAGACGGCAATCAGTTTCTTAGTCATCACAAACTCCTCCAGATAGTTAACGAGAGGGATTATTGCTAAGTCGCCTCGGTCATTGTTAGCAGACGAACAATGCTTTTACTGGACAAATAATCCTGCCTGACAGAAGTGTGACGCGTGTCGGAATGGCAGAAGACGGGCGAAAAAAAACCGCGAATTGAACGCGGTTTGGGGATGTGCTTCCCGGCGTTGCTACGCTCGGCCGGGCTACATGTTTTTTCATCAGGCAGTTTACAGAATTTGCCCCAGCGTTTGACGCAGGTGCGCACCGGAGCCAAGCAGGCCTGGGTTGTCGTGAACAATCAGATAGACCGGGATTGGGTGAACGTAATCTTTAAAACGGCCTTTATCTTCAAACCCACCACGGAAGCCGGAGGCTTTGAAGAACTCAAGGAAGCGCGGCACAATACCACCGGCGATATAAACGCCGCCAAAGGTGCCAAGCGTTAACGCCAGGTCGCCACCAAAACGGCCCATAATGACGCAGAACAGCGACAGCGCACGGCGGCAGTCGGTGCAGGTGTCAGCCAGTGCGCGTTCGGTAATATCCTTCGGCTTATAGTTTTCCGGCACGCGGTTGTCAGACTTTACAATCGCGCGGTAGAGATTGACCAGGCCCGGGCCGGACAGGACGCGCTCGGCGGATACGTGACCAATCTCTTCACGCAGCACTTCAAGAATAATCCCTTCTTCTTCGCTATTCGGCGCGAAATCGACGTGACCACCTTCACCAGGCAGGCTGACCCAGCGTTTATCGACGTGAACCAGATGCGCGACGCCAAGGCCGGTGCCCGCGCCGTAAACGGCGATCGGTTTGCCTTCAACCGGTTCGGTACCGCCAAACTGGATCAGATGCTCTTTTTTCAGCATCGGAATCGCCATCGAGACCGCGGTAAAGTCGTTGATGATTTCCAGATGAGAGAAACCGAGGTTTTTCTTCATTTCCGCAATGGAAAACTGCCAGGTGTGGTTGGTCATCGCCACCCAGTCGCCGGTAATCGGGCAAGCAATGGCGATGCAGCCGTCCTCAACCGACACGTTATGCTCGTCGAGATAGACGCGGACAACGGCTTCCAGGCTTGGATAATCCAGGCCGGAATAGGTTTTCGCCTGCGAAATTTCACCGCTGGCTAAATCGCACAATGCCAGACGCGCATTGGTGCCCCCAACATCACCCACTAAAGCAAACTTTGTCATTCCGTTACGGCTCCGCTAAAGTCAGAATAAATCTTT
>NZ_JMPL01000069.1 GCF_000735365.1 Kluyvera ascorbata ATCC 33433 | reverse complement strand
TGCAGAGCCAGGACGCGAGGACGCATTTGCTGGAGCCGTTCGTGCCAACGCAATAACGCATCCAGGGTACCCGCAAGTTTCAAACCGTAGGTGATCGGCAGCGCATGCTGTATCCAGGTTCGGCCCGCCATCAGCGTATGCTGATAACGCGCTACCTGTTCGGCCAGCACGTGCATAAGACGCTGAAGCCGGGACTCCGTCTGCTGTAACGCTTGCTGAAGTTGAAGCATCAAGCCGGTATCAATGGCATCCTGGCTGGTTGCACCCCAGTGGACATAGCGAGCCGCCTCCGGAGCGCTCGCCTTCACCACCTGAGTCAGCTGCTTCACCAGGGGAATCGCCAGATTGCCAGCATTCGCCGCCGCCGCGGCGAGCGCCGGAAAATCGAGCCGTTGAGCCTGACAGGCCGCAACGATAGGCTCCACCGCCTCATGGGGAATGATTCCACAGCGAGCCTGCGCTTTGGCTAGCGCGGCTTCAAAATCCAGCATCCCCTGAACGAGCTGCTCATCGCTGAACACAGCCGTGAGTGCATCCGTGCGCAATAGCGGGGTTAACAAACTCATTCCTGCTCCTTATACGCGTTCAATAATCAGCGCGATTCCCTGGCCTACGCCAATACACATGGTGCACAGCGCATAGCGCCCACCGGTACGGCGCAGCTGGTAGGCCGCGGTCATCGCCAGGCGTCCACCTGACGCGCCGAGCGGATGGCCCAGCGCAATCGCCCCACCGTTTGGATTAACATGTGCCGCATCATCCGGCAATCCTAAATCGCGCAGTACCGCCAGCGCCTGTGCGGCAAACGCTTCATTCAACTCGATAACATCCATTTGCGCCAGCGTTAAGCCGGTTTGCGCCAGCACTTTCCGAACGGCAGGTGCCGGGCCAAAGCCCATAATTCGCGGTGCAACCCCGGCGGTGGCAATGCCAACAACACGAGCCAGCGGCTGCAAGTCATTTTGCGTCATTGCCTGTTCGCTGGCTAATAATAACGCACAGGCACCATCATTTACGCCAGAAGCGTTGCCCGCCGTGACGGTGGCGTCCGGGCGCACAACACCTTTTAATTTTGCCAGCGACTCCAAAGCGGTGCTGCGCGGATGTTCATCCTGGGTAAAGCGAATCGGCTCTCCTTTACGCTGCGGGATCTGCACCGAAATGAGTTCATCATTAAACGCCCCATTCGCCTGCGCCAGCGCGGTTCTCTGCTGGCTTCTCAGCGCGAAAGCGTCCTGGTCGGCACGCGCAATTGCAAAATCGGTTGCCACGTTTTCCGCCGTTTCAGGCATCGAGTCCACGCCGTACCGCGCTTTCATCTGCGCGTTAATAAAGCGCCAGCCGATCGTGGTGTCTTCCATCTTCATGGCGCGGCTAAATGCGCTTTCCGCTTTGCCCATCACAAACGGCGCACGGGACATACTTTCCACGCCGCCAGCAATCATCAGCTGCGTTTCACCGCTTTTAATCGCACGGGCTGCCACACCTATCGCATCAAGGCTAGAACCGCAAAGGCGGTTGATGGTGGTTCCCGGTACCGTCTCCGGCAGCCCGGCCAGCAGCAGCGCCATGCGGGCGACGTTGCGATTATCTTCCCCCGCCTGGTTGGCGCAGCCGAAAATCACATCATCAATCAGCGCCGGATTGAGCCCCGGATTGCGCTCCAACAGCGCTTTCAGCGGCAGCGCGGCCAAATCGTCAGCGCGAACGCCTGAAAGAGTACCACCAAAACGACCGAACGGAGTGCGTACCGCGTCGCAGATAAATGCCTGATTCATCATTGTTCCTTAAGCGATTTCCGCTACGGCGTGATAAGAAAGCGTGACCGGTGTGATGCGCTGCAGTTCTTCAAAGGAGAGTCCGTTAAATATCTCGCGTACCACCGGGCCGCTTGCGGTAATGTCGATAACGGCCAGGTCGGTATAGATGCGGCTAACGCAGCCCACACCGGTCAGCGGATAGGTACAGTGTTCAACCAGCTTGCACTCCCCGTCACGCGTGAGATGGTCCATCATGACGAAAACCTGACGCGCACCGACGGCTAAGTCCATCGCCCCGCCAACGGCCGGAATCGCATCTGGAGCGCCGGTGCTCCAGTTGGCAAGGTCGCCCTGCGCCGAGACCTGGTAGGCTCCCAACACGCAGATATCCAGGTGACCACCGCGCATCATGGCGAAGGAGTCGCCGTGGTGGAAATAGCAGCCGCCCTGCAATAAGGTGACGTATTCTTTACCTGCGTTAATCAATTCCGGGTCTTCCTCGCCGGGAGCCGGCTTCGGCCCCATGCCCAGCAGGCCGTTTTCGCTGTGCAGGAACACTTCTTTATCGGTCGGCAGATAGTTGGCGATACGCGTCGGCAGGCCGATACCTAAGTTGACGTAGGCCCCTTCGGGAATGTCCTGCGCCACGCGCTTTGCCATATCGTCACGAGAGAGTTTTTGCATCATGGGCTCCTTAAGCGCGCAGTGCCTGGTGGTTGAGGTTTTCCAGCGAGAAGATACGCTGAACGAAAATGCCTGGCGTCACCACGTTCTCCGGGTCGAGCTCCCCTAGCGCCACCAGATTAGTGACTTCGGCAATCGTCGTTTTTGCCGCGGTGGCCATGATCGGGCCGAAGTTACGCGCCGCCTTGCGGTACACGAGGTTGCCCCAGCGATCGCCCTGGTGGGCTTTAATCAGCGCAAAGTCCGCTTTAATCGGGTACTCCAGCACATAGTGGCGACCGTCAATTTCCCGCGTCTCTTTACCTTCCGCCAGCGGCGTGCCGTAACCTGTAGGGGTAAAGATAGCCCCAAGCCCTGCCCCTGCGGCCTGGATGCGCGCGGCCAGGTTACCCTGCGGCACCAGCTCGAGCTCCACTTTGCCGCGGCGATAGAGGTCATCAAAAATCTGCGAGTCGACCTGACGTGGGAATGAACAAATCATTTTGCGTACGCGGCCCGCTTTCAGCAGCGCCGCGAGGCCAATTTCACCGTTACCCGCGTTGTTATTGATGATGGTCAGGTCGCGCGCGCCCTGCTCAATCAGCGCATCAATCAGCTGGGTTGGCTGTCCGGCTGGCCCGAAACCACCAATCATTATCGTCGCCCCATCGTTGATACCCGCGACGGCATCGGTCAGCGTCGGCACACTTTTATCGATCATCAGGTTGCTCCTTGATGTGCGACTATCGCACTTATATTCGTTGTTCGCACAAAATGTGACCCGCTTAACGATGCCGGTCAAGGGCGATAATCGAAATATGGTGCGATAATCGAACATCGTGTATGTTTAGCTGAAGAATGTGATCGATGGCATAAACGGAGAGAAAAATGGAGAAACATCCAGACGATATTTTGACGGGCGATAGCGATCCGTTTAAAGGTGACCCGAATTTTATGGCGTCGCTGGCGCGAGGGCTGGAGGTGATCCAGGCCTTTACGCCACAGCGTCGGGTGCTGTCGATTTCACAAATCAGTCAGAAAACGGGTATTCCGCGCGCGGCGGTGCGACGCTGCCTGTATACGCTCGGCAAGCTCGGGTTTGTTTACGCAGAAGATGGGAAGAACTTCCAGCTACGGCCACGGATTTTATCCCTTGGGCACGCCTGGCTGGCATCAACGCCGCTAGCGCGTTCGGCGCAGCCGGTGCTGAAACACCTGAGCGATATGCTTAATGAGTCCTGCTCTATTGCCACCCTCGATGGCGACGATATTCTCTATATCGCTCGGGCATCCAGCTCACGCATAATGACCATCGATCTCGATATCGGCAGCCGTTTGCCCGCCTGGTCCACTTCGATGGGGCGCGTGCTGCTAAGCCACCAGCCGGAAGAGAAGCTGAATGACATGCTGGCGCGTATTACCATGATTCGCTATACCCCGCAGACCATCTCCTCCGTTGCCAAACTGCGAACCGAGCTGAAAACGATTCGTCAGCAGGGATATGCGTTAAACGATCAGGAGCTGGAAATGGGGCTGCGTTCGCTGGCGGTGCCGCTGTTCAACCCACAGGGGCACGTGGAAGCGGCATTAAACGTTGGCGTTCATGCGGGACAAGTTTCCGCCGCCGATCTGTTAGAACGGGTGTTGCCGGAACTGCAAAAAGCGGCGGCAGAGCTAAGTTTGTTGCTGCGTTAGCGCCGGATGGCGCTGCGCTTATCCGGCCTACAGCGAGATTATCTAGCGGCTGCGTTTGGCGTGTCGCTCCCAGTTTTCTTGCTTCGCGGAGTCCGATTTTCTCAGCGCAACATAGCACGCACCGCTGCCGCCATGGTGCGGTAGCGCGCAGCAAAATGCCTGTACTTCGTCGAATTCGGTCAGCCAGCGGGCCAGATAGCTACGAATGATATTGGCGTGAGAACCGTCTTCCTTACCTTTACCGTGAATAATCAGCACGTTGCGTAGATTTTCTTTCTGCGCCTGGCGGATAAAGGCAAACAGATTCTGACGACAAGATTCAACCGGCTGATGCAGCAGATTCAGGCTGGCCTGCTGGTTATATTTCCCCAGCCGAAGTTTATCCAGCACACCGTTCTGTAGCCCTTCACGCTTATATTCAAGCGGTGTCGCAAGCGTGACGATATCGAGAAAGCCGGTGGTGAGAAAGTTATCCAGCTGCAGCGTGTCTAACTCCTGCCGGGTGCGGGCGTTACGAATGGGCTGCCAGTGTACATCGTGGCACTGCTTAAGCGGCTGGACATCCTCCATGGCGTCAAGAAACAGCGATTTGTCATCAAGATTCATGAGAGCTCCCCTTCGTTACGTCTGGCGCATACTATAGCCGTGTCGCCGGGTTGGCTCAATGCGTTGTCATCCAGTTGCGTAATTCCTCACCTTCCAAATATCTTCATTCGCAACTTATTATTTATTTGTATAAATTAATTCATGCTTAAATGTCGTAAATTGAGAATTAATATTGAGCGGGCATTTCGAATACGTGAAATAAATCACCAAGAATTATCTGGAAAATTAACGCGAACCCGTTATAAATAGTAATACCCGCTGTTCGGAGCAAAAGTGGGAACAAGTATGGACACAATTGTGTGGTTGCTGCGGGGTCTGGCGATGTCGACAGGCCCCGATTTTTATTCTACTGACCGCTCTCGCCTTTTCATTACCCCGCTATTCAATAGCTTACTTATAGTCGGCTATACATTATTTTATATTTCTTGCCATCGGAAAATTTAATTTTTATATCCTCTTAATTCGCACAATCCGAATTGGTTATATAAAACCATATATTTTACAAGGTTACACATTTGGGGTATAGAGCATCGTTGTATTCACATGGTATGGTGGAGTATAGGAATAATTCATTAAAATGAGAGCGTACGTATGCTGACTTTGCTCGAAGACAAAATTGCTACCCCGGTGGGGCCGCTGTGGATCCTGTGCGATGAAAATTTCCACCTGCGGGCGATTGAATGGGAAGAACACAGCGACCGTATGGATCAACTGCTGGACATTCACTACCGTCATGAAGGTTATACCCGCGTCGCTTCCCGCAATCCGGGTGGATTGAGTCAAAAGCTCGCTGATTACTTTGAGGGCGATCTTGCCGTGATTGAAACGCTGCCAACGGCGACAGGCGGAACCGACTTTCAGCGAGAAGTGTGGCAGACCCTGCGTACCATCCCTTGCGGACAGGTTATGCATTACGGGCAGCTTGCCGAACAGCTGGGTCGCCCCGGCGCCGCGCGAGCCGTGGGCGCAGCAAACGGATCGAATCCTGTCAGCATTGTCGTTCCCTGCCATCGGGTAATTGGGCGCAACGGCACCATGACGGGCTATGCCGGTGGCGTACAGCGAAAAGAGTGGCTTTTACGCCATGAAGGCTACCTGCTGCTTTGATTTTCTGTGCCTTATCGTCGCCTTAAGACATCTGCTTTCACAATCACTCCTAAAAATAAATGAGGTATATCAATTGGATATATCTCGATGGGAACTATTCCTTTTTAATATTAGGTGAATCCCTACGCCGAGACTTACCTGCTCCATAAAAAGATGTTAAAATTGACTAATATCAATTACGGCTTGAGCAGACCTATGATCCCGGAAAAGAGAATTATACGACGCATTCAGTCTGGCGGTTGCGCTATCCATTGTCAGGATTGCAGCATCAGCCAGCTTTGCATCCCGTTCACTCTTAATGAGCATGAGCTTGATCAGCTGGATAATATTATCGAGCGCAAAAAGCCCATTCAGAAAGGGCAAACCCTCTTCAAGGCCGGTGATGAACTGAAGTCTCTGTACGCTATTCGCTCCGGTACCATCAAGAGCTATACCATCACCGAACAGGGCGATGAGCAGATTACGGGCTTCCATCTGGCCGGTGATTTAGTGGGCTTTGATGCCATCGGGACAGGCCACCACCCAAGCTTTGCTCAGGCGCTGGAAACCTCAATGGTTTGTGAGATCCCGTTCGAAACGCTGGACGATTTGTCCGGTAAGATGCCAAACCTGCGTCAGCAGATGATGCGTCTGATGAGCGGTGAGATCAAAGGCGATCAGGACATGATCCTGCTGTTGTCGAAGAAAAACGCGGAAGAACGCCTGGCGGCCTTTATCTATAACCTGTCTCGCCGTTTCGCGCAGCGTGGTTTCTCTCCTCGTGAGTTCCGCCTGACGATGACCCGTGGCGATATCGGTAACTACCTCGGTCTGACGGTAGAAACCATCAGCCGTCTGCTGGGTCGTTTCCAGAAAAGCGGCATGCTGGCAGTAAAAGGCAAATACATTACGATTGAAAACAGCGATGCGCTGGCAATCCTCGCGGGACATACTCGCAACGTTGCCTGATAGATTCTGAGCACTTGCTGAAAAACCCCGAATTTTCGGGGTTTTTTATTGCCGTTATGTTTCCACCACTCGCTTCAGTCATCGTGATTTTCTGATGGCTGGAGATAGTCTGAAAATCGGCAACATTCCCTCCCCCAATGCCTGACCATCTCGCAGAATGCCGCAGAAATAGCGTTAATTCCATTCCAGCTATAAGTAAATCCTTGGGGCTAAATTCCAATACGGCAGTAATGTTAATTTATCCTGTTTGTTGATCTAGCGAAGGTTATCCCCTGTTTCATTCTCCATATATGAGTTATCTTTTACTTACAAACTGTGGTTACAGCTGTAAGGAGACCTGTATGGCCAAGTATCAAAATATGCTCGTTGCTATCGACCCGAACCAGGACGATCAGCCGGCGCTGCGACGCGCTGTTTATCTACATCAACGAATTGGCGGGCGCATTAAAGCCTTTTTGCCTATCTATGACTTCTCTTATGAAATGACCACCCTTTTGTCTCCTGACGAGCGCACCGCAATGCGCCAGGGCGTAATTAGCCAGCGAACCGCATGGATCCGCGAGCAGGCTAAATTCTACCTGGAGGCTGGCGTACCGCTGGAAATTAAAGTGGTGTGGCACAATCGCCCCTTCGAAGCGATTATTCAGGAGGTTATCAGCGGTGGCCACGACCTGATGCTGAAAATGGCCCACCAGCATGACAAGCTGGAATCCGTCATCTTTACCCCGACCGACTGGCACCTGCTGCGCAAATGCCCTTGCCCGGTGTGGATGGTGAAAGATCAGCCGTGGCCAGAAGGCGGTAAAGCGCTGGTGGCCGTCAACCTCGCCAGCGAAGAGGAATACCACAACGCGCTGAACGAGAAGCTGGTCAAAGAGACGATGGAGCTGGCAGACCAGGTTAACCATACCGAGGTTCACCTGATTGGCGCCTACCCTGTAACCCCTATCAATATCGCGATTGAACTGCCTGATTTTGATCCAAGCGTGTATAACGACGCGATTCGCGGTCAGCATCTGCTGGCGATGAAATCACTGCGCCAGAAATTTGGTATCGACGAAAAATTCACCCACGTTGAGAAAGGGCTGCCTGAAGAGGTTATCCCGGATCTGGCCGCGCATCTGGATGCCGGTATCGTGGTGCTGGGCACCGTCGGCCGTACCGGTATTTCAGCGGCATTCCTGGGTAATACAGCGGAACAGGTCATTGACCACCTGCGCTGCGATCTGCTGGCTATTAAGCCAAATGATTACCAGACGCCGGTCGAGATGGATGACGAAGAGGACGATTAACGGTCCTGGTGATGGTAAATAAAAAACCGGCTCAAGCCGGTTTTTTTATGTCTGGTATCACACACCTATCAGTGGAGCCCTAGTCGCCAGGCAAAATCGATTTCTTCTTTGAGCTCAATGGCTGAAAGTGACATCAGGTCGGCAAATTCCAGCTCAAGCTGTTTAACGCGTTTCAGGTACTGTGCGGGGGTTAAAGGCGTGGTTTCACGGCGGAGATATTCGATGGCCAGTTGTGCAGGCGATAACAAGGTATCCATAACTTCCTCTTAGGTGTGGACGACTTAAAGTAGTATAACACCTTTGAGTGTGCAATTTTTGACCAAAAGCAATCAAGAGACAAATAAAAAAGCCGCCGGTCTGCGAGACCAGACGGCTTCATTTTCAAACGAACAATCAGAGCGCTTTCAGAATCGCGTCTACGCTTGCTTTAGCATCACCAAAGAGCATAGAGGTGTTCTCTTTAAAGAACAGCGGGTTCTGCACGCCAGCATAGCCCGTGTTCATTGAGCGTTTGAAGACGATAACGTTCTGCGCCTTCCACACTTCCAGAACCGGCATCCCGGCGATTGGGCTCTTCGGATCGTCCTGCGCAGCCGGGTTAACGGTGTCGTTCGCACCGATAACCAGCACCGTGTCGGTATCGGAGAAGTCGTCATTAATCTCGTCCATCTCCAGCACAATGTCGTAAGGCACCTTCGCTTCCGCCAGCAGCACGTTCATATGGCCAGGCAGACGCCCGGCAACCGGGTGAATACCGAAACGGACCTTAATACCGCGTGCACGTAGCTTGTCGGTGATTTCAGCCACCGGATACTGCGCCTGTGCCACCGCCATGCCGTAGCCCGGGGTGATAATCACCGTGTGAGAGTTTTTCAGCATTTCCGCCGTCTCTTCCGCGGTGATTTCACGGTGCTCGCCCACTTCTTCGTCGCTACCGGTAGAGGAACCATCGGTACCAAAACCACCGGCAATGACGCTGAAGAACGAACGGTTCATTGCTTTACACATGATGTACGACAGGATGGCACCAGAAGAACCCACCAGCGCACCGGTCACGATCAGCAGGTCGTTGCTGAGCATGAAGCCCGCCGCCGCCGCCGCCCAACCGGAGTAGGAGTTCAGCATCGAAACCACCACCGGCATATCCGCACCGCCGATGGAAGCCACCAGATGCCAGCCAAAAGCCAGCGCGATAACGGTCATCACCAGCAGGCACAGCACCTGAGTCCCGACGCTATCGGTACGAACGAACGCCACCAGCAGCAGGAAAGAGACCACCAGCGCGGCGAGGTTTAGCTTGTGACGGTTTGGCAGCATCAGCGGCTTAGACGACATTTTGCCGCACAGCTTACCGAACGCCACGATAGAACCGGTAAAGGTCACCGCACCGATGAAGATACCGAGGAATACTTCGGTCAGGTGAATATTGACCAGAATCTGCTCCATGCCGGTTTCGTGCTGCAGGTAGCTGTTAAAGCCCACCAGCACCGCTGCCAGACCCACGAAGCTGTGCAGAACCGCCACCAGCTCCGGCATTTCAGTCATTTCAACTTTCTTCGCCAGGCGAATACCAATCGCGCCGCCGATGATCATCGCCAGCAGGATCCACGCCACGTTGCTGGTATCCGGCCCGAAGATGGTCGCAATCAGTGCGATAGCCATCCCGGCAATACCGTAGTAGTTGCCCTGTTGGGACGTTTCGTGTTTGGACAGCCCTGCAAGGCTAAAAATAAACAGGATCGCGGCAACAATGTATGCAGCTGTAACTAATCCTCCAGACATGTGTTACCCCTTATCCTTTGCGGAACATTTTCAGCATGCGCTGAGTGACGGTGAAACCACCAAAAATATTAATGCTGGCGATCAATACCGCGATAAAACTCAGGAAGCTGACCCAGCCACCATGGCCAATCTGCAGGAGCGCCCCGACCACGATAATGCCCGAGATGGCATTTGTGACCGACATCAGCGGCGTGTGCAATGCATGAGAAACGTTCCACACCACGTAGTAACCCACTACGCAGGACAGCGCGAACACCGTAAAGTGACCGAGGAACTCTTTTGGCGCGACGTTCGCCAGCCAACCGAACAGAATAATTACCAGCGCCATCAGCGCATACTTGCGCCATGGTGAAGCCGGTTTAGCCGCTTCTTTCGGCTCTTCAGCCACTTTCTTCGGCGCCTGAGGCTGCGCAGAAACCTGAATTGGCGGTGCCGGCCAGGTGACTTCGCCTTCACGGATCACGGTCACGCCGCGAACCACGACATCGTCAAAGTCGATGGTGACGTTGCCGTCTTTCTCTTTGCACAGCAGCTTCAGCAGGTTTACCAGGTTGGTACCGTACAGCTGGGAGGATTGCGTCGGCAGACGACCGGCAAGGTCGGTATACCCAATCACCTTCACGCCGTTTGGCGTGGTGACGATTTGATTCGCCACGGTGTATTCGCAGTTACCGCCGTTTTGTGCCGCCAGGTCAACGATGACGCTACCCGGCGTCATGGAGTCAACCATTTCTCGGGTGATCAGTTTCGGGGCCGGTTTACCCGGGATCAGCGCCGTGGTCACAATAATGTCGACCTCTTTTGCCTGCGCGGCAAACAGCGCCATTTCCGCGGCGATAAACGCCTCGGACATCACTTTAGCGTAGCCATCACCGCTACCCGCTTCTTCTTTGAAGTCCAGCTCAAGGAACTCGGCGCCCATACTCTGCACCTGTTCTTTAACTTCTGGACGCGTATCAAAGGCACGGACAATCGCACCGAGGCTATTAGCCGCGCCGATCGCCGCAAGACCTGCGACGCCAGCACCAATCACCATCACTTTTGCCGGTGGGACTTTGCCCGCCGCGGTGATCTGGCCGGTAAAGAAGCGACCAAATTCATGGGCCGCTTCAACAATTGCACGGTAGCCAGCGATGTTTGCCATCGAGCTTAAGGCATCGAGCGACTGCGCGCGGGAAATGCGCGGCACAGAGTCCATCGCCATGACGTTAATGCCACGGGCGGCCAGCTTCGCCATCAGCTCAGCGTTTTGCGCAGGCCAGATAAAGCTAATCAGCGTGGTGCCCGGATTCAGCAGCGCGATTTCTTCATCCAGCGGCGCATTCACTTTGAGGATAACCTCTGACTGCCAGACCGCGTCGCCTGTGACGATTTCTGCCCCAGCCTGAACAAATGCCTCATCATCAAAACTTGCCAGTTTTCCTGCACCACTTTCAATTGCCACGCTGAAACCGAGCTTAAGCAGCTGCTCCACCGTCTTCGGTGTTGCTGCGACTCGCGTTTCCTGGGCCCACCTCTCTTTTGGTACACCAATACGCATAACTATTCCCTTACATCGGTTTTTATTTGATGGTTTGCTATTTTGTCAGTGTGTTGCGGATAACCCGTAAGCGAACAAACAGGCGAGCAACCTGAATAAATAAAACAGTAACAAACTGTCTATAACCTACTGAAAATCACGATTGTGATCTAGCTCCGGAAAACACTATTTTTGCATTAAATGCCAAACACCGAGTGATGACGGTTACAAACAGCGATATTTACCCCGATTTGTTTAGCGAGCCTCATAATTCGCTTCATCGACGAGTGAAAACATGATTTTTTGCGGGCAGGATATGCTAATTAACATTCCATTAACTTAAAAAAGTCATATGGTTGACCGGTTTTTCTGGTCAAGCGCCCGTTTTTTCAACATATCAGGAAAAGTTATCCAAAACCGTCATCGGGTTCGCATCTGAAGTGAAAAATGACGCAGACAATAGCGTCATTTCAATGCCATAATCAGGCGTTTCCCGTTTACAACATTTCCCGAATTTGGTTTGCGCAAGGCGAAGGATTATTTTTATGAAGCTTAAGAACACCCTCCTCGTGTCCGCCATGCTGACTGCCGCGGCCATGTCCGCTCAAGCAGCAACCGAGCTGACCCCGGAGCAAGCGTCCGCACTGAAGCCCTATGACCGTGTCGTAATTACCGGCCGTTTTAACGCCATTGGCGATGCCGTTCAGGCAGTATCCCGTAAAGCGGACAAAGACGGTGCAGCCTCCTTTTACGTTGTCGACACTTCTGATTTCGGCAACAGCGGGAACTGGCGCGTAACGGCTGATTTCTACAAAGCCGATGCAGCAAAAGCAGAAGCCCCAAAAAACCGCGTGATCAACGGTATCGTTGAACTGCCAAAAGATCAGGCCGTTGCTCTGGTTCCTTATGACACCGTTACCGTGCAAGGCTTCTACCGCAGCCAGCCAGAAGTGAACGATGCCATCACCAAAGCCGCAAAAGCCAAAGGCGCTGCTTCCTTCTTTATTGTTCGTCAGGTTGATGCCAATGACGGCGGCAACCAGCGCGTAACGGCATACATTTATAAAGCTGACGCTGAAAAACGCGTTCTGCAAAGCCCGGATGCCATTCCTGCTGACTCCGACGCTGGCCGTAAAGCCCTGGCCGCAGGCGGTGAAGCCGCTAAACAGGTTGAAATCCCAGGCGTTGCCACCACCGCTGCCGTAGGTTCAGGCACCGGTGTAGGCCGGTTCTTCGAAACCCAGTCCTCTAAAGGTGGGCGTTACAGCGTCACGCTGCCAGACGGCACTAAAGTTGAAGAGCTGAACAAAATCGCTGCTGCACAGATGGTGCCGTTCGACAGCGTTAAGTTCACCGGCAACTACGGCAACATGACCGAAGTGTCCTATCAGGTCGCCAAACGCGCCGCTAAGAAAGGCGCGAAGTACTACCACATTACGCGTCAGTGGCAAGAGCGTGGCGGCAACGTCACCATCAGCGCCGACCTGTACAAGTAATCACAAAAAAGCCGGTGATGATTCACCGGCTTTTTTCATCATCACGCTCACTCTCTGACTTCCCCCCCCCTTTTTTTACACCAGCACCGCCGCCTGGACATTCCTTTTTGATTCTCCAGAATCCAATATCCTGACTTTTTAAGTCATACATTGTTGCATGTATGCACTGCTCTCCGTAAAATCGCCGCCTCAGCGCAATCCTCCATTTTTATGCGATTTCGCCAAATAAATATTCTTGTTCTTCTTCTTCCACAACAGGATTCACATGGAAAAGAAATTAGGGCTTAGTGCTCTGACGGCACTGGTTCTGAGCTCTATGCTCGGTGCAGGCGTTTTTAGTCTGCCGCAAAACATGGCGGAAGTTGCCAGCCCTGCCGCGCTGCTGATTGGTTGGGCAATTACCGGCGTCGGCATTCTGTTCCTGGCTATCGCGATGCTGGTGCTGACCCGTATTCGCCCAGACCTCGACGGCGGCATTTTTACCTATGCACGCGAAGGTTTCGGTGAGCTGATTGGTTTTTGCTCCGCATGGGGTTATTGGCTGTGCGCGGTGATTGCTAACGTCTCTTATCTGGTGATTGTCTTCTCTGCGCTAAGCTTCTTTACCGATACGCCCGAACTGCGTCTCTTCGGCGACGGCAACACCTGGCAGTCCATTGTTGGCGCATCGGTTCTGCTGTGGGTGGTCCATTTTCTGGTGCTTCGCGGCGTGCAAACGGCCGCCGGCATTAACCTGGTCGCAACGCTCGCGAAACTGGTGCCGCTGGGGCTGTTTATCGTACTTGCCGCCATTGCCTTCAACAGCAATACCTTCACCCTGGATTTCCACGGCATTGATTTAGGCGTGCCGGTCTGGGAGCAGGTGAAAAACACCATGCTGATTACCCTGTGGGTATTTATCGGCGTGGAGGGCGCGGTGGTTGTATCCGCTCGCGCCCGCAATAAAAAGGATGTAGGCCGTGCAACGCTGCTGGCAGTGGTTTCCGCACTGGGCGTGTATTTGCTGGTGACGCTGCTGTCGATGGGCGTGGTGCCTCGCCCGGAACTCGCGGAAATGCGTAACCCATCGATGGCTGGCCTGATGGTGCGTATGATGGGCTCATGGGGTGAAGTGGTGATTGCCGCCGGGCTGATTGTCTCGGTCTGCGGCGCTTACCTGAGCTGGACGATTATGGCGGCAGAAGTGCCGCTGCTGGCCGCCACGCATAAAGCCTTCCCGCGTATTTTTGCCCGCCAGAATGCGAACAATGCGCCATCCGCTTCGCTATGGCTGACCAACCTCAGCGTTCAGGCAAGTCTGGTGCTGATCTGGCTGACCGGCTCAGACTACAATACGCTGCTAACCATCGCCTCCGAAATGATCCTTGTGCCCTATTTCCTGGTGGGCGCATTTCTGTTAAAAATTGCGAGTCGTCCGTTACATAAGGTTATCGGTGTCGGCGCCTGCATTTATGGCTTATGGTTATTGTATGCTTCTGGCCCCATGCACCTGCTGCTGTCGGTCGTGCTGTACGCACCGGGGCTGTTGGTCTTTATTTACGCACGCCGCACTCATGTCGACAACGTCATGCTGAAGCGTCGTGAACTGGCTTTAATTGGTTTGCTTCTGGTTGCCGCCGTACCGGCAACATGGATGCTGGTGGGGTGATACGCGTGACCCCATCGTCTGCAAAATAAGGAGAGTACGATGGGTTCAAACATGCTATCACGCCCGATTCTGATAACCGGTGGAGGCCGCCGCATTGGCCTCGCCCTTGCCCACCATTTTCTCACCCAGCAGCAGCCGGTTATTTTAAGCTACCGGACTCACTATCCCGCTATCGATGTCATGCAACGAGCAGGCGCGGTCTGTATTCAGGCAGACTTTTCTACTGATGAAGGCATTTATACTTTTGCGGATGCGGTAAGAAGCCACTGCTCCGGCCTGCGCGCGGTTATTCATAACGCCAGCGGGTGGCTGGCAGAAACGCCAGGCGCATCGCTGAGCCATGTGCTGAACGCGATGATGCAGATTCACGTCCATGCTCCCTACCTGCTTAACCATGCG
Organism: Kluyvera ascorbata ATCC 33433; assembly: GCF_000735365.1. Taxonomy (GTDB): domain Bacteria; phylum Pseudomonadota; class Gammaproteobacteria; order Enterobacterales; family Enterobacteriaceae; genus Kluyvera; species Kluyvera ascorbata. Next base: position 7,311 of record NZ_JMPL01000069.1, on the reverse strand, counting down.
CTGGAAGATCTGCTGCGTGGCCACGGTCATGCTGAAGGCGACATTATTCACTTCACCGACTACGTGGTTGAGCGCGGTAGCGATAAGCACATCGCCTATGCCGCCAGTAAAGCGGCGCTGGATAATATGACCCGCTCGTTTGCTCGCAAACTGGCGCCGGAGGTCAAAGTCAACGCCATTGCCCCAGCGCTGGTGCTGTTTAATGAGGGTGATGATGCGGAATATCGCCAGAAAGCGCTCAACAAGTCGCTGATGAAGATTGCCGCCGGGGAGAAAGAAATTATCGATCTCGTCGAGTATATCCTCGGCAGCTGCTACGTCACCGGGCGCACCTTCGCCGTTGATGGCGGCCGCCCCTTGGTTTAGCGTTTAGTGGAAGCGTCCCCACAGGAAGATAAGCAGCCAGGCGCTCACGCCCCAGCAGGCCACCGCGCCTGCTAACGCCAGCGGCAAGCGCATCATGCCGGTGAAGTACCACAGCGAAAGCAGATAGAGAAAATAGGGAATAATCGACCACATGCCGAAAACGATAGTGGCACGCAGCGCCTCGGTGCCGCGCTCGCTAGCGACAATGTAGTGCGCAATCAGCGCAAAGGTCGGGAACAGCGGGATCAACCCGGCGATCGCGTAGTTTTTAGTTTTCGCAAGGACGCCAATCAACACCACCACCAGCGCTCCCAGCAGCGCTTTAATTAACAACCCCATTTTTTTGTTCACCAATAAACAACATGTTGTCTGAGCATAACGGAAGTCTGCTTATTAATGAATGGTTAATGCAGCGCGGAAATTAAGAAAGGAATGATGGCGGGCAACAGGCGCTCAGTGTATCGTAGCCTTTTTTCCGTCAGTGCGTAGAGTAATGAATAAGATCGTTTATGTTGAGGATGATCCGGATGTTGGGGCGCTGATCGCCGCTTATCTCGGAAAGCATGATATGGAAGTGGTGGTCGAGCCGCGCGGTGATAACGCAGAGGCAACGATCAGCCGGGAAAACCCTGACCTGGTGCTGCTGGACATCATGTTGCCAGGCAAAGATGGCATGACGCTATGCCGCGACCTGCGCGGTCAGTGGGCCGGCCCTATTGTGCTGCTCACTTCGCTCGATAGCGACATGAACCATATTCTGTCGCTGGAAATGGGTGCTAATGATTACATACTCAAAACGACGCCCCCGGCGGTGCTGTTGGCACGTCTGCGCCTGCATCTGCGCCAGCGTCCTGCCTCAGCAAGCAGTACGACACCGGCGCAACCCGCGCTGACGCCACATAAAGCCATTCGCTTCGGCACGCTTTCCATTGACCCGGTCAATCGCCAGGTACTGCTAAGCGGTGAGAACATTGCGCTATCGACGGCGGATTTCGATCTTCTTTGGGAGCTGGCGACCCATGCGGGCCAAATTATGGACCGCGACGCGCTGTTGAAAAATCTGCGCGGCGTCACTTACGACGGTATGGATCGCAGCGTTGATGTGGCTATCTCGCGCCTGCGTAAGAAGCTGCTCGACAGCGCGACCGAACCTTACCGCATTAAAACTGTGCGTAATAAAGGCTATCTTTTCGCGCCGCACGCCTGGGAGAGATGAAAAGCCAGACAGCATAAAATGCTGGGTGAAAAATTATAACCCTCGAGAGACGCGATACCACTACCTTCAAAAACAGCGTGTTTATGCTACCAATAGAACAATAAACACGCTTTCAGCCCTATTTTATAAAATCAGCTGCTCTGCGACATCAATTCGGCAGCGTTAACCCCGCGGGCAAACCCCGCTTCCAGCAATCCGAGCGTCACGTTGAAGATGTTCTCTGCGCTCAGTCCGGCGTTATCCAGCGGGAAACTCAGGACAGCATCGCGCACCACCGTCATGTTGAAGCCCAAATCGCATCCCGAGCGAACCGTTGAGTTCACGCAGAAACCGGCCACGGCACCGATCACCGTCAACTCGGTTATCTGTGCCCGCTGCAGCCAGCCTTGAAGATCGGTAGAACTAAACGCCGAAGACGTCCGTTTAACCCATACCGTTTCTTCGCCCTGCTCTTCAAACCCAGCTACGGGAGGGTATTGCGGAGAATTTTTATGTAGGTCAGACCCCGGTTCCATCGTTTCGTGACGAACGTGGATCACCGGCTTTCCGGCCGACCGAAAAGCGGCAATAACAGATTTCATGTTTTCAATGCTGTCAGTGGGAAAATACGTTATCCCACGCGCGATTCTATCGCTGACAAACCGTTGCATATCAATAACCAGTAACGCCTGCATAATGCCCCCGGATGGAGATAAAAAAACAACCTACGAGATCCCCGTTCTGAAAACAAGCCGCCAATGATGGTGTAGACCGCGGATAACAGCAGAGGGTATCAAACGCATAAAGTCACATTTTTTGTGTGACATTGCAGAGTTTTACTCTTTATAATTCGCCGCGTCGCTATTATTCATCCGGGATAATAGGTTAATTAATTGAAAACAACTCTTTCCGGCATTTCAGGTGCTGAATGGGGCAAGAGGCTTAAAGATGTTCACTACGCTCGCGTATATTGCGCTTTTTTTGATCTGCTCATGGGGCATTTTCGAAATAGATAAACGCCGTCAATCGCTCTCCCGCTCTGTCTTCGTCGCCATTTTCATGGGTGCGATCCTTGGGCTCTCTCTTCACTTTATCTCTTCTGCCAGCAAAGCCACTATTATTGACTGGTACAGCGTCATTGGTAACGGGTATGTGAATTTATTAAAATTGGTCGCCATTCCGCTGATCTTTATTTCCATTCTGTCTGCCATTAATAAGCTCGAAAATAACGCGGGGATCGGCAAACTGTCCCTGACGATTGTCGCGTGTATGCTTGTGCTGGTGATGATCGCCGGGTTTATTGGCCTGACCACTGCCCACGTTATCGGGCTCAACGCCAGTACCTTCGGGCAGATGCAGTCCAGCTTAACGGCTGATGACGTCTCGAAAACGGCCGCCGTTTCACTGCCACAGCTCATCACATCGTTAATTCCAACCAACCTGTTCCTTGACCTGAGCGGTGCAAGAAGCGTTTCGGTGATCGGGATTGTCATATTTACCCTGTTGGCAGGCGTTGCTCTACTGAAAGTGAAAAAAGAGGCACCAGAAGAAGGTGAAAAATTAAGCAGCGGGATTAACGCCATTCAATTCTGGGTAATGAAGATGGTACGTATCGTTATTGCGCTCACACCTTATGGCGTGCTGGCATTAATGGCAAAAGTCTTCTCCACCTATCAACTTGCGCAATTTACCAGCCTGCTCGGTTTTATTGTTGCCTGCTACCTGGCAGTGGCAATGATGTTTATTGTGCACGCTATTTTGCTGGTGCTAAGCGGTCATAATCCGCTGCGTTACTATAAAACCGTCTGGCCAGTGTTGACCTTTGCCTTTGTTTCCCGCAGCAGCGCGGCGGCCATTCCGCTGGCAATTACCGCGCAGGAGAAATTCGGCGTGCCGAGTACCATCGCCAATATCGCTGCTTCATTTGGTTCCAGCATGGGACAAAACGGCTGCGCGGGGATTTATCCGGCGATTATGGTTGCCATGATTGCGCCAACCCTGGGTATCGATCCATTCTCACTGCATTTCTTGTTGACCTTGCTACCTGCCATTGCACTGGGTTCCATCGGTGTGGCAGGCGTTGGTGGCGGCGGAACGTTTGCCGCGCTGATTGTCCTCTCTACTCTTAATTTCCCGGTCGCGTTGGTCGGTATCTTTATTGCGATTGAACCGATTGTCGATATGGCACGTACGGCGCTGAACGTGAATGGTTCGATGATGTCTGGGGTGATTGCTACCCGAGTGTTGAATAAAAAAGAAGCCGAGCAAGAAAAACCGATTTCCGTTAACTGATAAAACGCGCCTCAGTGCCCTGAACGCTGAGGCGCATCAAATCGCTATTGATAAGCGACCGTTAATTTCATTTCTGCTGTTTTATCCGCGCGCATAAAATAGTACGTCATCAGTAGCAACCCGACCATGAACGGTATTTCATACAGTTCTTCCATCATATCGGCATAATGCAAATCGCGTACAAACAGCGGCGCCAGCAAGCGGTGATGTTCTACGGTATCCGATATTAAAAACGTGACCACCGTGACCGCCAGCAGCCAAAACGGTATCGATTGTTCCTTAACCCGTCGCTTAATTTCGCGGCGTAAGTGGCGTGAAAACAGCGACAGTAGCAGCGCGCCAATCAATATGACCGAGATAATTCTAAAAACGATATGCGGAGTCTGCGGAAAATAGACACGACCCCAACTGGTGCTTCGTCCCAGTAAAACCACCCACCACAGCGCGGCCCACAGCCAGAACTGCTTTTCGCCTTCGGGGCGCGAGAGCGGTCTGATATACCAGACGGTAAATACCGCACCAAACAATAGCCAGAGCGCCTGACCATTTTCAATCCAGGCCACCACTACGCCGCCCAACAGCGGAACGTGCCAATCCGCAGCAAATGGAAATAGCACCGATAAACCAGCAAGCAATACGACGGAAACCGTCAAACGAGTATCAAATTTCATAACTAGTATTCATGAAAATAATGTAGACCTGATACTAATCAGAAAATTTTTCCCCTCGTTAGCATTGAATGCGATCTTCTTAAGGTTATCTTAATGTTCGCATAAAACGCGAAAAAAAGGCGGTTGAAAACAACCGCCCCATGCACTCCGATACGACACCTACCGTAACAGCACTTTACCTATCAGGTACGTGGTGGCCTGCCCACCGATGTGAACGCGATCCCCCGCGAACTGACAGCGTAACTCCCCGCCACGTTCAACGCCCTGATGCGCCAGCATGTGCGTTTTGCTGAGTTTTTCCGCCCAGTAGGGGATCAACATGCTATGCGCTGAACCTGTCACCGGATCTTCCGCAACGGCTTCGCCAGGACAGAAGAAACGGCTGACGAAATCGTAGGTTCCCTCGCCTTTGGCGGTAACGCAGACCATTTTTCCCAGCGGGATCATGGCATGAATATCCGGACGCAGCGCCTCTACCTGCTGCTGATTTTCCAGCACAATCAGATAATCACGCGCTACGCGCGCTTCTTTGTAATCTGTTATCCCCAATGCTTCCAGTAATAACGCTGGAGGAACAACGGATTCGGTTTTCCAGGCGGGAAAATCAAGCGTTAGCCATTCACCGTTGCGTGTCACCGTGAGTGGCCCGACAAATCGAGTATCAAAATGAATCGTCGCCTCGGGATAATCAAGATATTCAAAGATAACGTGCGCGGCGGCAAGTGTTGCATGCCCACAGAGATTTATCTCACCCTGAGTCGTAAACCAACGCAGCTCAAAACCATTATCATTGGTAACAAAATAGGCGGTTTCAGACTGGTTATGCTGCTTAGCCATGTTTAATAGCGTCTCATCCGGCAGCCATTCGGTAAGCGGGCAAACCGCAGCAGCATTGCCATCAAACGTAGCGGTAGCAAAGGCATCTACCATATAGAAATCAATTTGTTGCATAGCATTCACCTCAGATTTAGCGCGGGCATTTGCATCTTATCCAAACGAGGAACGACACAATTTCTTTTTTTTATGCACTCACCACCCTATCAGATCTCATTGTCGTCGCTCCAGACTTTCTCGCCTTTCAATAAGTTATCTGATTTGATAGCACCAGGACTCTCCAACGTTAAAGGCTAACGCAGATGATTTTAAGCCACGCTTTCCAGGTGCCCTTTAGGGATGAAAATGTACGTCGGGCATTTGAGAAATGCTTATCAGGTAAAGCAAATTAGCGCAGCAATTTAGCCATCAGCTCAGGGAACATCGGCACATCAACGCGCAGCGAAAACGCCGAATTGATCGCCTTACGGGCAATTAAGCCATCAATAAACGCAAACAGAATAATGGTCATTTCCTGCGGGTTAATGTCCGGTCGGAACTCGCCTGCGGCCATACCCTGCTCAATGATCGTCGCAAGACTTTGCCGCATGATGGTGTCGCTGGCGATAAAGGCTTCCTGTAGTTCAGCGTTGCGGGAGGATTCCGCCATAATTTCAACCCAGAGACGATGCGTCACCGGATAACCCACATCGCTGATACAGGACGCGACCTGCTGACAGAGACGGTCAAAATAGGTCCCTGGAGCGGCTTCTTTATGGGCAGACAGCGCGGAGTTTTGCTCCTCAAGAACGATAGCCCTTATCAGCTCATCCTTGCCTTTAAAATAGGTGTACATTGCGCCCTGGCTGATACCTGCTCGGGTAGAAATCTCGCGCACGCTGGTCGCACTGAAGCCTTTTTCGGCAAAACAGGCAGCCGCGGCAGTAATCAGCTTATGGTACGTTTCGGTGTCCTTTGACATACATGACCTTTTCCATCATTCAATGGCCCAGACTTTACCGTCCTTTAAAGGTTGGAGCCAGCGTTAAGCACACCACGCTGGCTCTTGATCCTCCCCATTATTTCAGCAACGGTAAGCCGTTAAGCATGTTTTTAAGGTTCAGCATATCCCAGGGCATATGTTCGGCGAGCGTAAGCCCAACAGCCGACGTCGCCAGATTAACGAGCATGAGTACTTCCTCAATGCTTAGCTTACCTTCAGCCACATCACCAAAGTCATGCGCACCGCGCCCCGGTTGAGCAAACAAAACTGAGCGGAAAAATGCGGGATCCAGAACGTCCAGATCGATATGAATCGCCAAATATTCGATTTTCTCTCGGTCTATCCATTCCAGCACCTCCTGTGCCCCATTTCTCACCGCTTCCGGGCTAGCGGTGGCGATATGATGTTGGGCCAGGTATTCGCTTTCGTAAGCCAGTGGATCATGAATACCGGCAATCATCACTTTTTCAGGTGAAAGCGTATTGGCGACGTGAGCCACTAAGTCATGATCGCCCGTCCCCAATAGCGCTCCCAGCACATGCGCATGGGCATTAGGGTACTGCTCCGCCGTCTGGACGTCGGGATGAGAGTCAATCCATAGCACGCCCAACTTATTGCCATATTGATTCAGCAAATGCGCAAAAGGCGCGAGCGACACCAGACAATCGCCGCCCAATACCACAATGGCCTCAGGATTATGTTTTTCAATAAGCCCGGCAGCATCATTCAGTTGACGGAGTATCTGCGCTTTCCCTCTGATACCATCGACTTCAGCCAGTGGAATACCATCAGGCAAAGCAACGGGCACTTCTTCAACCGGCCCGGTGGGTCTGGGGGCCAGGAAAGAGAGCAGAAGCGAGCCAAGATGGTAAGGCGGGTTGTTCCCTCCCTGCCATTGTGGGAATAACAGTCGAAGTCGTTTTTCTGGACATTGTTTACCTACCGTTGGTATCGAGGATGGCGTCTGGTGA
>NZ_JMPL01000068.1 GCF_000735365.1 Kluyvera ascorbata ATCC 33433 | reverse complement strand
ACCTGGCTTTGGCTGGCAGTGGCGGTTCTCGCCTTACGGTCTGCAGGGCATTCTGCTCGCGCACGTGTTCTTTAATATGCCAATGGCGACCCGCCTGCTATTACAGGCGCTGGAGCAAATCCCCGGCGAGCAGCGCCAGCTTGCCGCTCAATTAGGCATGCGTGGCTACCCGTTTTTCCGCCTGGTGGAATGGCCGTGGATGCGCCGACAGCTCCTCCCCATCGCCACGCTGATTTTCATGCTCTGTTTCGCGAGCTTTGCTACCGTACTGTCGCTCGGCGGTGGGCCTTCGGCGACTACCATCGAACTTGCTATCTACCAGTCGCTGAACTTTGACTACGACCCCGCGCGCGCCGCGATGCTGGCGCTCATCCAGATGGGCTGCTGCCTGATGCTGGTGCTGCTGAGCCAACGGCTGAGTCGAGCCATCGCCGTAGGTAATACCCAGGTTCACGGCTGGCGCGATCCGGACGACCGCTGGCACAGCCGAATAACCGACACCCTGCTGATTTTTCTCACCCTACTGCTGTTGTTGCCGCCGCTGCTGGCAGTAGTGATTGATGGGGTGAATCCATCGATGTTCCAGGTCTTTACCCAGCCGGTACTCTGGCAGGCGCTTGGCACCTCCTTGCGCATCGCCGTTGCCGCCGGGGTTCTCTGCGTGGTGCTGACCATGATGCTGCTATGGAGCAGCCGCGAACTGCGCGCCCGCAACCAGCCGCTGGCCGGGCAGGCGATGGAGCTGAGCGGCATGCTGATCCTCGCCATGCCGGGCATCGTGCTGGCCACCGGCTTCTTCCTGCTGCTCAACAACACCGTTGGTCTGCCCGACTCTGCCGACGGTATTGTGATTTTCACCAACGCCCTGATGGCGGTGCCTTATGCCCTTAAAGTGCTGGAAACGCCGATGCGCGATATTACCGCCCGCTACAGCATCCTGTGTGAATCGCTGGGGCTTTCTGGCTTTAATCGACTGAAAGTGGTTGAGCTTCGCGCCCTGAAACGCCCGCTGGCGCAGGCGCTGGCCTTTGCCTGCGTGCTGTCGATAGGTGATTTCGGCGTCGTGGCGCTGTTTGGCAATGAAAATTTCCGCACGTTGCCGTTTTATCTCTATCAGCAAATTGGCGCCTACCGCAGCCAGGACGGCGCGGTGACCGCGCTGATTTTGCTGCTGCTCTGCTTCCTGCTGTTCACCGTTATTGAAAAGTTACCCGGACGCCATGTTAAAACTGAATGATGTCACCTGGCTTTACCAGCACCTGCCGATGCGCTTTAACGCCTCGATTTCCCAGGGCGAGAAAGTGGCAATCCTCGGCCCTAGCGGCGCGGGGAAATCCACGCTGCTGAACCTGATTGCCGGCTTTCTCACGCCGGCCAGCGGCACGCTGATGCTTGAAGGCCGAGTGCATACCCATACGCCGCCGTCGCAGCGCCCGGTGTCGATGCTGTTTCAGGAAAATAACCTCTTCAGTCACCTGACCGTGCGCCAGAACATTGGGCTGGGCATGAGCCCGCGCCTGTCGCTCACCGCGGAGCAGAAGCGAAAGTTACAGGTGATTGCCGGGCAGATGGGCATTGAGTCTATGCTGGACAGGCTACCCGGTGAGCTCTCCGGCGGCCAACGTCAACGCGCGGCGCTGGCACGGTGTCTGGTGCGCGAGCAGCCGATTTTACTGCTGGATGAACCGTTCTCGGCGCTTGACCCGGCGCTACGGCAGGAGATGCTACAGCTGGTTGATGAAGTGTGTCAGCGGCAAAACTTAACGTTGCTGATGGTTTCCCACAGCGTAGAGGATGCCGCAAGGATTGCACAGCGCGCGATGGTCGTTGCGGAAGGGCGTATTGCCTGGGACGGCGATACGCAGGCGCTATTGAGCGGGAAAGCCAGCGCGTCCGCGCTGCTTGGCATTCGGGCGTGATGTTCTGCCGGATGGCAGCGATGCTTTATCCGGCACACTACAGCCCCACCACCTTCCGCAAAATCTCGATATACACCGGCATCAGCGGGTGACGAATCACGCTTACCAGCGCCACCACGCCAACGCCCAGCACCAGCGGGGCCAGCAACAGCAGACGCTGACGCGTTAACAGCGCGCTCAGACGGTCATGATTCTCTTTCGCGCTGCGCCATAAGCGCCAGCACAGCCATCCCGCTACCCACAGCAGCAGCGCCGCCGCCAGCAGCAGCCATTTAAAACTGGCGCTGTGTTCATCCGCAGGAATGTCGATTGCCGCTCCGGCCAGAATGCCCGGCAGGAAGTAAAGCGGTGGCCACAGCACGCAGCCAATGATATTGGGGGTGATAAATTTGGCGATCGGCAGGTCGAGCATACCGGCCACCATCGGCACCAGCGGGCGCGTCGGGCCGACAAAACGGCCCACCAGAATAGTGAACATGCTGTGCTGATGCAGCGCATGTTCGGTTTTATCCAGCAGTGATTTGTTTTTCTTCATAAATGACCAACGATGCAGCGGCTTTTTAAAGCGCCATCCCAGCCAGAAAGAGACCCAGTCACCCAGCAGGCATCCAATAATACCCACCAACCACGCCTGCCAGAAATTCACCTCGCCGCTGCCAATAAGCGCCCCCAGCCCCGCCATCATCACGGTGCCAGGCAGAATCAGCCCCACCAGCGCCAGTGATTCCAGAAACGCCACCAGCGCCACCGCAATCAGCGAGTAGGTTGTGGACTGAGTAATAAAGTGTTCCAGCAGTGCTTGCATAGTGTGCCCGGTTTGAAAACGAAGCAGGGATTCTCCAGAGCGTCTCCCCCATCGTCAAGCCTTCAATTGTCTTTAGAGTTTACTGGCAAAGACAAAAACCAACACACCGCATTTCCTTTTCTTTACTTTTTATTCACACCCCGCGCGAAATTCGCTGGGACTCGCGCCGGTGCATTTTTTAAATACGCGGGAAAAATAGAGCTGATCTTCAAAGCCGACGTTGCGCCCCACGGTAGCGATAGGCATTCGCGTGGTGCTAAGCAGTAGCTTGGCCTGGCTGATGCGCTGATCCTCGCGCCAGCTCAGCACGCTCACGCCAAGCTGCTGGCGGAACAGGTGCGACAGGCGCGAAGGCGATAGACAGACGTGCTGCGCCACGCTTGCAATATCAAAGTGGCTATCGGCAAGGTGGTCGCTGATGTACTGGCACGCATCGCGCACACGGTTATCCATCGGGGGATGCAGCGATTCATTGATAGCTTCCATGCGGCGCAGCAGCAGCTGTTCCAGCAGGTTAATCGCCAGATGCTCCGAGTAGCGCCCAACTCCCTGCCCGGCGTCGATTATCTTGCCAAACAGTTCAGAAATTTCCGTTTGATGCGCCTCATCCGGACGATAAAAACCGGTTTGCGCGACGATTGCGGGCCAGTTCAGCCACTCGTGCCAGTAGGCGCGTGGGCGGAAATAGACCCATTGGTGATACCACTCACTGGCATCCGGGTGACGGCCATAGTGGTGAATTTCGCCCGGCGGAAACAGCAGCATATCGCCCTGACGGCAGACGAACTGCTTGCCCTGGTTTTCAATCACCCCTTCACCACGCACCGTCAGGTTGAGGATAAACCCCTTCATACCCAGCGGACGGTCGATAAAGAAATCCAGATAACCACCGGCTTCAATCGGCGTTAAACCCGCGACCAGATGGGCGTTAAAGGAGTAGCCCGGTAGCAGGGGATCGTTTTGCATTTCAGCCATTTCTGCTCGCTCTCGCTTCGCTCTTAAGAAACCAATTATCCATACTCCGCTTTTTAGCGTTATCCATGCCGTGCTGTCGATGCAGCGAGGAAGGAGTGACAGACATCCCTTGATGAACAAGGCATTTAGAGAATAAACCCTGCTAGACGCCACCTTCAGGATAACAACTGAAGTGTCTATAAGGACGGCAGAAAAGTCCACATTGAATATTTGCACGGCGTCACACTTTGAACAGTCACAGCAAGATAATCCATAAGATTAGCGGTTCCAGCCTGACGGTTTTTTGCGGGGATATCTACTGTTTCACTATCACGTATTCTTTGAGATGGAGTAACACGATGGCAATCGCAATTGGCCTCGATTTTGGTAGTGATTCAGTCCGCGCCCTGGCGGTAGATTGTGCGACGGGCGAAGAGATCGCTACCAGCGTCGAATGGTATCCACGCTGGCAGGAAGGGCGTTTCTGCGACGCGCCAAATAACCGTTTTCGCCACCACCCGCGCGACTATATCGAATCCATGGAAGCCGCGCTGAAAGGCGTACTGGCTGAACTCTCCAGCGCACAACGCGCCGACGTCGTTGGTATCGGCGTCGACAGCACCGGCTCAACGCCAGCGCCTATTGATGCCGACGGGAACGTCCTGGCGCTCAAAGAAGAGTTTGCCGACAACCCGAACGCCATGTTCGTGCTGTGGAAAGACCACACCGCGGTGGAAGAGGCCGAAGCCATCACCCGCCTGTGCCACCAGCCGGGCAAAGAAGACTACTCCCGCTATATTGGCGGCATTTACTCCAGTGAGTGGTTCTGGGCCAAAATTCTGCACGTTACCCGTGAAGACAGCGCCGTTGCGCAGGCTGCCGCCTCCTGGATTGAGCTGTGCGACTGGGTGCCTGCTCTGCTCTCCGGCACCACACGTCCGCAGGACATCCGCCGCGGCCGCTGCAGCGCCGGGCATAAATCGCTGTGGCACGAAAACTGGGGCGGCCTGCCGCCAGCGGCGTTCTTTGACGAACTCGATCCGATTCTTAATCAGCACCTGCCTTGCCCGCTGTTTAGCGAAACCTGGACGGCCGATATTCCGGTTGGCAACCTGACCGCTGAGTGGGCGAAACGCCTGGGGCTGTCGACGAACGTGGTTATCTCCGGCGGCGCATTCGACTGCCATATGGGGGCGGTCGGTGCGGGGGCTCAACCGAATGCGCTGGTGAAAGTTATCGGCACGTCAACCTGCGACATCTTAATTGCCGATAAAAACAGCGTCGGCAACCGCACGGTAAAAGGCATCTGCGGCCAGGTTGACGGCAGCGTGGTGCCAAACTTTATCGGCATGGAAGCAGGTCAATCTGCCTTCGGCGATATTTATGCCTGGTTTGGCCGTGTTCTCGGCTGGCCGCTGGAGCAGCTTGCGGCTCAACATCCAGAGCTAAAAGCACAGATCAAAGACAGCCAGAAACAGCTGCTGCCAGCCCTGACTGAAGCCTGGGCGAACACCCCTTCTCTCGACCATCTGCCGGTCGTCCTCGACTGGTTTAACGGTCGCCGTACGCCAAATGCCAACCAGCGTCTGAAAGGGGTCATCACCGACCTGAATCTTGCTACCGATGCCCCGGCGCTGTTCGGCGGGCTGATTGCCGCCACCGCTTTTGGTGCTCGCGCCATTATGGAGTGCTTCACCGAGCAGGGCATTCCGGTCAACAACGTTATGGCACTGGGCGGTATCGCCCGTAAAAACCGCGTCATCATGCAGGCCTGTTGCGACGTACTGAACCGTCCGCTGCAAATTGTCGCCTCTGACCAATGCTGTGCGCTGGGCGCGGCCATCTTCGCCGCCGTTGCCGCACGCGTACATACCGACATTCCGGCTGCCCAGCAACAAATGGCAAGCCAGGTCGAACACACCTTGCAACCACAGCCACAGCAGGCTCAGCGCTTTGAAGAACTCTATCAGCGCTATCTGCAATGGGCCGTGAGCGCCGAACAACATTATCTCCCGGCTGCATCCGCGGAAAAATCCGCCGCTTCTCAGGCAGCCCTGACTCATTAAAGGATACGACTATGACCGTTTTTGATAATTATGAAGTGTGGTTTGTCATTGGTAGCCAGCACCTGTACGGGCCGGAAACGCTGCGCCAGGTGACGCAAAACGCGGAGCAGGTCGTCAATGCCTTAAATGCGGAAGCGAAACTGCCGTGCAAACTGGTGCTAAAACCGCTGGGCACGCGCCCGGATGAAATTACCGCCATCTGCCGCGATGCCAACTACGACAACAAATGCGCCGGTATGATCGTCTGGCTGCACACCTTCTCACCCGCGAAGATGTGGATCAACGGTCTGACTATCCTCAATAAACCGCTGCTGCAGTTCCACACGCAGTTCAATGCCTCCCTGCCATGGGACAGCATCGATATGGACTTTATGAACCTGAACCAGACAGCGCACGGCGGCCGCGAGTTCGGCTTCATCGGCGCGCGTATGCGTCAGCAGCACAGCGTAGTAACCGGCCACTGGCAGGATAAACACGCCCACGAGCGTATTGGCTCCTGGATGCGTCAGGCCGTCTCTAAACAGGATACCCGTCAACTGAAAGTGTGCCGCTTCGGCGATAACATGCGCGAAGTGGCGGTCACCGACGGTGATAAAGTCGCCGCGCAGATTAAGTTCGGTTTCTCGGTCAATACCTGGGCTGTCGGCGATCTGGTGCAGGTGGTTAACGCCGTGACCGAAGGCGAAATCAACGCGCTGATTGACGAGTACGAAAGCAGCTACCGCTTCACGCCCGCCACGCAGATTCACGGGGACAAGCGTCAGAATGTCCTGGACGCGGCACGCATTGAACTGGGGATGAAACGCTTCCTGGAAGAAGGCGGTTTCCACGCGTTCACCACCACCTTTGAAGATTTGCACGGTCTGAAGCAGCTCCCGGGCCTCGCCGTGCAGCGCCTGATGCAGCAGGGCTACGGCTTTGCGGGTGAAGGCGACTGGAAAACTGCCGCCCTGCTTCGCATTATGAAAGTGATGTCGACCGGTCTACAGGGCGGCACCTCATTTATGGAAGACTACACCTACCACTTCAACGGTGGGAACGACCTGGTACTGGGCTCGCACATGCTGGAAGTCTGCCCATCCATTGCTGTGGAAGAGAAACCACTGCTCGACGTACAGCACCTGGGCATTGGCGGCAAGGCCGACCCAGCGCGTCTTATCTTCAACACCCAAACCGGCCCGGCCGTCGTGGCGAGCATGATTGACCTCGGCGACCGTTATCGTCTGCTGGTCAATACCATCGAAACGGTGAAAACCCCGCACGACCTGCCGAAACTGCCGGTGGCCAACGCGCTGTGGAAAGCTCATCCGAACCTGGAAACCGCCTCAGAAGCGTGGATCCTGGCCGGTGGCGCGCACCACACCGTATTCAGCCATGCGCTGACGCTGGACGATATGCGCCAGTTCGCCGAACTGCACGATATCGAGATTGCCGTTATCGACAACGACACCCGCCTGCCGGCGTTTAAAGACGCGCTGCGCTGGAACGAAGTGTATTACGGGTTTAAACGTTAAGCCGATTTTCCCCTCACTCTAACCCTCTCCCCGAAGGCGAGAGGGTATCGATCGCGCGCATAGTCGCCCTTCCCCCTCTCCCTCCGGGAGAGGGCCGGGGTGAGGGAAATTCAGCACCGTAGGCCGGATAAGCGAAGCGCCATCCGGCATTCAGGAGTAAACATGTTAGAAGATCTCAAACGCCAGGTCCTGGAAGCCAACCTGGCACTGCCAAAACACAATCTGGTGACCCTGACCTGGGGCAACGTCAGCGCCGTTGACCACGAGCGCGGTGTGCTGGTTATCAAACCTTCCGGCGTTGATTACAGCGTGATGACCGCGAACGATATGGTAGTGGTCAGCCTGGAAACCGGCGAAGTGGTGGAAGGCAATAAAAAACCGTCCTCGGATACTCCAACCCATCGCCTGCTGTATCAAGCATTCCCAACGCTCGGCGGCATTGTCCACACCCACTCCCGCCACGCGACCATCTGGGCGCAGGCCGGACAACCTATCCCCGCGACCGGAACGACCCACGCGGACTATTTCTACGGCCCAGTGCCCTGCACCCGCCTGATGACCGATGCGGAAATCAACGGTGACTACGAGTGGGAAACCGGCGCGGTCATCGTCGAAACCTTCCGCGATAACGACATCGACCCGGCGCAAATGCCCGGCGTGCTGGTGCACTCCCACGGCCCATTTGCCTGGGGCAAAAACGCCGAAGACGCGGTGCACAACGCTATCGTGCTGGAAGAGATTGCTTATATGGGCATCTTCTGCCGTCAGCTCGCGCCGCAGCTTCCGGATATGCAGCAGACGCTGCTGGATAAACACTACCTGCGTAAGCACGGGGCAAAAGCGTATTACGGCCAGTAACTCCGGCAGCGCTCTCTGTAGCCCGGACGAGGCGCAGCCGACTCCGGGATCTCACCGATAACACCTGTATAAACCACCAGCACTCTCCCTTAAACCAGGCTATAATCAAGCCTGGTTTTTTTATGGATGAGCTCACGCGTGACCCAGCCACAAGCAGGTTTTCTCCTTACCCGTCACTGGCGGGATACCCCGCAGGGTACCGAACTGGCTTTCTGGCTAGCGACGGACGACGGCCCGCTACAGGTTTCCTTACCGCCGCAGGAGTCGGTGGCGTTTATCCCCGAGGCTCAGCGCGCACAGGTTGAACGCTTGCTGAAGGATGAAAACGGCCTGCGCCTTGCGCCGCTTACGCTCAAAGATTTCCATCGCCAGCCTGTTTTTGGCCTCTACTGCCGTGCGCATCGCCAACTGATGCGGCTGGAAAAACTGCTGCGTGAAAACGGCATTACCGTCTACGAAGCTGATATCCGTCCGCCAGAGCGCTATCTGATGGAGCGCTTTATCACCGCCCCGGTTTGGGTAGAAGGCACCGCGCGCGGCAACGCATTGACCCAGGCGCGTATGAAGCCCAACCCGGAATACCGTCCGCCGCTGAAGTGGGTATCGTTAGATATCGAGACCAGCCGCCACGGTGAGCTCTACTGCATTGGCCTTGAAGGCTGCGGGCAACGCACCGTCTATATGCTCGGTACCGAGCCAGAGCAGCCGCCGCAGGTCGATTTCCACCTCGAATATGTCGCCAGCCGTCCGCTGCTGCTGGAGAAACTCAACGCCTGGTTTGCCGAACATGATCCGGACGTGCTGATTGGCTGGAACGTGGTGCAGTTCGATCTGCGCGTGCTGCAAAAAAGCGCCGAACGCTACCGGGTGCCGCTGTTGTTGGGCCGTGGAAACAGCGAACTCGAATGGCGCGAACACGGCTTTAAGAACGGCGTGTTCTTCGCCCAGGCCGCTGGACGCTTAATTATCGACGGCATCGACGCCTTAAAATCCGCCTTCTGGAGCTTCACGTCGTTCTCGCTGGAAAACGTCTCCCGGGAGCTGCTGGGCGAAGGCAAAGCTATCGATAATCCGTGGGACAGAATGGACGAAATTGACCGCCGTTTCGCCGAAGATAAGCCCGCATTAGCCACCTATAACCTCAAAGACTGCGAGCTGGTCGCGCGCATCTTTCACAAAACCGAGATCATGCCATTTTTGCTGGAACGCGCGACGGTTAACGGGCTGGCGGTCGACCGGCACGGTGGCTCGGTAGCCGCCTTCAGCCACCTCTATTTTCCGCGTATGCACCGCCTGGGCTTTGTTGCGCCAAACCTCGGTGAAGTGCCGCCGCAGGCAAGCCCCGGCGGTTATGTCATGGACTCGCGCCCCGGGCTGTACGATTCCGTACTGGTACTGGATTATAAAAGCCTGTACCCGTCGATCATCCGCTCATTCCTGATTGACCCGGTTGGATTGATTGAAGGTATGGCGCATCCGGACACGCAGCACAGCACTGAAGGTTTTCTCGACGCCTGGTTCTCTCGCGACAAACACTGCCTGCCGGGGATCGTCAGCCAGATCTGGCACGCCCGCGATGAAGCCAAGCAACACAAAAACAAGCCGCTATCGCAGGCGCTGAAGATCATCATGAATGCCTTTTATGGCGTGCTGGGCACCAGCGCCTGCCGCTTTTTCGACCCTAGGCTGGCGTCGTCGATCACCATGCGCGGCCACGCGATCATGCGTCAGACCAAAGCGCTGATTGAATCTCAGGGCTACGACGTGATTTACGGTGATACCGACTCCACCTTCGTCTGGCTCAAACGGGCTCACGGCGAAGAAGAGGCCGGAGCCATTGGTCGCGCGCTGGTCGATTTCGTCAACCAGTGGTGGGCTGATGAACTGCAAAAAAAAGGGCTGACCAGCGCGCTGGAGCTGGAGTTTGAAACTCACTTCTGCCGCTTCCTGATGCCAACCATCCGCGGCACCGATACCGGTAGCAAAAAACGCTATGCGGGGATGATCCAGGAAGGCAGCGAACAGCGGATGCTGTACAAAGGGCTGGAAACGGTGCGTACCGACTGGACGCCGCTGGCGCAACAATTCCAGCAGGCGCTGTATTTGCGCATCTTCCGCAACGAGCCCTACCGGGACTTCATCCTTGAAACCATTGATAAACTGATGGCAGGCGAACTCGATGACCAGCTGGTTTACCGCAAGCAATTGCGCCGCCCGCTGGCCGAGTATCAGAAAAATATTCCGCCGCACGTGCGCGCCGCCCGTCTTGCTGATGAACACAACGTGCGGTTAGGGCGCCCGCAGCAGTACCAACAGCGCGGCAGCATTCGCTACGTCTGGACCACCAACGGCCCGGAACCACTGGCCTATCAGCAATCACAGCTCGATTACGACCACTATCTGACCAAACAATTAGCCCCGGTTGCTGAAGGAATTCTCCCCTTTGTCGACGATGATTTTGCTACAATAGTGACAGGGCAACTGGGTCTATTTTGACAGGTGACTAACGTCTCGCCATCCAGTACCATAGCGCCCTTTCCATTCCTGGACCAAATTCACTCACCGCCTGTTTATAAAGGTGGTGGATGAATATTGCCTGCAATTTATTAAAGATAGAGCCGAACGCATATGCCTTTTACACTTGGTCAACGCTGGATCAGCGATACAGAAAGCGAACTGGGACTTGGTACCGTTGTTGCAATGGATGCACGCACCGTCACCCTACTCTTCCCGGCAACCGGAGAGAACCGTCTGTATGCGCGTAGCGACTCCCCCGTGACCCGCGTTATGTTTAATCCCGGCGACACGATTACAAGCCATGAAGGCTGGCAGCTGCTCGTTGACGAAGTAATAGAAGAAAATGGCCTGCTGGCCTACATCGGCACCCGTCAGGACACCGAAGAGACCGGCGTCATGATGCGCGAAGTGCTGCTCGACAGCAAACTGGTGTTCAGCAAACCGCAGGACCGTCTCTTTGCCGGGCAAATCGACCGCATGGACCGATTTGCTCTGCGCTACCGCGCGCGTAAATACCAGAGTGAACAATACCGTATGCCGTGGAGCGGTCTGCGCGGTCAGCGCACCAGCCTTATCCCGCACCAGCTCAACATCGCCCATGACGTGGGCCGTCGCCATGCGCCGCGCGTGCTGCTGGCAGACGAAGTCGGCTTAGGTAAAACCATTGAAGCCGGGATGATCCTGCACCAGCAGTTGCTGTCTGGTGCCGCCCAGCGCGTGCTGGTCATCGTCCCGGAAACCCTCCAGCACCAGTGGCTGGTTGAAATGCTGCGTCGTTTCAACCTGCGCTTTGCGCTGTTCGACGATGAACGCTATGCCGAAGCCCAGCACGATGCCTACAACCCGTTTGAAACCGAACAGCTGGTTATCTGCTCACTGGACTTCGTTCGCCGCAACAAGCAGCGTCTGGAAAATCTGTGCGAAGCCGAGTGGGATATCATGGTGGTCGACGAAGCGCACCACCTGGTGTGGAGCGAAGATGCGCCAAGCCGCGAATATCAAGCCATTGAACAGCTCGCCGAGCGCGTACCTGGCGTACTGTTGCTGACGGCAACCCCGGAACAGCTGGGGATGGAAAGCCACTTTGCGCGTCTGCGTCTGCTGGACCCAAACCGCTTCCACGATTTCGAGCAGTTTGTTGAAGAACAGAAAAACTACCGCCCGGTAGCCGACGCTGTCGCCCTGCTGCTGGCAGGCAACAAGCTCAGCAACGACGAACTGAACATGCTGGGCGAACTGATTGGCGAGCAGGATATCGAAGCCCTGCTGCAAACCGCCAACAGCGATCGCGACGGTGCAGAAGCAGCTCGTCAGGAGCTTATCAGCATGTTGATGGACCGCCACGGCACCAGCCGCGTGCTGTTCCGTAACACCCGTAACGGCGTGAAAGGCTTCCCGAAACGCGAACTGCACACCATCAAGCTGCCGCTGCCAACCCAGTATCAAACGGCGATTAAAGTCTCCGGCATCATGGGTGCCCGTAAGAGCGCAGAAGAGCGCGCCCGTGACATGCTCTACCCTGAGCAGATTTATCAGGAATTTGAAGGTGATACCGGCACCTGGTGGAACTTCGACCCACGTGTCGAATGGCTGATGGGCTACCTGACCAGCCACCGTTCGCAGAAAGTGCTGGTTATCTGCGCCAAAGCGGCCACTGCCCTGCAGCTGGAGCAGGTTCTGCGCGAACGCGAAGGCATCCGTGCCGCCGTGTTCCACGAAGGCATGTCGATTATTGAACGCGACCGCGCCGCCGCCTGGTTCGGCGAGGAAGACAGCGGCGCACAGGTACTGTTGTGCTCGGAAATCGGTTCTGAAGGCCGTAACTTCCAGTTCGCCAGCAACCTGGTGATGTTCGACCTGCCGTTCAACCCGGACCTGCTGGAACAGCGTATCGGCCGTCTGGACCGTATCGGTCAGGCGCACGATATTCAGATTCACGTCCCGTACCTGGAAAAAACCGCGCAGTCAGTGCTGGTTCGTTGGTTCCACGAAGGTCTGGATGCCTTTGAGCACACCTGCCCGACCGGTCGTACCATTTATGACAGCGTGCATGACCAGTTAATCAACTACCTGGCAGCACCGGAAAACAGCGACGGCTTCGACGACCTCATCAAGAGCTGCCGCGAACAGCACGAAGCGCTGAAAGCACAGTTGGAACAGGGCCGCGACCGTCTGCTGGAGATCCACTCCAACGGCGGAGAAAAGGCGCAGCGTCTTGCTGAAAGCATCGAAGAGCAGGATGACGACACCAACCTGATAGCCTTCGCCATGAACCTGTTCGATATCGTCGGTATCAATCAGGACGATCGCGGTGAGCACCTGATCGTGCTGACCCCGTCAGACCACATGCTGGTTCCGGACTTCCCTGGCCTGCCGGAAGATGGCTGCACCGTCACCTTCGAGCGTGACGTGGCGTTGTCTCGCGAAGACGCACAGTTCCTGACCTGGGAACACCCGCTGATTCACAACGGTCTGGATCTCATCCTCTCCGGTGATACCGGCAGCAGCACTATCTCCCTGCTGAAAAACAAAGCGCTGCCGGTGGGTACGCTGCTGGTCGAGCTGATTTACGTGGTTGAAGCGCAGGCACCGAAACAGCTGCAGCTCAACCGCTTCCTGCCGCCAACGCCGGTGCGTATGCTGCTGGATAAAAACGGCACTAACCTTGCCGCGCAGGTTGAGTTTGAAACCTTCAACCGCCAGCTCAGCGCGGTGAACCGTCATACCGGCAGCAAGCTGGTGAACGCGGTGCAGCAGGACGTGCATACCATTCTGCAAAAAGGTGAAGCGCAGATTGAGCAAGCCGCTCAGGCGCTGATTACCGCGGCACGTGAAGAGGCGGACGAGAAGCTCAGCGCGGAACTGTCGCGTCTGGAAGCGTTGAAGGCGGTGAACCCAAACATCCGTGACGACGAGCTGTCCGCGATTGAAAGCAACCGCCAGCAGGTGATGGAAAGCCTGTCGCAGGCGGGATGGCGTCTGGACGCACTACGTCTTATCGTCGTCACTCACCAGTAATCGGAGCCGCTATGGGCATGGAAAACTATCATCCGCCACGGGACCCGTGGCTGGTGATCCTCTACCAGGACGAGCACATTATGGTGGTCAACAAGCCCAGCGGCCTGTTGTCCGTCCCGGGCCGTCAGGAAGAGCATAAAGACAGCGTGATGACCCGCGTACAGCGCGATTATCCGCTGGCGGAGTCCGTACACCGCCTCGATATGGCGACCAGCGGCGTTATCGTCGTGGCCCTGACCAAAGCGGCAGAAAGAGAACTGAAGCGTCAATTCCGTGAGCGCGAGCCGAAAAAGCAGTACGTGGCGCGCGTATGGGGTCACCCGCAGCCGCAGGAAGGCCTGGTGGATTTACCGCTGATTTGCGACTGGCCGAACCGGCCGAAGCAGAAGGTGTGTTATGAAACCGGCAAGTCTGCGCAGACGGAGTATGAAGTGCTGGAATATGCGCCGGATAACACCGCGCGGGTGAAGCTCAAACCGATTACCGGGCGTTCACACCAGCTGCGCGTGCATATGCTGGCGCTGGGTCACCCGATTCTGGGCGACCGCTTTTATGCGCACGACGAAGCGCTAGCGATGGCACCGCGTTTGCAGCTCCATGCGGAGACGCTCACCATTACCCATCCGCAGTTTGGTAATAGCATGACGTTTAAGGCACCGGTCGATTTTTAACTGGCATGCATTGCCGGGGGCGCTGCGCTTGCCCGGCCTACATTTGAGCACATTTGTAGGCCGGATAAGGCGTTAGCCGCCATCCGGCAACTCACCTTACTTAAATCCCTTCTGTTCTTTTATCAGCTCGTACGCTTTCTGAATTTCCTGCGCCTTCTGCTTGGCCATCTCCATCATCTCCGGCGGCAGCCCTTTCGCCACCAGCTTATCCGGGTGATGTTCGCTCATCTGCTTACGATAGGCGCGTTTGATGGTCGTGGCATCGTCGCTCGGCTTCACGCCCAGCACGTTACACGCATCTTCCAGCGTCGGCCCACGCTGCGCCTGTTGCCAACCACCACCCTGACCGCCCTGAGACTGCTGATGGTAGCCGCCGCCAAACTGCGCGCCGCCCTGCATCATGCGCAGGAACTGGTCGAACTGCGCGTGGGAGATCCCCAGCTCTTCGGCAATCACGTACAGCACGTCGCGTTCGTTGGGATGCAGAGACCCGTCGGCAAACGCCGCCTGAATCTGAATCTCCAGGAACATACGAATAAGATCAAAACGACCAAAGCAGACGCTACGGAACTGACGCATCTTTTCACGCAGCGGGTAGTTGTCAGCTTTACCCACACGAAACGCCTGCTGCGCCGCCGTGCGGGACTCACCGTGCAGATTCATGCGGTCCATAAACAGACTGGCGACATGAATATCCGCTTCGGTCACGCGCCCTTTCGATTTGGTCAGATGGCCCATCACTTCAAAAGTGGTGGCAAAAAACAGCGACTGACGCTGCTGTTGATTGGCAAACCAGTTCATACGACGGCTTCGCGCCTTGTCAAACATATGACCCACGAGCAGCCCGAGGACAACGCCCCAGAACCCTCCGCCCATCATCAGGGCGACGGCCACACCAATCACTTTTCCCCAATACTGCATATACTCCCCAAATCGTCATGCCAGCGGCTAAAATATGCATTATCATACCTGTCATTCAATGCCGTGCATAACACCTCTGGCAAGAACGGGCAGGATAGACTCGATGAATTTCACGTTGCAGCCAACGGCACTGCAACTTAGAAGCCGACGAGCATTAACACTAGCGTCATCACGATGAGTACGTTAGTCTCTGACCGTTTGCAAGCCGCAATGCTATAGATGACGGAACAACAAATACAACGTATGAAAAAACGTATTCCCACTCTCCTCGCGACCATGATCGCCAGCGCCTTGTACAGCCAGCAGGGATTGGCAGCAGATCTCGCCTCTCAATGTATGCTTGGCGTACCGAGTTACGATCGCCCGTTAGTCAGCGGTCCTGCGAACGAACAACCGGTCACTATCACGGCAGATCATGCAAAAGGTAATTACCCTGATAACGCCGTATTTAGCGGCAACGTCGATATTAATCAGGGGAATAGCCGTTTACAGGCCGATGAAGTTCAGCTTCATCAAAAACAGCCTGAGGGGCAGCCTACACCGGTTCGCACCGTCGATGCACTCGGCAACGTTCACTACGACGATAATCAGGTTATTCTGAAAGGGCCAAAAGCCTGGTCAAACCTGAATACCAAAGATACCAACGTCTGGAAAGGTGATTACCAGATGGTCGGCCGTCAGGGCCGCGGTACGGCGGATGTCATGAAACAGCGCGGCGAGAACCGCTACACCATTCTTGAAAACGGCACCTTTACCTCCTGTCTGCCGGGTTCTAACACCTGGAGCGTCGTGGGTAGCGAAGTTATCCACGACCGCGAAGAGCAGGTTGCCGAAATCTGGAACGCACGCTTTAAAATTGGTCCGGTACCGGTCTTCTATAGCCCATACCTGCAGCTCCCGGTCGGCGACAAACGCCGCTCTGGCTTCCTGCTGCCAAGCGCGAAATACGGTAGTACTAACCACTTTGAGTTCTCATTACCGTATTACTGGAACATTGCGCCTAACATGGACGCCACCCTGACGCCGCACTATATGGACAAGCGTAGCGGCGTGATGTGGGAAAACGAATTCCGCTATCTGACCGATGCCGGTGAAGGCCTGTTTGAACTGGACTATCTGCCGTCAGACAGCGTCTACTCCAACGAACATCCTAATGATGACAATAGCCGCCGCTGGCTATTCTACTGGCGTCACGCCGGGGTCATGGATCAGGTATGGCGTTTCAACGCCGACTACACCAAAGTCAGCGATCCAGATTACTTTAACGACTTTGACTCGAAATACGGCTCAAGTACCGACGGCTACGCCACGCAGAAACTGAGCGTGGGCTATGCGGTACAAAACTTCGATGCCACCGTATCGACGAAACAGTTCCAGGTTTTCGACCGCAGTAACAGCAACTCCTATTCGGCCGAGCCACAGCTGGATATCAACGCCTACCAGAACGATGTAGGGCCGTTTGATACCCATCTCTACGCTCAGGCGGTGAAGTTCACCAACAGCAACAGCAATTTGCCTGAAGCGACACGAGTCCACCTCGAGCCGACCATCAGTCTTCCGCTGGGCAACCGTTGGGGTAGCCTCACGACGGAAGCAAAACTGCTGGCGACGCACTACAACCAGACCAATATCGACGACTACAACAATGACTCGACCAACGCCAACAAGTTGGCCAGTTCAGTCAACCGCACCATGCCTCAGCTGAAAGTTGATGGCAAAATGGTGTTTGAGCGCGATGTTGAGCTGACGCCGGGCTACACCCAGACGCTGGAACCACGTATGCAGTACCTGTACGTGCCGTACCGCGACCAAAGCAAAATCAATAACTACGACTCCACGTTCCTGCAATCCGATTATACGGGTCTGTTCCGTGACCGTAGCTACAGCGGTCTCGACCGCATCGCTTCCGCAAACCAGATTACGACCGGGGTCACATCACGTATTTATGATGACGCCGCCGTTGAACGTTTTAACGTTTCTGTTGGTCAAATCTACTATTTCACCGAGTCTCGCACCGGTGATGACAACATTAACTGGGAGAAAAACGACAAAACGGGTTCACTGGTTTGGGCGGGCGACACCTACTGGCGTATCAGCGATCAATGGGGTTTACGCGGTGGTATTCAGTACGACACGCGTCTGAACAACGTCTCCACCAGCAGTTCAGCCATCGAATGGCGTCGGGACGAAGAACATTTAGTGCAGTTGACTTACCGTTACGCCAGCCCGGAATATATTCAGGCAACGCTGCCGAGTTACTCCACGGCAGAACAGTATAAAAACGGGATTTCGCAGGTTGGTGCAACTGCGAGCTGGCCAATCGTCGACCGCTGGTCCGTCGTAGGTGCTTATTACTATGACACCAACTCCGGCAGCGCCGCTGACCAGATGCTGGGCGTTCAGTATAACTCCTGCTGTTACGCTATCCGCGTAGGCTACGAGCGTAAACTCAACGGTTGGGATTACAACAACGACACCCAGACTGGTGGTCGTTCCAAATATGACAACTCCATCGGCTTCAGCATTGAGCTGCGTGGTCTGAGCTCTAACTACGGTCTGGGTACTCAGCAGATGCTGCGTTCCAACATCATGCCGTACCAAAGCTCGCTGTAATGTCACTGGTTAGACACATCATCCGCATTGCGGTTAATTGAAATGGAAAAAGTATGAAGAACTGGAAAACGCTGCTTCTCGGTATCGCCTTAGTTGCGAATACCAGCTTCGCTGCCCCGCAGGTTGTCGATAAAGTAGCAGCCGTCGTGAACAACGGCGTCGTCCTTGAAAGTGATGTTGATGGTCTGATGCAGTCCGTCAAAATGAACGCCGGCCAGGCGGGTCAACAGCTGCCGGATGACGCTACGCTTCGTCACCAGATTCTGGAACGTCTGATCATGGATCAGATAATCCTGCAGATGGGGCAGAAGATGGGTGTCAAGATCACTGACGATCAGCTCGATCAGGCGATCGCCAACATCGCTAAACAAAACAACATGACGATGGATCAGATGCGCAGCCGTCTGGCCTACGATGGGATGAACTACAACACCTATCGTAACCAGATCCGCAAAGAGATGCTGATTTCCGAAGTGCGTAACAACGAAGTGCGTCGCCGCATTACCGTGCTACCACAGGAAGTCGACGCGCTGGCAAGCCAGATTGGCAACCAGAACGACGCCAGCACCGAGCTGAACCTCAGCCACATCCTGGTTGCGCTGCCGGAAAACCCAACCTCCGATCAGGTTAACGAAGCACAAAGCCAGGCCGAGTCTATCGTTGAACAGGCTCGCGGCGGTGCTGATTTCGGTAAGCTCGCTATCACCTACTCCGCAGACCAACAGGCGCTGAAAGGCGGCCAGATGGGCTGGGGTCGTATTCAGGAACTGCCTGCTATCTTTGCTCAGGCGCTGAGCACGGCGAAAAAAGGCGATGTTATTGGCCCTATTCGTTCCGGCGTAGGCTTCCACATCCTGAAAGTTAACGATATGCGCGGCCAGACCCAGAACATCTCGGTAACGGAAACCCACGCTCGCCACATCCTGTTGAAGCCATCGCCAATCATGACCGACGATCAGGCACGTGCGAAGCTGGAACAGGTTGCAGCGGATATTCGTAGCGGCAAAACCACCTTTGAGAAAGCGGCTAAAGAGCTGTCTCAGGACCCAGGCTCTGCTAACCAGGGCGGTGATTTAGGTTGGGCAACGCCGGATATCTACGATCCGTCATTCCGCGATGCGCTGATGAAGCTGAGCAAAGGCCAGATGAGCGGCCCAGTTCACTCTTCCTTCGGCTGGCACCTGATTCAGCTGCTCGATACGCGTAACGTTGACCGTACCGACGCCGCACAGAAAGACCGTGCTTACCGCATGCTGATGAACCGTAAATTCTCTGAAGAAGCGGCGACCTGGATGCAGGAACAGCGCGCAAGCGCTTACGTTAAAATTCTGAGCAACTAATGACGCAACACGCTCGTGTCGTTATCACTCCCGGCGAACCCGCCGGGATTGGTCCGGATCTTGTTATCCAACTGGCCCAGCGCGACTGGCCGCTTGAACTGGTCGTTTGCGCTGATGGCCGCCTGCTCACCGAGCGGGCAACGCTTCTCGGCCTTCCTCTCACGCTATTGCCCTACTCTCCCGAAAAACCCGCTGCACCACAGCGCGCCGGTACGCTCACGCTGTTACCCGTCGCCCTGCATGCCGAGGTTACGCCGGGAACGCTCAACGTTGAGAACGGTCGCTATGTTGTTGAAACGCTCGCCCGCGCCTGCGATGGCTGCCTGAACGGTGAGTTTTCCGCACTGGTCACCGGCCCGGTCCACAAAGGCATCATTAATGATGCCGGCGTCGCCTTTACCGGGCACACCGAGTTCTTTGAAGAGCGCGCTGGCGCACCGAAAGTGGTGATGATGCTGGCAACCGAGGAGCTGCGCGTCGCGCTGGCAACGACCCACCTGCCGCTGAAAGCGGTGAGCGATGCCATCACGCCGGACCTGCTGCGGGAGGTTATCACCATCCTGCACGACGACTTGCAGAACAAGTTTGGTCTTGCCGAACCGCACGTGCTGGTCTGCGGCCTGAACCCACATGCGGGGGAAGGTGGGCATATGGGTACGGAAGAGATAGACACCATTATTCCGGTGCTGGAAGAGTTGCGTGCAAAAGGGATGAATCTGAGCGGGCCGCTGCCTGCCGATACCCTTTTCCAGCCTAAGTATCTTGACCATGCCGATGCCGTGCTCGCAATGTACCACGATCAGGGCCTACCCGTGCTAAAATACCAGGGCTTTGGCCGTGGCGTGAACATTACGCTCGGTTTACCCTTTATTCGCACCTCCGTTGACCATGGTACCGCCCTTGAACTGGCAGGCCTGGGGAAAGCGGATGTCGGCAGTTTTATTACGGCGCTTAATCTCGCCATCAAAATGATTGTTAACTCTAATGAATAATCGAGTCCATCAGGGCCACTTAGCCCGTAAACGCTTCGGGCAAAACTTTCTCAACGATCAATTCGTGATCGACAGTATTGTTGCGGCTATTAACCCGCAAAAAGGCCAGGCCATGGTTGAAATCGGCCCGGGTCTTGCCGCGCTGACCGAGCCGGTTGGCGAACGTCTTGACGAAATGACCGTTATTGAACTGGACCGCGACCTCGCCGCGCGTCTGCAAACGCACCCGTTCCTGGGGCCGAAGCTGACCATTTATCAGCAGGATGCCATGACCATGAACTTTGGCGAGCTGTCTGAGAAGCTGGGTCAGCCGCTGCGCGTGTTCGGTAACCTGCCGTACAACATCTCCACGCCGCTGATGTTCCACCTGTTTAGCTATACTAATGCTATTGCGGACATGCACTTCATGCTGCAAAAAGAGGTGGTTAACCGTCTGGTTGCCGGTCCAAACAGTAAAGCCTATGGTCGTCTGACCGTAATGGCGCAATACTACTGCAACGTGATCCCGGTACTTGAAGTGCCGCCAACCGCGTTCACTCCACCGCCAAAAGTGGATTCCGCCGTCGTACGTCTGGTGCCGCATAGCACTAAACCGTACCCGGTAAAAGATGTCCGCGTCCTGAGCCGTATTACGACCGAAGCCTTCAACCAGCGTCGTAAAACTATCCGCAACAGCCTGGGCAACCTGTTCAGCGTTGAGCTGTTGACGGAGCTGGGTGTAGACCCGGCCATGCGCGCGGAAAATATCTCTGTTGCGCAGTACTGCCGGATGGCCAACTATCTGTCAGAGAATGCGCCCTCGAAGGAGAGCTAAACCATGATCGATTCGCCGCGAGTTTGCGTCCAGGTACAGAGCGTCTACATTGAGACGCACTCCCAGCCGGAAGAAGAGCGTTACGTTTTTGCTTATACGGTGACCATTCGCAATCTCGGGCGAAGCGCGGTTCAGCTTCTCGGCCGTTACTGGCTGATTACCAACGGCCACGGCCGTGAAACTGAAGTTCAGGGTGAAGGTGTGATCGGCGTGCAGCCGCACATCGAGCCCGGTGAAGAATATCAATATACCAGCGGTGCCGTGCTGGAAACTCCGCTCGGCACTATGCAGGGTCACTACGATATGGTCGATGTGGACGGTGTGCCGTTCTCCATCGACATACCCGTTTTCCGTCTCTTTGTTCCCACGCTGATTCATTAAAACATGGCTACATACCTTATTGGCGACGTTCACGGTTGCTTTGACGAGTTAATTGCCCTGCTCGAGCAGGTGGCGTTCACCCCGGACGTCGATACCCTGTGGCTGACGGGCGATCTGGTTGCCCGTGGCCCCGGTTCGCTGGAAGTGCTGCGCTACGTTAAATCGCTGGGCGACTGCGTGAAAGTGGTGCTCGGTAACCACGATCTGCATCTGCTGGCGGTATTTGCTGGCATTAGCCGCAATAAGCCGAAGGATCGCCTGAACCCGCTGCTGGAAGCACCGGATGCCGACGAGCTGCTCAACTGGCTGCGTCGCCAGCCGCTGATGCAGGTCGATGAAGATAAAAAGCTAGTAATGGCGCATGCAGGCATCACGCCGCAGTGGGATATGGAAACCGCGAAACAGTGCGCACGCGACGTTGAAGCGGTGCTCTCAAGCGATTCCTATCCGTTCTTCCTCGATGCCATGTACGGCGATATGCCCAACAACTGGTCACTGGATCTCTCAGGGCTGGCGCGCCTGCGCTTTATCACCAACGCCTTTACCCGCATGCGCTACTGCTTCCCGAACGGCCAGCTGGATATGTACAGCAAAGAGTCGCCGGAGAACGTGCCTGCGCCACTGAAGCCCTGGTTTATGCTGCCGGGACCAATCACCAGCGAGTACAGCGTGGCCTTTGGTCACTGGGCCTCGTTGGAAGGTAAAGGTACACCGGAAGGGATTTACGCGCTGGACACCGGCTGCTGCTGGGGCGGTGATTTAACCTGTCTGCGCTGGGAAGATAAAAAGTATTTTGTGCAGCCGTCAAACCGTAAGCTGTCGCCGGGCGAGAGCGAGGCGGTGGCTTCGTAGTGGGGTGCATCCCCATTGATAAATAAAAAACGC
>NZ_JMPL01000067.1 GCF_000735365.1 Kluyvera ascorbata ATCC 33433 | reverse complement strand
CGGAATGCACACAGCGGCGTCAAGCATCGGTTGTGCATCCTTCACGAGCTGTTCAATCAGGCCCTGTTCGCCGACAGCACGCGCGGCGATCTCTGGCCATAGCCCAGAAAATTGTCTCATTTTTGGTTTTCCCTGACCTCTGAAGACACGGTAAACGGTACAGTGAGCGTGGTGATATCGTCGGGATATTTCGCCCGCAGCCAGCGCGCTTTCTCGCGGAACAGCACGTCGTCAGGCCAGGCGTGGGCGGCTGTGGCGATGTTGCGCAGCGCCTTCTTTTCATCCATTTTGTCGAGGTCTTTCCACGGCCACGGCGCATCGCTATTAATAAACCCGGCGATGTACTGATAGCCCTTACGCAGGCTGTGGTCGTCGAGGGTAAAGTTCCAGATATCTACCCCGGCTTTTTCTCCCAGACGACCCAGACGGCTGTATGCGTCGAGGTTAAAGTTGCTGTAGTGCCACGGGCGAGTGCGCTCCAGTTCGGCCATCTGACGGCCTTCAACGTCAAACTGCCCGGCAATGCGGCGCAGTTGGGTGACATACAGGCGCTTTTTGGCCTCTTCCGGCTTGCCGCTGAACAGCGCAAAGGTCGCCGCCTGCATATCGAAGTAGGTGCCGTGATTGTTGTGCCAGTTCTCTTCTTCAAAACCATTCTGACTGGTGGTCATCCAGTGATAGAAATCACCAAACCACTGTTTCAGCTCGGTCACGTCGGCATCCCTCAGCGTGCCGGAGGCCTGCAGCAGGGCAATGGCATCCACCACGTCAACCAGCGCGCGGCTGTCGATAATGCCAATGCCACGGCCCGTGTTAATGCCAGGAATGGCCTGTGCGTGCTGCAAGTTTGGCGTCATACGAGTTTCAGGCGCGAGAAACCAGCTTTTCAACTGTGCCGCGGCTTTCTGCGCATAGCGCTCGTCATGCGAGAAATACCAGGCCAGCGCCAGCGTGGAAACGTCGTTGCTCATCTTCACCAGGCGGTTTTTATCGGTGGCGTCGCTGTTGGCATCCGGGTTGGTTTGACCATCTTTACGGATGTACGGCAGGCCGTCTTTGGTATCCGGGTTTGGCCACCAGTAGGGCGGGAAGCTGTAGTAGTCGTGCTTGTTGCCGCTGGCGGCTACCAGCGTTTTGTCCATCACCGAATAGAGCGGGTGCTTCAACGCACCGTCCGCTTTTTTCAGCAACGCGGTTTCTGCCTGTAAAAACAGCGGGTCTTTGGCGGCAATTTGCTCACGGCTGAACGCCAGATCTTTGCCATCGAGCGTATAGGGCTCTGCCGCATACAGTGAAGCGCTGAACCCAGAGCAGAGTAGCACAATGCCTAATATTCCACGGCGATGTATTGAACTCATAGTGATAACCCTTCTGCAAATAGAGAAAAGATAACAAGAGAATTTTGCCTTTAGCGTATTTTAACAACACTAAAAGCAGGCGATTTAATTAAAAGGTAACGTATTCATAAATAGGTTGGCGTGCAGTGTAAAAGACAAAGTGATTTTTTTTGTGATGTTCATCATGGTTATCGAGTTGAATAAAAAATGACGCATTTAATGCAGTGTAGCTCACGTTTTTAGCTGTTTTTCTTATTTTGTTTAGATTATCAAAAAAATAAACAAAATGTTAATGCTTTGAATTTAATCAATAAAATATTTTAGTCACTTTTTATGTCACTTTTTGGTGTGATCCGGTTCAACTTTTCTGTTTATGAAATACGATTTCTTTTTTGTGTGGTTGTATTGGAAAATATATTTCTATTTAATGTTCGAAATAATTTTTATACATGTTGTATTCAACGCCAAATGTTAATCCAGATCACGGAAATGCGTTTGGTGAGAATTTAATTATCTTTGTGCCCTACACAATAAAGGATATGCAATCATGTCTGCGAATAAATTACGTTCATTATTACTTCTTTCCGCTCTGGGACTGGGTATCGGGCAAAGTTACGCCGCCACGACCCTTAACGTTTGGATCCGCGCGAGCAATGATTCCAAAAATATCTACAAGCAAGAAGCCGAGAAGTTTGAAGAGAAGACCGGCATTAAGATTGAGTACTTCAATGCCACCACCGACTTTGAACAGCGGCTGGCGCGCGCAACGGCGGGCAATGCCTTACCGGATCTGATCTTCAACGATGCCGCTTCGCTCGGTCAGTTTATTCAGCTCGGCATTGCCGATGAGATAGACCCGAAAGCCATCAGCGGTGGCGACCAGCTTTACCAGACGGCCTGGAACAGTACCCGCTACATCGACGGAAAATACTACGGTGTGCCAACGTCTGCGCAAACCTTCGCGCTGTTTGTACGCAAAGACTGGCGCGAGAAGCTGGGCCTGCCGCAGCCTAAAAGCTGGGACGATATCCAGAAACTGGCTAAAGCCTTCACCACCCAGGACCCGGACGGCAACGGTAAAAACGACACCTACGGCTTTATCGTTCCGGCCTCTACCACGCGCGGCTACGCCAGCTGGTTTATGAGCAGCTTTATCTGGCAGGCGGGCGGGGATTTCGTCAAAGAGAACAACGGCAAATTCAGCGCGTCGCTCGATACCCCAGAAGTGGCCCAGGCGATGACCTTTATGCGCACCATGATGTGCGAAAAAGTGACCCAGCCGGGGGCGATTAACGCCACCACCGCCGACGTTATCCCATCGTTCCGCTCTGGACAAAGCGGCATGTTCTTTAGCGGCCCGTACCACATTGCGCTCTTTGATAAAGACCCGGGCAAAGACAACTTTGAAGTCGTACCGGTCATTGGGCCAAAAGGCGAAGCCACGCTCGCCGAAGGGACCACCGTCTTTATGATGAAGAGCAGCAAGCAGAAGGAGGCGGCGCGCAAATTCATCGAATTTATTATCTCAGCGGAAGGTCAGGAGATAGGCATGGGCAAAGGCAGCCAGCATATTCCGGTGGTGCGTCTGCCGGTGAATAAGAACGTTGATGTGCAAGCCGTCTATCAGGATGCGCGCTGGGAAACCTTCGCCAAACTCTACAACGAGCAGGGCCGCTACGTGCCGCAGATCCCTAACTGGACGCCGGTGCGCCAGGTGGCGGCCGATGGCTTTAACCGTATCTTCGCCGACTGTAATAGCAATATCAGCGCTGAACTGAAGGCGGTCGACGTGAAGGTGAACGCCGAGCTGGAAAAACAAAACGTGCTGGCTAAGTGAGAAGGAGTAAGTAATGACGCTGCATGAGACGAAGTCCGCGCCGCTAAAGCAAGCCGCTTCGCCTGACGCGACCGGCTGGCTGACGGCAAAACGCAAGCGGGCGCTGATTCCGTGGCTGTTCCTGGCCCCGGCGCTGATTATCTTTAGCTGGTTTAAGTTCATCCCGATGATTCAGGGTCTGGTGATGAGCTTTTACAAGGTCAACTTTAATCAGCCGGATGAGTGGGTCGGGTTCGACAACTTTACCCGCGCCTTTGCCGACGTGGAGCTGCACGCGGCGGTGGTGAACACGCTGCTTTACGTGGTCGTGACCATGTTTGCGGCCGCCATTCTGGCCTTCTTCCTTGCGATGTTGCTGGAAGGCCCCGCACGCCACCTGCGCTTTATTCGTACCGCTATCTTCTTACCGGCGGTGACCAGTGCGGCGATCGTCGCGGAGATGTGGCGCATTCTGTTCAACCCAACGCCAAACGGCGTGGTGAACCACATTCTCAGCTGGTTTGGCGTGGCTGACCAGGGGTTCCTTGCCAGTTCTGATCAGGCGCTCGGTGTCATCATGCTGCTGCATATCTGGAAAGCGGTGCCCTACAACATGGTGATTTTTATCGCCGGTCTGGCGGGTATCAGTCGTGACCTGTACGACGCCTCGAACGTCGACGGCGCGAACTGGTGGAACCGTCTGCGCTACGTGACGCTGCC
Organism: Kluyvera ascorbata ATCC 33433; assembly: GCF_000735365.1. Lineage (GTDB taxonomy): Bacteria > Pseudomonadota > Gammaproteobacteria > Enterobacterales > Enterobacteriaceae > Kluyvera > Kluyvera ascorbata. The sequence goes on along the minus strand of NZ_JMPL01000067.1, from coordinate 19,026 downwards.
AGGGATGATCCCAGCGCTGTCGGTGGTGCTGATGCTCTCCTTTATTCGTGGCTTCCGTGTGTTTGCCGAGGTGTATGCCACCACCGGCGGTGGGCCGTCTAACGCCACGGAAATGGTCATGACCCATATCTATAAGCTGGGCTTTGAGCAGTTTGACTATGGCTATGCCTCGGCGGTGTCGTTCCTGCTGTTTACCTTCACCGTAATCTTAACCATTTGTCATTTGACGCTGAAAAAACGTATCGCACGTTACTAAGGAGCCGTGATGTTGAGTAAACGTTGGGATACCGCAGGGCGTTGGTGCATCTACGCGCTGCTGCTGATTGTCTTCGTTGGGCCGTTCTGGGGCATTGTTGCTACCGCCTTTAGCGGAGCGCCGGTGAAGCCGGGTGAACTGCTGGCCTGGCCGAATCAGTTCTCGTTTGAAAACTTCATCTTTGCGTGGATGGATATCGGCGTCTGGCAGTATCTGCTGAACTCCATTCTGGTGGTGTTCTTCGGCACCATCCTGCAGGTGTCGGTCAGCGCGCTGGCGGCCTACGCCCTGGCCCGTAAGAAGTTTCGCGGCGTGGCGCTGGTCAGCCTGGTGATTTTATCCACCATGATGCTACCGGAAGAAGTTATCGCCATTCCGCTATACATGATTATCAACTGGCGGCTGCCGTTTATCGATGCGTCGCTCTACAACAGCTATCTCGGCATGATTCTGCCGGTGGTGGGTTGGGCCTTCTCCATCTTCGTGCTGACCGAATTTATGTCGGCTATCCCGAAAGAGCTGGAAGAGGCGGCACGTATCGACGGCGCGAACGAGTGGCAGATTTTCTTCCACGTTATTCTGCCGCTGGTGAAACCGGCGCTGGGTACGGTTGTGACCTTCGGCTTCATTATGATTTGGGACCAGTACCTGCTGCCGCTGATTGTGGTGAACCAGGACAGCCTGAACACCATTCCGGTCATTCTCGGCACACTGCGTACCGATGAGAGCATCACGCCGAACATTTTTTATCGCCATTACGCTACTGGCGATGCTGCCAAGCATCATCGTCTATCTGGGTCTGCAAAAACATTTCAACCGCGGGATCATGTCCGGCGCGGTCAAAGGATAAGGGGTTACCGATGGGATCTGTTGTATTAAATAGCGTGCGCAAATCATACGGTGATGCTCACGTCATTAAAGATGTGTCGCTGACTATTCCTGACGGCGAGTTCTGCGTGCTGGTGGGGCCGAGCGGCTGCGGGAAATCGACGCTGCTGCGCATGATTGCCGGTCTGGAGGAGATTTCCGCCGGGGAAGTGCATATCAACGAACGTGATGTCACCGAAGTGGAGCCGAAACTGCGCGATATCGCGATGGTATTCCAGAGCTATGCGCTCTACCCGCAGATGACGGTGCGCGAAAACATGGGCTTTGCGCTGAAGATGGCGCGACTGCCGAAAACGGAAATCAAACAGAAAGTTGATGAAGCGGCGGCGCTGCTGGGGCTGGAACCGCTGCTGGAGCGTCTGCCAAAAGATCTCTCCGGCGGCCAACGTCAGCGTGTAGCGATGGGGCGCGCCATTGTGCGTAAGCCGCAGGTGTTCCTGTTTGATGAACCGCTGTCGAACCTCGACGCCAAGCTGCGTACTCAGGTGCGCGGTGAAATTCGCGAACTGCATCGTCGCTTGAAAACGACCTCTGTGTACGTCACCCACGATCAAATTGAAGCGATGACCATGGGGCAGATGATCGTGGTGCTGCGCGACGGGCGCATTGAACAGGCGGGTACGCCGCTGGAGCTGTACGACCAGCCGGCCAATCTGTTCGTCGCCGGGTTTATCGGCTCACCGGAGATTAACCAGCTACGAGGAGAGGTGGTGCTCACCGGCAATACGACCAACCTGCGCCTGAAAGATGGATCGCTGCTGGCGTTGCCGGTAGGACTCCAGGTGACCGACGGTCAACAGGTGGTGTACGCCATTCGTCCGGAGCAAGTCAACGTGGTACACGAAGCCCGCGACGATGCGCTGGCGGCGAAGGTGACGGCGGTGGAAAATACCGGTTCGGATATGCAGCTGTTCTGCGATACCGGCGGCGGGGCATTTACCTCGGTGTTTAAGCAGCGTCTGGCGGTGAAAGAGGGTGACACTATCTGGCTTCAGCCGAAGCTCTCCGGTGTGCATTTGTTTGATGCGCAAAGCGGCCTGCGCATAGCGTGCCTGGAGGGCCAATAAGGTGGCGATGAAGCTGTACACCCTTGATGAAACCTGTCTGGAAAATGCCCGTGCGGGCCTGAAGCAGCCGTTTTCTCCGCTGCAGCTGGCCCTCAGCAAGCTGGTGGCTGAAGCGGATTTGCTTAAGCGCGAGCCACCGGAAAGCGTGGTACATAAAAAGCTGCGCCCGGCGAGCGGTGATGCGCACGATTACTACAGTCTGGGCACCTACTGGTGGCCAAACCCACGGCGGCCCAACGGGCTGCCCTACATTCGCCGCGATGGGCATATCAACCCGCAGTGTGAGAATAACGATACCGATACCTCGCGCATCATCCGCATGTGCGAGCGCTGCCTGACGCTGGGGCTGGCGTGGTACTTCACCGGCCAGCGTCAGTACGCGCAGGCCGCCGCCGCGCAGATCCGCTGCTGGTTCCTTGACGGCGACACGCGCATGAACCCGCACCTGAACTACGGCCAGGCGATCCCTGGCGTAGTTTCCGGGCGCGGAACCGGGCTTATCGACACCCGTCTGCTGTGGATGGTGGTCGATACTATCGGGCTGATCAACGCGGCTAGCGTGCTGGATACCGACGATATCATCGGCCTGCACCAGTGGTTCCGTGACTTTAATCACTGGATGTACTACAGCGATATCGGCCACTCTGAATACGTCTGGCACAATAACCACGGTACCTGGTACGACGCCCAGCGAGCGGTTAATGCGTTGTTTTACGGCGATAAAGGGCTGGCCGCGCGAATTATTGAGCAGGGGATCACCCAGCGCATGGCAGCGCAGATTGATCAGGACGGCAAGCAGACGATGGAGCTGGAGCGTACTATTCCGTTCCACTATTCGCTGTTTAACCTCGAAGCGCATCTGTTGCTTAACCGCTATGCCGAGCACGTCGAGTTCGATCGCTGGAACCACATTCGTGACGGACGTGGGGTGAAGCAGGGGATCGATTACCTGGTGCCATTTATTCGCGAGCCGGATCTGTGGCCGTACAGTGATTTGCAGGGGATTGTCTGGGATAGCGCGCTGCGGGTGCTGTTACAGACGGTGCGCGGGTATCCGAAGCAGTCGGCGAGCTATCGTGACGTGCTGAAGTGCTTGCCGCAGGAGACGCTACAGTTGAAAGAGCAGCTGATGTGGTGTCCGGGATTGTAGGCCTGATAAGCGCAGCGCCATCAGGCGCACGTTGCCGGATGGCGGCGTGCCGCCTTATCCGGCCTACAGATACCGTGCCTCACCGACCCCGGGGAGGCACGGTATACCGAATTACACCGCGGCGATAATCTTAATCTCAACCTTATATTTCGGGTTCATCAGCTTTGCCTGCACGGTGCAACGCACCGGCGCGTGACCGGCAACTACCCAGGCATCCCACGCTTTGTTCATGGCGGCGAAATCATCGCCGTCAGGCAGAAAAATGGTGGCGTCGAGAATACGCGACTTATCGCTGCCCTGTTTTTCCAGCACCGCATCAATCTGCGCCAGCGTATTTGCCGTTTGCTCAAACGCATCGGCGTCCAGGTTTGCCGGTACGCCGGTGTAGTACAGCGTATTGTTATGGATGACGACATCAGACCAACGAGCTTCGGCATCAATACGTACAATTGTCATTTCATTTTCCTTTTAACATCACGTAAACGCGCTAAGACTGCCACAATGTCGACGCCGCGTCACGACTTCGGCTGGCATAAGCGGGGTTCGCCTGACATAATCACTGGGAATTTTTCCAGGGGGTAATGTGACGGACGATTTTGCAGAAGATGGCCAGCTAGCGCAGGCGATAACCGGCTTTAAACCGCGTGAACCGCAGCGTCAGATGGCGCACGCCGTCGCGAAGGCGATTGATAACGGCCAGCCGCTGGTGGTAGAAGCGGGGACAGGGACCGGGAAAACCTACGCTTATCTTGCCCCTGCGCTGCGCTCGGGGAAAAAAGCCATTATCTCTACCGGCTCGAAAGCATTGCAGGATCAGCTCTACAGCCGCGACCTGCCGACCGTCGCCACCGCGCTTAGCTTTAGCGGCAAGCTGGCGCTGCTGAAAGGGCGCTCGAACTATCTCTGCCTCGAACGTTTAGAACAGCAGGCGATGGCGGGCGGTGACCTGCCGGTACAAACCCTCAGCGACGTTATTTTGCTGCGCAGCTGGGCTAACCAGACGGTGGATGGCGACATCAGTACCTGCGTCAGCGTGGCGGAAGATTCTCAGGCCTGGCCGCTGGTCACCAGCACTAACGATAACTGTCTGGGCAGCGACTGCCCGCAGTATCAGGACTGTTTCGTGGTGAAGGCGCGTAAAAAGGCGATGGATGCCGACGTGGTGGTGGTCAACCATCACCTGTTCCTCGCTGACATGGTGGTAAAAGAGAGCGGCTTCGGCGAACTTATCCCCGAAGCCGACGTGATGATCTTCGATGAAGCACACCAACTCCCGGATATCGCCAGCCAGTATTTCGGTCAATCGCTCTCCAGCCGCCAGTTGCTGGACCTCGCCAAAGACGTGGTCATTGCCTACCGTACCGAACTAAAAGATACCCAGCAGTTGCAAAAGTGCGCCGACCGTCTGGCGCAGGCCACCCAGGATTTCCGTCTGCAGGTGGGTGACCCAGGCTACCGCGGAAACCTGCGTGAACTGCTGGCAGAAACCGCCGTGCAGCGCTCGCTGCTGCTGCTCGATGATGCGCTCGAACTGTGCTACGACGTGGCGAAGCTGTCGCTTGGCCGCTCCGCCTTGCTCGATGCCGCTTTCGAACGTGCGACCCTGTATCGCGCCCGCTTAAAGCGCCTCAAAGAGATCAATAAGCCCGGCTACAGCTACTGGTACGAATGCAACTCGCGTCACTTTACGCTGGCGCTGACGCCGCTCACCGTGGCGGACAAATTCAAAGAGGTGATGGCGGCCAAACCGGGCAGCTGGATCTTTACCTCGGCGACGCTGTCGGTAAACGACGACCTGCACCACTTTACTGAACGCCTCGGCATTGAAGCGGCGGAGTCTATGCTGCTGCCGAGCCCGTTTGACTACGCCACCCAGGCACTCTTGTGCGTGCCGCGCAACCTGCCGCTGCCGAACCAACCGGGGGCCGCACGTCATCTGGCGGCGATGCTGAAACCGCTGATTGAGGCCAACGACGGGCGCTGCTTTATGCTCTGCACCTCGCACGCCATGATGCGCGACCTCGCCGAACAGTTCCGCGCGACCATGACGCTGCCGGTGCTGTTGCAGGGGGAAACCAGCAAAGGCCAACTGCTTCAGCAGTTTGTCAGCGCCGGTAACGCCCTGCTGGTGGCGACCAGCAGCTTCTGGGAAGGGGTCGACGTGCGCGGCGACGCGCTGTCGCTGGTTATCATCGATAAGCTGCCGTTCACTTCACCGGACGACCCGCTGCTGAAAGCGCGCATGGAAGACTGCCGTCTTCGCGGCGGTGACCCGTTTGAAGAGGTACAGCTACCGGACGCGGTGATTACCCTCAAGCAGGGCGTAGGACGATTGATTCGCGACGTTGACGATCGCGGCGTGCTGGTGATTTGCGACAACCGCCTGGTGATGCGTCCTTACGGCGCAACCTTCCTCGCCAGCCTGCCGCCCGCGCCGCGCACCCGCGATATTCGACGGGCGACGCGATTCCTGGCGCTGTCATCGACGCGGTAATGCGGAGCAAAGTGTGGTAAGATGCGCGCCATTTTGTTGATCGAGAGCGCGACTAACCATGCGAATTCTGGCTATCGATACCGCCACGGAAGCCTGCTCGGCTGCTCTGTGGAATGATGGCAACACCTGTGCCCACTTCGAGCTTTGCCCACGGGAACACACCCAACGTATCCTGCCTATCGTGCAGGATATCCTCACTCAAGGCGGCGTCAGCCTGACCGACCTCGACGCGCTGGCGTTCGGCCGTGGGCCTGGCAGCTTCACCGGCGTGCGTATCGGCATTGGTATTGCACAAGGTCTGGCGCTGGGCGCAGAGCTGCCGATGATCGGCGTATCGACCCTCGCCACCATGGCGCAGGGCGCCTGGCGTAAGCAGGGCGCGACCCGCGTGCTGGCGGCTATCGACGCGCGTATGGGCGAAGTCTACTGGGCCGAATACCAGCGTGATGAAAATGGCGTCTGGCACGGCGAAGAGAGCGAAGCGGTGCTGAAGCCGGAAGCGGTGCAACAACGTCTGGCTGAACTCAGCGGCGAATGGGCAACCGTCGGCACCGGTTGGGCGGCCTGGCCTGATATGGCGCAGAGCGCGAACGCGACGCTGGTAGACGGCAACGTCACGTTACCCGAAGCCGAAGATATGCTGCCTATTGCCTGTGCGATGCTGGAGCAGGGCAAAACCGTCGCTGTGGATAAAGCAGAACCGGTTTATTTACGTAACAACGTTGCGTGGAAGAAACTTCCTGGCCGTGAATGAATCTCAGTAGATAGAGAGCGTAAAAATCAGGAGCAGCATCATGGCAGGTAAAAATTTTGTGATTCGTGGAGCCGCAGTGGGGCTTATCGCTTTCGCGTTAAGCGGCTGCGTCAGCGTGCCGGATGCCATTCAGGGCAGCAGCCCAACGCCGCAGCAGGATCTGGTGCGGGTCATGGCTGCACCGCAGCTGTACGTCGGGCAGGAGTCGCGTTTTGGTGGTACCGTCGTGGGTATTGAAAACCAGCAGGGCAACACCCGTCTGGAAATCGCTACCGTACCGCTCGATAGCGGCGCGCGTCCGATTCTGGGCGAAGCCTCGCGCGGGCGTATCTATGCTGACGTGAACGGCTTCCTCGACCCGGTAGATTTTCGTGGTCAGCTGGTCACGGTAGTGGGGCCGATTGTTGGCACCGTTGAAGGTAAAGTCGGTACCACCAAATACACCTTCCTGCAGATGAAAGCGACGGGTTACAAGCGCTGGCATGTGGCCCAGCAGGTCGTGATGCCGCCGCAGCCTATCGACCCGTGGATGTTTGGTCCACGCCCCTGGAACTACGGTTACGGCGGTTGGGGATGGTATAACAGCGGCCCCGCTGAAGTCCGGAACGTCGTAACTGAATAAGATCTGATGTAAAGCAGACAAAAAAGAAACAGCGGCTAGCCCGCTGTTTCTTCGTTGTAATGGATATAAAAAAAATAAAGAGTGACGCGCTTCGCAACCTTAATTCTGATTAATTCTTAAACTGGTACGCTGAGTTAATATAATGTTAATGAAAGTTTATCATTTGGGGTTGCGATGACGACGAATACGTATTTTAGAGGTGATGCTTTGAAAAAGGTTTGGCTCAACCGTTATCCTGCTGACGTCCCGGCAGAGATCAATCCTGACCGTTATCAATCCCTGGTGGAACTGTTCGAACACTCGGCAACGCGCTTTGCCGACCAGCCTGGCTTCGTCAACATGGGCGAAGTCATGACCTTCCGTAAGCTCGAAGAGCGTAGCCGCGCCTTTGCCGCTTACCTCCAGCACGGGCTGGGGTTGAAGCAGGGCGACCGCGTCGCGCTGATGATGCCTAACCTGCTGCAATATCCGGTGGCGCTGTTTGGTATTCTGCGTGCCGGGATGATCGTGGTGAACGTTAACCCGCTGTACACGCCCCGCGAGCTGGAACACCAGCTGAACGACAGCGGCGCGCAGGCTATCGTGATTGTCTCCAACTTTGCCCATACCCTGGAAAAAGTGGTCGACAAAACCTCGGTGAAGCACGTGATCCTTACCCGGATGGGCGACCAGCTCTCCACGGCGAAAGGCACGCTAGTGAACTTCGTGGTCAAATACATCAAACGTCTGGTGCCGAAATACAATCTGCCGGACGCGATTTCGTTCCGCAGCGCGCTGCATAACGGCTACCGTCTGCAGTATGTGAAGCCGGTAGTGAAGGCTGACGACATCGCTTTCCTGCAATATACCGGCGGGACGACGGGCGTAGCAAAAGGGGCCATGCTGACCCACCGCAACATGCTGGCGAACCTCGAGCAGGTGAAAGCGACCTACGGACCGCTGCTGCACGAGGGTAAAGAAGTCGTCATCACCGCGCTGCCGCTGTACCACATTTTCGCGCTGACCATGAACTGCCTGCTGTTTATTGAACTGGGCGGTAAAAATATTCTCATCACTAACCCGCGTGATATTCCGGGGCTGGTGAAAGAGCTTGGCAAATACCCGTTCACCGCGATGACCGGGGTGAACACCCTGTTTAACGCGCTGCTGAACAATAAAGAGTTCCAGCAGCTGGATTTCTCAACCCTGCACCTCTCCGCAGGCGGCGGGATGCCGGTGAATCACGCGGTAGCTGAACGCTGGGTGAAGCTGACCGGGCAGTATCTGCTGGAAGGCTACGGCTTGACCGAATGCGCGCCGCTGGTGAGCGTGAACCCGCACGATATCGACTACCACAGCGGCAGCATTGGCCTGCCGGTGCCGTCTACCGACGTGAAGCTGGTGGATGACGACGATAATGAAGTGCCCACGGGTCAGCCGGGCGAGCTGTGTGTGAAAGGGCCGCAGGTGATGGAAGGCTACTGGCAGCGTCCTGACGCTACCGCCGAAATCATCAAAGATGGCTGGCTGCATACCGGCGATATCGCGGTGATGGACGATGAAGGCTTCCTGCGCATCGTTGACCGTAAAAAAGATATGATTCTGGTCTCCGGCTTCAACGTCTATCCAAATGAAATTGAAGACGTGGTGATGCAGCACACCGGCGTGCTGGAAGTGGCCGCCGTGGGCGTGCCGTCCGGCAATAGCGGTGAAGCGGTGAAGATTTTCGTAGTCAAGAAGGATGAAAGCCTGACTGAAGAGGCGCTGATTACCTTCTGTCGTCGCCAGCTTACCGGCTACAAGGTCCCGAAACTGGTTGAATTTCGTCAGGAATTGCCGAAGTCGAACGTCGGTAAAATTTTGAGACGAGAATTACGTGACGAAGCCCGCGCCAAAGTGGACAATAAGGGATAAGTCACGAGTCATGATGCCAAACGCCAGCTCAGCTGGCGTTTTTTTTGGCGCAATCTAAGAGAGTACGATTTGAACTATCAGATGATCACTACCAACGACGAACTCAGCACCCTGTGCGATGCGGTTCGTCAGACCACCGCCGTGGCGCTGGACACCGAGTTTGTCCGCACCCGCACCTATTATCCGCAGTTGGGGCTGATTCAGCTTTTTGACGGCGAACGTACGGCGCTGATTGATCCTCTGAACATTACCGACTGGTCGCCGCTGCAGGCGATTTTGCAAGACCGTAACATCACCAAATTCCTGCATGCGGGCAGTGAAGACCTGGAAGTGTTTATGAACACCTTCGGTTCCATGCCGCAGCCGCTTATTGATACCCAGGTGCTGGCCGCCTTCTGTGGCCGCCCTATGTCCTGGGGCTTCGCGCCTATGGTCGCGGAGTATTCCGGCGTTGAGCTGGATAAAAGCGAATCACGCACCGATTGGCTTGCTCGTCCCTTGACGACGCGCCAGTGCGACTATGCCGCTGCGGACGTCTGGTATCTGCTGCCTATCGCCCACAAGCTGATGGCGGAAACTGAACAGGCCGGGCGACTGGACTGGGCGCTTAATGAATGCCATTTGATGCAGCAGCGCCGTCAGGAAGTGACCGACCCCGCTGATGCATGGCGTGACATAACCAACGCCTGGCAGCTGCGTACGCGTCAACTGGCGTGCCTGCAACTGCTGGCGGACTGGCGTCTGCGTAAAGCGCGCGAGCGCGACCTGGCGGTAAACTTTGTGGTCCGTGAAGAGCACCTGTGGAGCGTGGCGCGCTATATGCCGGGAAGCCTGGGTGAACTGGACAGCCTGGGGCTGTCGGGTAGTGAGATTCGCTTCCACGGTAAAACGCTGATTAGCCTCGTGGAGAAAGCACAAGCGCTGCCGGATGACGCGCTGCCAGAACCGCTGTTGAACCTGATGGATATGCCGGGCTATCGCAAGGTATTTAAAGAAATTAAGGCGCTGGTGCAGGAAGTGGGACAGGCGAATGACGTCAGTCCTGAAATGCTGGCATCCCGTCGTCAGATTAACCAGTTGCTGAACTGGCACTGGCAGTTGAAGCCACGTAACACGGCTCCGGAGATGATTTCCGGCTGGCGCGGTGAGCTGCTCTGTGGCGGGCTGGATAAGCTGTTGGCGGCGTACCCGCGTTAAATCTGGTGTTAAAAATCCCGGGGTCGCATTCGCTCGCCCGGGATACTAATGCGATGCCTATGTAGCCGGTCGGACATTCGTCCGGCCGGGATACGGTTGTTGTCAGAATTTATCGTCCGCTTTACTCCGCTTAATCGCTGGGGTTTCCCTGCCATCGTTCAATAAGCATGTAAAAGTTTTCTGTTTGCTTTTACTTTGTGTTGGTTGATGTTTGCGATGCTCATGCCTTCAATGCAGTTTCATAGCACGCGGATATTCTGCAGAGGGTAAGCATAATATAATCCTTCATCACGTGGGCTTTAACGGGCATATCAAAAAACTCCGGTTATGTCGGCTATGTTTATATTGGCATTATTTATATTTTATTTATTCCAATGCTTTTCATGAATGTAAAATAAAGTTTCCTAATATCAGGCCAGGGTGTAAATTAATATTTCTCGTTTGGTAATAAGGAAATGTAATGGCTATACCAATTTATTTATGGCTAACAGACGACGTAGGGAACACTATCAAAGGTTCGGTAGGCGTGCAGCAACGCGAGGGGAGCATAGAGGTAACCGCGCTGGCTCATAATGTCTTTGTCCCTACAGACGACCGCACAGGCAAGCAAACAGGTACACGCGAACATGCCCCCTTCATTTTCACCAAAGAAGTTGATTCCTCCAGTTCCTATATATTTCAAATGATCGGCACCGGCAGAAAGATGAAAACAGCAGAGTTAAAATTCTATAAGATTAATAACGCAGGGCAGGAGGAAGAATATTTTAATATCCTTCTGCAATATGCACGTATAACCAGCATAGTGCCTTATATGGAGGATGTAAAAGATATGGATTACGCCCAGCACGGGCATATCGAACTTGTAGAGATGTCCTATGAGAAAATCACCTGGAAATATTGCGACGGCAACATTATCCATTCAGATAGCTGGAACGAGCGTAGTGCCGCATAAGGATAATTATCATGACATGGACCTACTACCAAAGCACCGGCCAACTTTGGCATGACGGTAAACTGATTGGTACCGGCTATTCTGGAAACCTCACTAATAAGAACAACCCCGATCGCCAGCATGTCAAAGGCATGGGGCCATTACCGCGCGGAACGTATCACATCGGGGGCTATACAAGTTCAAAGGGGCCAATGACGATTACCCTTCGCCAAACCTCGGGTGAGAGTTATGGGCGTTATGCTTTTCGCATTCACGGCGAGAAGGTACCGCCAAAACCAGCCGGGTTTGCTTCTGAGGGCTGTATCATCATGGGGCCAGTAGTACGTGGTAAGATAATTCATTCATCTGACCATACGCTTGAGGTTGTAAGGTGATCCGCCGCGCCATCGTTCTGGCCTCCTGCTTAATGTCAGTGTCCTGCATAGCATCGACGCAGAGCTGGAGCGATTACATTAAGCTGGTGGTCAAAGCCGATCCGGCAACCATTCAGGCATTACCCGGGAAGATAAAAAACCTGGGTGACGACCTCGATGATGATCAGGCCGTGGAGCTGACGACTGCCATAAGCATGGCATTGGTCAAAAAGCCGGTAGAGGTGCTAAGCGTCACTAATCAGTTTAAGGCGAGTACAGACCGACTACAGCAGCGTTTTGGCACTGGTTTGATATGCAGTCTACCTTTGATGATTAATGGCACGCAGACGCAGGTTGAAGCGTATTATGCTGATGCAGTTCCGGCTCTTGAGAAAGCGGGGACACCAGCAGCCGATTGTCTGAATAATATGCGTGCTACGATGGACGAATTCAGGCAAGGCAATTCAGCAAAGTAGAAGGGAAGATGCAGGACGACAAAACGATAAACTGGATGATCCGGAATCGGCACTAAAGCGCCTCGTCCGGGCTACTGCATTGGTAGCCCGGACGAGTGAAACGACGCCGGGAAAACTCGCGAGATTAAATCACACCCTGAGCCAGCATTGCGTCGGCGACTTTCACGAAGCCAGCGATGTTCGCGCCGCGAACATAGTTGGTCTGCGCTGCTTCACCGCCGTGCTCAACGCAGGCGTGGTGGATATCCAGCATGATGTGGTGCAGACGCGCATCCACTTTCTCTGCTTTCCAGCTCATACGTGCCGCGTTCTGCGCCATTTCCAGACCAGACGTTGCCACGCCACCGGCATTCGCTGCTTTACCCGGTGCGAACAGTACGCCCGCTTCGAGGAACAGGTCGGTTGCTTCGATGGTGGTTGGCATGTTGGCGCCTTCCGCCACGGCTTTCACACCGTTAGCAATCAGCACGCGGGCGGCATCAACGTCCAGTTCGTTCTGGGTCGCACATGGCAGAGCGATATCTACCGGAACGCTCCACGGCTGCTGGCCTTCCAGATACACCAGACCAAACTCGCGCGCGTAATCGGCCACGCGACCGTCGCGGCTGGCTTTGATTTCGCACAGGCGCGCCAGCTTCTCGGTGGTGAAGCCTGCTTCATCTACCACGGTGCCGCTGGAATCAGAAGCGGTCACGACGCGCGCGCCCAGCTCCATTGCTTTTTCGATAGCATACTGCGCCACGTTGCCGGAACCGGAAACGGCGACACGCATCCCTTCAAAGCCCAGACCATGACGCTTAAGCATCGCTTCAGTAAAGTACACCAGACCATAGCCGGTGGCTTCCGGGCGAATCAGGCTGCCGCCGAAGGAGAGACCTTTACCAGTAAACACGCAGGCGGTGTCGTTAGAGAGTTTTTTCATCATCCCGGCCATAAAGCCGACTTCACGGCCGCCCACGCCGATATCGCCTGCCGGTACGTCGGTGTCGGAGCCCAGATGACGATAGAGTTCGGTCATCAGCGACTGGCAGAAGCGCATCACTTCGCCTTCGCTTTTGCCTTTCGGATCGAAGTCAGAACCGCCTTTACCGCCGCCCATAGGCAGGGTGGTCAGGGCATTTTTGAAGGTCTGTTCGAAGCCGAGGAATTTGAGAATAGAGAGGTTTACCGACGGGTGGAAGCGCATTCCCCCTTTGTACGGCCCAATCGCCGAACTGAACTGCACGCGCCATGCGCGGTTAACCTGTACCTGATTACGGTCGTCTACCCACACGACGCGGAATTGAATAACACGCTCAGGCTCAACTAATCGCTCCAGCAGGGAAAGCTGGCGATAGCGCGGGTTCTGTTCCAGGAACGGCCAGAGGGTTGTCATGACTTCGCGGACAGCCTGAGCAAACTCGGTCTGGTGTGGGTCGCGTTGTTGAACATGAGCCAGGAAGTTATTGAGGGAGCAAACCTGATCCATAAATATAAGCACCTCTTATGGTTGTGATCGTATGTAGTTGTTATGGTTGTGTTTAATAAAGTGGCATTTTTCGACTATATCATTACCTGGCTAACGGATGACAAGTAAATTCCGGGAGCGAAATAAAATTAATATTTGGGGTGGGGTCATAACTAAAAGCGATGATGTAAAAAATTTAAGTTAGCCCCGATTTTGGTCGATAGTATTAAGAGATGATTTTTCAGGAGATTAAGGGATGAAAACGTTCTGGATTGCGGGCGCACTGGCGCTGTTATGTCATGCGGCGCAGGCCCGGCCTCAGCTGGAAGTCAACGTTCCGCCGGAGGTGTTCAGCAACAGCAACACCACCCAGCGGGCGCAGCCGTGCGCTCAATGCTGTATTTATGAAAATCAGAACTACTCTGAAGGGGCGGTTATCAAAGCGGAAGGCGTGCTGTTACAGTGCCAGCGCGATGAAAAAACCATCAGCACAAATCCTCTCGTGTGGCGGCGGGTAAAGCCATAAACGCATGAAGCAACGGTATGTCGGCGGGAGCTAATGCGTAGCTTAACGCCTCCTGCGGCGTACACCACGCCAGCGCGCTGTGTTCACGGGCGATGATTTCACCGTCAAAGTGCGGAACGTACCAGGCGTGGAGATGGATAATTCGCCCGGATACCTCGCGCTGGTGGCTGGCAACGTAGCAGGCAGGCCAGGCGTGAATAGCTAACTCTTCGCGCAGTTCGCGTACCAGCGCTTCTGGCTGCGTTTCTCCTGTTTCCACTTTTCCGCCCGCAAACTCCCACAGCCCCGGCTGATCGGCATGAGGTGGGCGCTGGGCAAGCAGAATTTTGCCGTTTTGTTCAATAATGGCGGCAACAACATCAATGGTTTTCAGCATAGCGGTCAAAGACGTGATAAAGGGAATGCCATATTATCGCTGCTTTGTTGTCAGCTAAAGCCTTGCAGGAGTCTCCGGGTGAAAAATAAACAACCCTGGGTGCAGCCGCTCAGTCAGTTACCCCTCAGTTTAAAACCCATCGTTGCCATGCAGCAGAAACATTACGGTAGCGTATTGAACCCAACCCGCTGGTGGGGACGAATGCCGCGGTTGTTCTGGTTAGTGGCGCTGTTCGTCGGCTATCTGGAGCGTAAAAAAGCGCGCCTGGACCCTACGCTTCGGGCGCTGTTGATGACCCGCGTTTCTCAGCAGTGTGATTGCGCCTTCTGTATTGATGCCAACAGCTTGCGTCTGGCGCAGCGCAGCGGGGCGATGGATAAAGTGCTGGCGCTGGCTGACTGGCACACCTCGACGCTGTTTTCTCCTGCCGAGCGTGCAGCGCTGGGCTATGCGGATGCGGTAACGGCTACGCCGCCGCGCGTATCCGATGAGCAAAAAATATCGTTACACTGTCACTTTTCAGATGAGCAGATAACCGAGATGACCGCGCTGGTAGCGTTCCAGAATTTGTCCGCGCGCTTTAACGCCGCGCTGGAGATCCCGTCACAGGGGCTGTGCAGCACGGATGGAGATTCACATGCTAGATAAGCACCTGCATCCCCGCCTGAAGCCGCTGCTCAACCGGGCCGCCCAAGCGTTAGATAGACCGGGTATTTCCGCCGACGGCATCACGTTAATGGGCTTTGCCATCGGTGTGTTGGCGCTGCCGTTCCTGGCGCTGGGTTGGTATGGCGCAGCGCTGGTGGCGATTGTGGTTAACCGTCTGCTCGACGGCCTTGATGGTGCGCTGGCGCGCCGACGCGGGCTGACGGATGCCGGAGGCTTTCTCGATATCGCCCTCGATTTTCTGTTTTACGCGCTGGTGCCGTTCGGCTTTATGCTGGCAGATCCCGCGGCGAATGCCCTCGCGGGCGGCTGGCTGCTCTTCGCCTTTATGGGCACCGGCAGCAGCTTTCTGGCGTTTGCGGCGCTGGCGGCAAAGCATCAGATTGATAACCCCGGCTACGCGCACAAATCGTTGTATTACCTTGGCGGTTTAACCGAAGGCACCGAGACGATTCTGCTGTTTGTGCTGGGCTGTTTGTTTCCGGCGTGGTTCGCGTGGATGGCGTGGGTGTTTGGCGCGCTGTGCTGGATGACGACGTTTAATCGGGTGTGGGGAGGGTACATGACGCTGAAGCACCTCCAGCGCCATGAAATGACGGATTAGCGAGCGCTGTCCGGGCCGCGGTCGCCGGTGGAAACCGGGTTTTTCGGGTTGCTGCTCCACTCGTACCAGCCGCCGTCGTAGACGCTGACGTTCTGCCAGCCCATTGCACGGGAGTACATAAAGGTCTCAGACGCGCGCCAGCCGGTGCCGCAGTAGAAGGAGACCTGCTGGGTTGGCAGGATATTCCAGGACTTCCACATCGCGGCAATATCATCTGCGCTGCGCATGGTACCGTCTGGGTTATGGAAGTCTTCCATGTGGGTAGAGTCGCTGCCCGCATGGCCCCAACGTGCGCCCGCAATCTCACCTTTTGGCTTAATGTAGCTGTAGCCGCTGGTGGTGCCGATGAATTCCGGCCACGAACGAATGCTGACCAGCGACGCATCCTGGCGATGCAACAGGCCGCGCGCCTGTTCCATATTCAGCATCAGCTGCGGCTGGCCTGGGATGGTTGCGCCGAAGTCCGGTGCCGGGGCCACGTCTTTTGGCAGACCGCGTTCTACCGGCAGCCCCGCGTCGGACCAGGTTTTCCAGCCGCCATCCAGTAAACGTACATCTTTCACGCCCGCATACAGCATAATCTGCGCGACGCGCGCTGCGGCATAGACATCGCGACCGTAAAGGATAACGGTGGTGTCATGGCGGATACCGTGTTTTGCCAGCATCGCTTTAAGCTTATCGTCAGATACTTTATTCCACAGCGGCTCGCTTTCCACTTCGTTAGTGTCGATATAGCCCGCGTTCGGAATATGGCTGACCAGATAGAGCTTCGGCGCGCCCCACGCGGCTTCAATGACCTTGTAGTCGCCCGCGGGTTTCGCCGGAACGTTTTTCCCCTGCTGTAAATCATGCAGCCACTGAGGGTAGACCAGCTGCTCAAAGTGCGGCAGCTTTTGCAGACGGTCAGGCTGCTGCAGCGCATCGCTCAGCGTGGAAATATTGCTGAAACCGGCCTGTTTCAGGCGTTTGGCCACTGCTTCATTGTCTTTGCTGTCGCCATAAAGTGCGATGTCGGTCGTTTTACTCAACTGATGCTGCTGTGCCCACGCGCTAAGTTGCTCGTTGTTCATCGAAGAGAGCCAGCTTGCGGAGAGGTTTAACGCGCCCGGTTCGTGGCCCTGCGTGCCGTTAACCTGCTGTGGCCAGCCGTTATAGAAGGCGCTCAGGCGCGTATCAATGGCGGTCCCTTTTTGCTGCAGCAGGTGGGTGAAAGTTAAGGTTTTTGCCGTTTCAGCAGCAAAGACAGACGAGGCGAGGCCAAGGGCAACGGCCAGCGCAGTCAGTTGAGAAACACGTTTCATCAAATCATCCGACGAGGAAAAAAGGAGCATTATTCTGAACCTCCAGGTGGGTAAATACCTTGCGTTAACGCAGTTTTTCCCGCGTCAGCGGAACTCGTTAAGCTGTAAACAAGCGGCATGGGGAGGAACATCGTCCGGGTCGTGGGTCACCTGGACGACCGGGATCTGCTGCTGGCTCAGTTCATCAAAAACCCATTGGCGAAAATTTGCGCGTAATGTTTTATCGAGACGGCTAAACGGTTCATCCAGCAGCAGCGCGTCGGGCTCGGCCAGCAGGGCGCGAAGCAGCGCCACACGAGCGCGCTGACCGCCGGAGAGCGTTGCCGGGTCACGGTGATAAAACCCGCCGAGTTCGACATGCTCCAATGCTTGCTCAACGCGGTCGCGGCGCGCTTTCCGTGCGACGGTTGCCGGCAGCGCCAGCCTGAGGTTCTGTCCAACGCTCATGTTGTCAAACAGCAGCGCATCCTGGAATAACACGCCGACACGGCGTTTCTCGGTTGGCAGCGTGTCGCAGCGCTGTCCGTTAAGCCACAGTTCTCCCTGGGCGCGAAAGGCACCGTCCAGCGCGCCAACCATCCATGAAAATAGCGTCGATTTTCCACAGCCCGACTGCCCCATGAGCGTCACTATCTCGCCGGGTTGAGCGGTGAAATGGATATCGCGCAACAATGGCTGCCCATTGAGCGAAAGCGTGAGGTGTTTGACCTGCAACATTAACGTAATCCTCGACGGTAATGGCCGATGCGACGCGCCAGCAGCGCGGTGAATAAAAAGAAACCCATCGGCAGGAGGAGTTGCCACAGCGCCTGCGCCGCGAGTGACCCGGTCACGCCGCCGCTGCTGAGCGCGACCGCTTCGGTGGTGAGTGTGGGCACGCGCCCCCCGCCGAGCCACTGCGTTGGCAGGTACTGGGCGATGCTGACGGAGAAGCCTACGGCCAGCGCGGAGAGGATCGGCCGGATAATCAACGGGCATTTCAGGCGCAGGAATATCCGTCCGCGCCCCCAGCCCAGCGTTTTTGCCAGCAGTATCTGGCGGGTATCTATCTGTTGCCAGGCAGGGTGCAGCACGAAAAGCATCCACGGTACCACCCACAGCAGATGCCCCCACATGACCGTGACGAATTGCCCGTCCAGCCAGCCGTAAAGTGCCAATTGATACTGCCCTGCTGCCAGCGGCAGCGCGGGGAGCAGCAACGGCAGGGTCAGCCAAATCGGCATAGATGAAGACCCCCATTCGAGCCACAGCAGGCAGACCCCTGCGCCGATTAACGCCGAGAACAGCGCCAGCCCAAGGCTGTTATTGAACGTGTCAGTATTGGGAAATGACGTATGCGCGAACCAGGCCAGGCACAGGGTGCAGAAAAGTCCGCTGAACGGCAGCAGGATGCCGATAATCTGTCCAGGCAGCAATGGAAAATCAGGGTGTCGAATACCTGTTGGAAGCGGCTCGCGCGCTTGCCATCTTGACCCGATCAGCCTGCAGGTTCCGGTTATGGCGGCCAGCAGCGCCAGTAACAGCAGGCAGACCAGACCGCCTTTAGCCCGATCGCCCGGGTCGGCTGAGTTCAACCATTGCCAGGCGAGGACGGCCAGCGTCGGCGGATTGCCGGGGCCGATAATGACTGCCACGTCCACCACGGAGAGTGTCCACGCCGTCGTCGCCAGTAGCGCGACTTTTAACGCTGGGGCCAGCGCGGGCAAGATGACATGAGTAAGACACTGCCCGCGTCCATAGCCCAGGCTCTTAAACACCACGACCTGTTCCGCCAGCCGTCGTTCACCCAGCAGCCCCCAGCATACCCACAGCAAAAACCCGCTCTCTTTTACCGCCAGGACTAACCCCAGCCCGATGCCATAGCGATCCTGAAACGGTTGGATAATCGGCAACAGGCGATAAAGTGCGCCGCCTTCAGCAAACAGTATCAGGGCGCAGGTGGCAAAAGCGACGTGTGGTAAGGCCAGCAGCAAGGGAAGGCGAGATGCCAGCCGCTGCCAGCCG
>NZ_JMPL01000066.1 GCF_000735365.1 Kluyvera ascorbata ATCC 33433 | reverse complement strand
TGCGCTGGTGCGCTGGCTCAACCAGCAGGTCGCTGAGCCGGATACCAACGCGTCCAGCCAGCAAATGCGCCTGGAGAGCGATAAGCACCTGGTGCAAATAGTCACTATCCACAAATCGAAAGGGCTGGAGTACCCGCTGGTCTGGCTGCCGTTTATCGCCCGTTTCCGTAAAGAGAAACAGGCGTTTTACCACGACCGTGAATCCTTCAGGGCGGTGCTGGATCTCAACGAAAGCGACGAGAGCCTGGAGCTCGCGGAAGCAGAACGCCTGGCGGAAGACCTGCGTCTGCTGTATGTGGCCTTAACGCGCGCCATCTGGCATTGCAGCCTGGGCATTGCCCCGCTGACGGCACGGCGCAGCGATAAACCGACCGATACCGAATTACACCACAGCGCGCCGGGCAGGCTGCTGCAAAAAGGCGAAGTGCTGGATGCCGCTGGCCTGAACGCCTGCCTCCAGGCGCTGTGCGATGAACATATATCCTTAACGCTGGCCACCGCGCCGGACGACGCTCGCTGGCAGGCGACGCAACCCGAGATGCCGGAGCTGGCGGCGCGTCAGGTGTTGCGCCGCGTGGTTGATGACTGGCGCGTCACCAGCTACTCCGGCCTACAGCAGCGCGGACACAGCGTGGCGCAGGACCTGCTACCGCGTATCGATATTGATGCCTCGGGCATCGCGGACGCTCCAGTTGAGCCGGAGATGACGCCGCACCACTTCCCCCGCGGCGCGTCGCCGGGGACATTCCTGCACAGCCTGTTTGAAGACCTCGACTTCACCCAGCCTATCTCACCCGAGTGGATGCGTGAAAAGCTGCAAAACAACGGCTTTGATGAAGTCTGGGAACCGGTGCTGACCCGCTGGATTACCCAGGTGCTGGCCGCGCCGCTGGCGGATACCGGCGTTGCGCTTAACCAGCTTAGCGCGCGACAAAAGCAGGTGGAGATGGAGTTTTATCTGCCGATTTCCCAGACGCTGGATGCGCGCGCGCTGGACGCCGTGACCCGTCGCTATGACCCGCTGTCGGCGGGCTGTCCGGAGCTCGATTTCCGCCAGGTGCGCGGCATGCTGAAGGGCTTTATCGACCTCGTGTTCCGCCACGACGGACGCTATTACCTGCTGGACTACAAGTCTAACTGGCTCGGCGAGAGCGGTGAGGCCTATACCCAGGAGGCGATGGCGGAGGCAATGCGGTCACACCGCTATGATTTGCAGTATCAGCTCTACAGCCTGGCGCTGCATCGTTATCTACGTCACCGCATTGCCGACTATGACTATGAACGCCATTTCGGCGGCGTGATTTATCTATTCCTGCGCGGCGTGGACGGCGAAGCGGGACAGCAGGGAATATTTGCCACCCGGCCCGACCCCGCGCTGATTATGGCAATGGATGCGCTGTTTGCCGGTGAGGAGAGCAACGTATGACGCTCGAACAACGTTTACTGGAAGCGGCCGAAATGAAGCTGCTGCGCCCGCTCGACGTGCAGTTTGCGCTGATGGTGGCGAAAGATGAGCATCCTGCCGTCATGCTGGCCGCCGCGATGCTGAGCCGCGATACCGGGGAAGGGCACGTCTGTTTGCCGCTCTCCCATCTCAGCTCATCTATGCAGCCGAAAGGCCGCGCTCGCGAGTTCTGGCAGCAGCTGTTTGCCGAAGCGAACGCGCCGCAGGAGTGGGAAACGTTATTGCTAAGCTCAGACGCCGTGAGCGGCGGGGAACGCCCGTCGCCGCTGATTCTGAGCCGTGGCAGACTGTATTTCAACCGCATGTGGCGCAACGAACTCACCGTGGCGCGCTTTTTTAGCGAAAACAACGCGCCGTTTGTTGTCGATGAAGCCCAGCTTGCTGCGACGCTCAAGGCGCTGTTCCCGGTAAGCGATACGATCGACTGGCAGAAAGTGGCTGCCGCTGTGGCGCTGACTCGCCGTATTTCGGTTATCTCCGGCGGCCCCGGCACCGGGAAAACCACCACCGTTGCGAAACTACTGGCGGCGCTGGTGCAGATGGCGGGGACGGATAAATGCCGTATTCGTCTGGCTGCGCCAACCGGTAAAGCGGCCGCGCGTCTCACTGAATCGCTGGGCGCGGCGCTGCGAAAACTTGATTTAAGCGACGCGCAAAAAGCCATGCTACCCACCGATGCCAGCACGCTGCACCGCCTGCTCGGCGCGCAGCCGGGCAGCCAGAAAATGCGCTACCATGCTGGAAACCCGCTGCATCTGGATGTGCTGGTGGTGGATGAAGCCTCAATGATTGACCTGCCGATGATGTCGCGGTTGATTGACGCCCTGCCGCCGCACGGGCGGGTTATCTTCCTTGGCGACCGCGACCAGCTTGCTTCGGTAGAAGCCGGTGCGGTGCTCGGCGATATCTGTAGCTGGGTGAACGCAGGCTACACCGCAGAGCGTGCGGCACAGTTAAGCCGCCTGGCGGGTGCCACGGTTCCCGCCGGTGACGGTCAAACCGCAGGAGCCCTACGCGACAGCCTTTGTCTGCTGCGTACCAGCTACCGTTTTGGTAGCGACTCCGGTATCGGCCAGCTTGCCAGCGCGGTGAACCGGGGGAATAAAAAAGAGATCGACGCCGTATTTGCCCGCGGTTTTAGCGATATTGAACTGAAGCCGCAGCACTCGACGGACGACTACGCCGCGATGCTCGACGACGCGCGAGCGGGCTATGGCCCTTATCTGCAGCTTTTACGTGAACAGGCTGACCCTGAAGTTGTGCTGGCCGCGTTTGGTGAATACCAACTGCTGTGTGCGCTGCGCGAAGGGCCGTGGGGTGTCAGTGGGCTTAATCAGCAGTTTGAGCAGTTGCTTACGCGCCACCGACAGATTGTGCCGCAGCGCCACTCCCGCTGGTATGAAGGCCGCCCGGTGATGATTGCGCGAAACGACAGCGCTTTGGGGCTGTTTAACGGCGATATCGGCGTTGCGCTGGATCGCGGAGAGGGGATGCGCGTTTGGTTCCCGATGCCGGATGGCACGATTAAATCTGTGCAGCCAAGCCGTTTGCCCGAGCACGATACCGCGTGGGCAATGACGGTGCATAAATCACAGGGCTCCGAGTTCACCCACGCCGCGCTGGTGCTGCCGACGCAGATTGTCCCGGTGGTGAGCCGTGAGCTGGTCTATACGGCGATAACCCGCGCAAAAGTGCGGCTGTCGATGTACGCCGATAAAAACCTGCTCGCGCAGGCGATTGCCACGCGCACCGAACGACGCAGCGGCCTATCGGCGATTTTTGCAGAGATGGAATAGGTTAGCACGGTGCCTCGTGTAGCCCGGGGTCAGCGCAAGCGCTTCGCCCGGGCTACGTAATATATCGCTTACACCAAATCCGTCATCAGCACCTTCGACCGGCGCTGATAGTTATACAGCTGCTTCTTACTCTCCGGCAGCAGCTCCACGTCCACCGGCTTAAACCCGCGCTCCTGGAACCAGTGAATGCTGCGCGTCGTCAGCACGAACAGATGGTTAAGCCCCATCTGCTTCGCCTGGGAGGCAATCCGCTGTAGCAGCACTTCTCCGCGTGAAGAACTTCGGTAATCTGGATGTACCGCCACGCAGGCCATCTCACCAATTTTCTCTTCCGGGAAAGGATAAAGTGCGGCACAGGCGATCGTGGTGTTATCACGCTGAATAATCGTGAATTTATCGATCTCCATCTCCAGCTGTTCGCGGGAGCGACGCACCAGAATACCCTGCTGCTCCAGCGGTGCGATCAGGTCCAGAATGCCGCCAATATCGTTGATGGTTGCCCGGCGAATTTGCTCGGAGCTTTCCATGACAATCTGCGTACCGATACCGTCGCGGGAGAAAAGCTCCTGTAACAGCGTGCCGTCTTCCTGATAGCTGATAAGATGGCAGCGACGTACGCCGCTGCGGCAGGCTTTTACCGCGCCGCGCAGGAAACGCGCGGTGCCGGAAAGGTAGTCGCCTTCTTTTTCCAGCTCTTCAATGCGTGCCTGTGCTTCGTTCGGGAACAGCTCAGAGATAATGTCACCCGCTTCGTTAAACACGCCCTGCGAGGAGCAGAAGCCGATCATCTTCTCGGCTTTCAGCTTAATGGCGAGCTGGGTAGCAATCTCTTCCGAAGTCAGGTTAAAGCTCTCACCGGTAACGGAAACGGCGACCGGGCCCATCAGCACGATAGCGCCGCTGTCGAGCTGGCGGTGAATGGCTTCTTCATCAATACGGCGAATACGTCCGCTATGGCAGTAGTCGATACCGTCGTCGACGCCCAGCGGCTGAGCGATAATAAAGTTACCGCTGACCACGTTGATGTGCGCGCCCTGCAGCGGGGTGTTATTCAGGCTCATCGACAGGCGGGCAGTAATATCCAGCTGCAGCAGGCCCGCGGCTTGCTTCACCAGCTCCAGAGTTTTCGTATCCGTCACGCGAATATGTTTGTGGTAGGTTGGCTCATGGTGATGCTCGGCCAGATTCGCGTCGATTTGCGGGCGCGCGCCATAGACCAACACCAGGCGAATGCCTAGACTGTGCAGCAGGCCAATATCGTTGACGATGCTGGAAAAGTTTTCATGCTCAATGGCTTCGCCGCCAAGCATGATGACAAACGTCTTCCCCCGGTGGGCGTTAATATAGGGGACGGTATGGCGAAACCCCTCTACCAGTTCGGTTCTACGTTCCTTCACCACGGCACAACCCTCAATGCATGATTATTCGTAATTAGTGTATTTTTATTCTGTTTTTAGCGGAAACGCAAGCCACAATTTGCTTAAACATTGGAAAAACTCCGGCCAAATTTCACTGATTCAACGAATGTTTACCCTTTTATAGATGACAGTTTATGCGGCTTTAGTTACAGTTTCCGGTCAATCGTATTATGCGTATACTCGTCGTCTTTCAAGTGGCAGGTGCGTTGGCTGCGTTTACTCACCCGAATCACTTACTAAAGTAAGCTCATCGGGATTCGCGCACTTGCCGCCTTCCTGCCACTCGAAATCCATAGAGTATAAGTTGGGTTACTTTTTTGCCTGGGATGGAGCATGTCGGGAAGTCAGTCTTTGAGCCGTCGTCGCCTGCTACAAGGTGCCGGTGCCATGTGGTTGTTAAGCGTGAGTCAGGTCGGGTTAGCTGCCGTCAGTCAGGTGGTGGCGGTGCGCATATGGCCTGCGTCCAGCTACACGCGCGTGACGGTGGAGTCCAGCCGTGAGCTCAAGTATCGACAGTTTGCGTTGAGCAATCCTGATCGCCTGGTGGTTGACCTCGAGGGGGTGAACCTGAACTCGGTGCTGAAAGGCATGGGCGCGCAGATCCGCAGCGACGACCCTTTCATTAAATCTGCGCGCGTAGGGCAGTTCGATCCGCAAACGGTGCGTATGGTGTTTGAGCTGAAGCAGGACGTGAAGCCGCAGCTGTTTGCCCTTGCACCGGTGGCAGAGTTTAAAGAACGTCTGGTGATGGATCTCTATCCTGCCAGCAGTAAAGAGCAGCAGGACCCGCTGCTGGCGCTGCTGGAAGACTACAACAAAGGCGACCTGGAAAAGCAGGTACCGCCGTCGCAAAGCGGCCCGCAGCCTGGCAAAGCCGGGCGCGACCGTCCAATTGTTATCATGCTTGACCCCGGCCACGGCGGCGAAGACTCCGGCGCGGTGGGTAAATACAAAACGCGGGAGAAAGACGTGGTGCTGCAAATTGCCCGTCGCCTGCGCGCGCTGATTGAAAAAGAAGGCAACATGAAAGCCTACATGACGCGCAACGAAGATATCTTTATTCCGCTGAAGGTGCGCGTGGCGAAAGCCCAGAAGCAGCGTGCCGACCTGTTTGTCTCTATTCATGCGGATGCGTTTACCAGCCGCCAGCCGAGCGGCTCATCGGTGTTTGCCCTGTCGACCAAAGGGGCCACCAGTACCGCGGCAAAATACCTTGCTCAAACCCAGAACGCCTCGGACTTAATCGGTGGTGTGAGCAAGAGCGGCGACCGCTACGTCGACCACACCATGTTCGATATGGTGCAGTCGCTGACCATCGCTGACAGCCTGAAGTTTGGTAAAGCGGTGTTGAAAAAGCTGGGGCAGGTGAACGACCTGCATAAAAACCAGGTGGAGCAGGCCGGATTTGCGGTGCTGAAAGCACCGGATATTCCGTCGATCCTAGTCGAAACGGCGTTTATCAGTAACGTTGAAGAGGAGCGCAAGCTCAAGACTGCGACTTTCCAGCAGGAAGTGGCTGAATCTATTCTCGCCGGGATCAAAGCCTACTTTGCCGACGGCGCGACGCTGGCGCGGCGCGGGTAATCGGCGATGTCACGGCTGAAAAGCGCCCACGGCGGCAACACGCGCGAAGCGGCGGCGCTGATGGGCCTGACCGCCGACCAACTGCTGGACTTCAGTGCGAACATCAATCCGCTGGGCATGCCCGATACCCTGAAGCAGGCTATTGTTGCCCAGCTCTCTTGCGCGGAGCGCTACCCGGACGTTGACTACCAGCAGCTGCATCAGGCGCTGGCGGCGCATCACGGCGTGCCTGCGGCGTGGTGCCTGGCGGGTAACGGTGAAACTGAGTCGATTTTTACCCTCGTCCACGGCCTGAAGCCTAAGCGGGCGATGGTGGTGGCTCCGGGCTTTGCTGAATATCGCCGGGCGCTGGAAACCATCGATTGCGAGATTGCAACCTTTGCACTTCGCGAAGCGGACGGCTGGCAGCTCACCTCCCGCCTGCTTGATGCGCTAACCCCTGAGCTGGACTGCCTGTTTCTCTGCACGCCAAACAACCCGACCGGGCTGCTGCCGGAACGCGCGCTGCTGCTGGCGGTGGCCGAACGCTGCAACGCGCTGAATATTCAGCTTATCCTCGACGAAGCCTTTCTCGATTTTATTCCTGGTGAACAGGGGTTTATTCCGCTGCTCGCGCAAAACCCACATATCTGGGTGCTGCGCTCGCTGACCAAGTTTTATGCTATTCCCGGTTTGCGTCTGGGGTATTTGCTCAACGGCGACGCGCAGGCGGTGGCGCGGCTGCGAAAGCATCAGATGCCGTGGTCTATCAACGCTTTTGCGGCGCTGGCCGGGGAAATCGTGCTGAACGACCATGAGTATCAGCAGCGCACATGGCGATGGCTTGATGAGGAAGGGACACGGTTTTATCGCGCGCTGGAGAATATGCCGGGGTTGAAGATCTATCCGGGCAGGGCTAACTATCTGTTTCTGCGCTGTGAACGCGCGGAGGTTGAGTTGCAATATGCGCTGCTGCAACGGCAGATTTTAATCCGCAGCTGTGCCAATTATCCGGGGCTGGACGAGCGCTATTTCCGCGTGGCGATTCGCGGCACGGCGGAAAATCAGCAGTTGCTGGACGCGCTGCATCAGGTGCTGGGCTGAACCCCGCCGGTCACCGCTTTTAGCAGGTGCTGCTGCGGCCAGCGTTCGGAGAGCCCGCATTGCGCCAGCGACCATTTCACATACTCCACATCATGACGACGCCGGTCGAGCATCAGCCCGACCACGCTGCCGCTGTGCGCGACGTTCAGACCGTATAACCCACAGCTTTCAACCAGCGTCAGCAGCGTGTCAAAGCCCGGCTTTGGCAGCAGCGTCTGGCTGGCGACGGCGCTGAGCGTCGCGGCTTCTCCCAGCAGGCTAGCGCTGTTGCTTTCGCAGGCCGTCTGTAGGTTTTCCCACGCTTGCGCCAGCGTGCTGGCGTGAGTCCTGAGCGCGGCTTCGCGGGGCTGGCGATGGTAGTCGGCGGTTCGCAGAACGCGCGGGCTTTCCAGCACCAGCAGATCAAACTCAGGTGCGGGCGCACAGGCAATCTGCGTGCGGGCATGAAGGTGGTCGAACAGCGTTAGCGAGCGGAACAGGGTGCTGTCCGTTGGCTCAAGGGAGACACAAAGCGCGGCGAGTTCAGATTCACTCAGTGAATGCCCCAAATGCATTGCGGTGGCGAGCGCCGTGGCGGCAAGGTCGGCGGTGCTGCTTGCCATCCCTTTGGCGATCGGTAGCGTCGAGTCCACTTCAATGCGCAGCGTCTGGCTCATCGCGAGGGGATAATCCCAATGAGCCAGCAGCGTATCCACCATGCGGCGCGTAAGCGGGCGCTCATCAAGGCGCGGCGTTCCCCGACGGACTTCCACCGTGCTGTACCAGTCTATTGGGCAGGAGACCAGCTTTTCACTGCCTAGAATCCAGCCCTGAATCAGCTCTCCGCAGGAGCCTGGACAGCGCGCAACGCTCATGATTTCCCTTGCCTTGTGTTTCAAAATATCACTACCGTAAATAAATATACCGGTATTGTCACAGCGCAACGAAATCATTTTACCGGGGCGCTAGAGTAACCTGCTTTTATTTTATGTGGGCCATCGCGTCGGCATAAATCTGCAATCAACAGGTTTGGCATCGATAATATGCTAGGGAAGGAGGTGTAAATCCTCCGCAGCCCCCGCTGCTGTAATGCTGACGACCCCGTATTGACCACTGATCGACCGATCGGGAAGGCCGGGTGAGGATGACGCTGAGCCAGAAGACCTGCCTGTTGATTTATTTCAACAGCTTCGGTGGGAAGCGGGTTGCTTTGAGTCGCACAGTCTCCGGACTGGGCGCACGCACGGCTATACCCAAGTTCCACCCTGAATAGGGTCAGGGTATGGCAGCCAGACAGCATGCATTCGTTCTCGCCGGCACCGGTAGCGGCTGTGGTAAAACCACGGTAACGCTCGGCCTGTTGACGCTGCTTCAGCAGCGCGGTCTGCGGGTGCAGCCCTATAAAGTGGGGCCGGACTACCTCGATACCGGCTGGCATACCGCGCTGTGCGGCGTTGCCTCCCGCAACCTCGATGCGTTCATGCTACCCACCTCCATCCTCAATGCGCTGTTCAGCGAACATATGCAGCAGGCCGATATCGCCGTCATTGAAGGCGTGATGGGCCTCTATGACGGCTACGGCACCGACCCTGACTATTGCAGCAGCGCCGCGATGGCCAAACAGCTAGGCTGCCCGGTGATTTTGCTAGTCGATGGCAAAGCGGTATCCACCTCCATTGCCGCCACGGTAATGGGCTTTCAGCACTTCGACCCGAGCCTCAATATCGCGGGCGTTATCGTTAACCGCGTCAACAGCGAGAGCCATTTCCAGCTACTGAAAAGCGCCATTGAACGCTACTGCGCGCTGCCGGTGCTGGGCTACGTGTCGCGTGCGGAAGGCGTGGCGCTGCCCGAACGTCATCTGGGGCTGGTGACCGCCCGTGAATCCGCGATTGATAAGCAACCGTGGCAGGATTTTGCGGCAACGCTTTCGCACACGCTGGATATCGGCAGGTTACTAGAACTCACTGAACTTCATGCGCTGCCCGCCGGTCAGTGGCCGCAGGAACCGCTTTGCGGAGACGGGTTGACCCTGGCGCTCGCCGACGATGAAGCTTTCAACTTCTACTACCCGGACAATCTGGCACTGCTGGTGCGTGCTGGCGTGAAGATTGTGCGCTTTAGCCCGCTGCATGACGAGGCGCTCCCCGACTGCCAGATGATCTGGCTCGGCGGCGGTTACCCGGAACTGCACGCCCGTGCCCTCGCAGATAACCAGCCAATGCTGACGCAGCTGCGCGCGGCGCACGAGCGCGGCGTGGCGATTTACGCCGAATGCGGCGGCCTGATGTACCTTGGCACCACGCTGGAAGATAAGAACGGTGATACCTACGCGATGGCCGATATTCTGCCCGGCCACAGCAAAATGGGATCCCGGCTGACCCGCTTTGGCTACTGCGAAGCGCAGGCGCAGCAGCCAACGTTGCTCGCTGCCCCCGGCGAAGTGCTGCGCGGCCACGAATTCCACTACTCCGATTTTACCGCCCAGCTCCCCGCAGTGATGGCGTGTCGTAAAACCCGCGACGGCGCGGTGCTCCAGCAGTGGACCGGTGGCTGGCAGCACGGGAATACCTTTGCCAGCTACCTGCACCTCCACTTTGCTCAGAACCCGTCGATGCTGAACCACTGGTTTGCCGCCGCAAGGAGCGCCCAATGACGCTGCTGGCCTGGTGCCTGGCCTGGGTGCTTGATTTCATCATCGGCGACCCGCACAGCTGGCCGCATCCGGTGCGCTGGATAGGCAACCTGATTAACGCCGTGCAGCGCGCGGTGCGCAGGGTGTGCCATTCCGACCTTGCGCTGCGTGTTGGCGGCGGGGTGATGTGGCTGGCGGTCGTGGGGCTAACTTACGCCGTTGCCTGGGGCGTGTTGCACCTCGCCGCGAGCGTACATCCGTGGCTGGGTTTTGGCGTTGAGGTGTGGATGATTTTCACGGTGCTGGCCGGGCGCTGCCTGGCGCAGTCGGCGCAGGCGGTCGAACGTCCGCTGCGGGCAGGCGACCTTGCCGAAAGCCGTATCAAGCTATCGTGGATTGTCGGGCGCGATACCTCACAGCTACAGCCGGAACAGATCAACCGCGCGGTGGTGGAGACGGTGGCGGAAAACACCGTTGACGGCATTATCGCGCCGCTCTTCTTCCTGTTGCTCGGCGGCGCGCCGCTGGCGATGGCCTACAAAGCGGTGAACACCCTCGACTCGATGGTGGGCTACAAGCACGAAAAATACCGGGCAATTGGCATGGTCAGCGCGCGCCTCGACGACGTGGCGAACTTCATTCCCGCTCGTCTGAGCTGGCTGCTGATTGGCCTTGCCGCCTTTATCTGCCGCGATAACGGCGCGCGCGCACTGCGTATCGGCTGGCGCGATCGTAAAAACCACAGCAGCCCCAACTGCGCCTGGTCTGAAGCGACCGTCGCCGGCGCGCTGGGCATCCATCTTGGCGGCCCTAACGACTATTTTGGCGAGCGGGTGAACAAGCCGTGGATTGGCGACGCGCATCGCCCGATTGCCATCGATGATATTTCCCGAACGATTCGACTGATGTGGGTAGCGTCAACGCTGGCCCTGCTGCTGTTTATGGCGGTCAGGTTCTGGCTTATCGGCGCGGCCTGAGGAGCACTGCATGAACTATATCCAGCAACCGCAAGCGATTGAGAGCAAAAGCTTCGAGATTATCAGCGAGATTATCGCGCAAACGCGCCCGGAGTATCGCTTCGCAAGCCCACTGCACGAAGCGATTATCAAACGGGTAATCCATACCACCGCCGACTTCGAGTGGCTGGATATTTTGTGGTTCTCGCCGGATGCATTAACCCGCCTGTGTGAGGCGCTGAGCCGCCCGTGCACGCTCTACACCGACACCACCATGGCGCTTTCCGGTATCAACAAAAACCTGCTGGCCACCCTCGGCGGCGAGTGCCGCTGCTACATCAGCGACCCGCGCGTGGTGCGCGAGGCCAAAGCGCAGGGCATTACCCGCTCGATGGCGGCGGTGGACATTGCCGCCAAAGAAGAGGGCGACAAAGTGTTCGTCTTCGGCAATGCGCCAACCGCGCTGTTCCGCCTGATGGAGCATAAAGCGCTGGAGGTCGGCGGGGTGATTGGCGTGCCGGTCGGGTTCGTCGGCGCGGCAGAATCCAAAGAGGCGCTGAGTAAAAGCAGCCTGCCGGGCATTGCCGCGCTGGGACGTAAAGGCGGCAGCAACGTCGCGGCGGCGATCGTCAACGCCATTCTCTACCATCTGCAGGGGGCGCGATGAGCGAACCCGACTTCGACGCCCCGGTGTGGCATAACGGCAAAGCGCTGCGCAAAGGCTACACCACCGGCTCCAGCGCCACGGCGGCGGCGAAAGTCGCCGCGCTGATGGTGATGCGCCAGCACCTGATTCACCAGGTCTCGATTGTCACGCCGTCGGGCGTGACGTTGAACCTGAATGTCGAATCCCCGCACGTCGAAGGCCAGCAGGGTATTGCCGCCATCCGCAAAGACGGTGGCGATGATATCGACGCCACCCACGGGATGCTGATTTTTGCCCGCGTCACCGTCAATGACAGCGGCGAGATTACCCTGCGCGGCGGCGAAGGTGTTGGCACCGTTACCCGCAAAGGCATCGGGTTGCCCATCGGCAGCGCGGCGATTAATCGTACCCCGCGACACACCATTGAAACCACCGTTCGTGAAGCCATCGGCCCGGCGCGCGGCGCAGAGGTGGAGATTTTTGCCCCAGAGGGCGAAGAGCGAGCGAAGAAAACCTATAACGCGCGGCTGGGCATTCTGGGCGGCATTTCGATTATTGGCACCACCGGCATCGTGACGCCGATGTCGGAAGAGAGCTGGAAACGATCGCTGGCGTTGGAACTGGAGATGAAACGTGCCGCCGGGTTGGAGCGCGTGGTGCTGGTACCGGGCAACCACGGAGAGCGCTTCGTACGCGAGCAGATGGGCATTGACTCGCAGGTGGTGGTCACCATGAGCAACTTCGTCGGCTACATGATTGAAGAGTCGGTGCGCCTTGGCTTTCGCCAGATTGTGTTGATTGGCCACCCCGGCAAGCTAGTCAAAATCGCCGCCGGGATTTTCCACACCCACAGCCATATCGCCGACGGGCGCATGGAGACGCTGGTAGCCCATCTGGCGCTGCTCGGCGCGCCCCTTGAACTGCTCACTCTGGTGAGCGAGTGCGACACCACGGAAGCGGCAATGGAACATATTGACGCTTACGGCTTCCAGAAGATCTACAACCACCTGGCCGAGCGCATCTGCCAGCGCGTGCTGGAGCGGCTGCGCTTCACGCAAAATCCGCCCATCTGCGATGCCATCATGTTCGCCTTTGATAACCAGATCCTCGGCAGCAACCGCCCGGTCAACGAGATCGTCAAGGACATGCAATGTTAACCGTTGTCGGAATGGGCCCGGCGGGCGTACAGCTGATGACGCCGCTGGCCGTGGAGGCAGTGAAACAAGCCGATGCGCTGGTCGGCGGCGTACGCCATCTGGCGCAGTTTCCGGAGTTTGGCGGTGAACGCTGCCCGCTGGGCGCCAATATTCCCCAGGTGCTGGCGTGGATTGAGGCGCGACAGGCACAAAACGTGGTGGTGCTGGCCTCCGGCGACCCGCTGTTCTACGGCATCGGCACGCGGCTTATCGCCCATTTTGGCCGTGAAAACGTGCGGGTGATCCCCGGCGTCAGCGCCGTGCAATACCTGTGCGCGCAGGCGGGCATTGATATGAACGACATGTGGCTGACCAGCAGCCACGGGCGCGAGGTGGATTTCGACATGCTGGCGAGCCACCGCAAGGCGGCGATGGTCACAGACAAACGCTGCGGCCCGAAAGCCATCGCCGCCGAACTGGTGGTGCGCGGTAAGGGACACTGCTGGATGGTGATTGGCGAAAACCTGGCGCAGGACAACGAACGCATCCACTGGCTGCCGGTTAGCGCCGTGGAGAGCGACTATGAGATGAACACGGTGGTGATCCTCGATGAAAGATGAGCTGTTTTTACGCGGCGAAAAAGTGCCGATGACCAAAGAGGCGGTGCGCGCGCTGGCGCTGTCGAAGCTGGAGCTGCATCGGGCCAGCCACCTGATTGATATCGGGGCCGGAACCGGCAGCGTCTCTATTGAGGCGGCGCTGCAAAACCCGACGCTTGCCGTTACCGCCGTTGAGCGCAACCCGGCGGCGCTGCGCCTGCTGGCGGAAAACTGCCAGCGCTTTGCCTGCGGCAATATCAACGTGGTCGCAGCCGAAGCGCCTGACGTTATCGTCGAGCCCGCCGACGCCATCTTTATGGGCGGCAGCGGCGGCCATCTGCGGGCGCTGATTGACTGGTCGTTGCACCATCTTCGCCCCGGCGGACGGCTGGTGATGACCTTTATTTTGCAGGAGAACCTGCATGAGGCGCTGGAGCATCTGCGCCAGACCAACGTCACGACGGTGGACTGCCAGCAATTGAGCGTTTCCGCAATGACCGCGCTCGGCAGCGGCCACTACTTCAAACCGAATAATCCCGTTTTTGTTATCGCCTGCCAGAAGGAAGAACATCATGGCTGAAGCCTTTGACCCCCGCAGCGTCTGGTTTGTGGGCGCCGGTCCCGGCGACCGCGAGCTTATCACCCTGAAAGGCTACCGCCTGCTGCAACAGGCGCAGGTGGTGATTTACGCCGGTTCGCTGATAAACCCCGAACTGCTGAGCTACTGTCCGGCGGAAGCCGAGTGCCACGACAGCGCCGAGCTGCATCTTGAGCAAATCCTCGACCTGATGGAAGCGGGCGTAAAGGCTGGAAAAACGGTGGTGCGCCTGCAAACCGGCGACGTGTCGCTGTACGGCTCGGTGCGCGAGCAGGGCGAAGAACTGACCCGTCGCGGCATTGACTGGCAGGTAGTACCGGGCGTCAGCGCGTTTCTCGGCGCGGCGGCGGAGCTGGGCGTCGAGTACACGGTACCGGAAGTATCGCAGAGCCTCATCATCACTCGCCTGGAAGGGCGTACGCCGGTGCCAGAGCGCGAACAGCTGGAATCCTTTGCCCAGCATCGCACCTCAATGGCGATTTACCTCTCCGTGCAGCGGATCAACAAAGTCGCCGAGCGGCTGATTGACGGCGGCTACCCGGCGACCACGCCGGTGGCGGTGATTTACAAAGCCACCTGGCCCGAGAGCCAGACCGTACGCGGCACGCTTTTGGATATCGCCGATAAAGTGCGCGACGCCGATATCCGTAAAACGGCGCTGATCCTGGTCGGGGATTTTCTCGGCGAGGAATACCACTACTCGCGCCTTTACGCCGCAGATTTTAGCCATGAATACCGCAAAGCCTGAGCGCATTGCGCTGTTCTGTCTGACCCCCGGCGGCGTGGCGTTGGCAAAACGGCTTAGCGCCGCGCTGCCGATGACCTGCTATACCCGCGAAGGGCTGGTAGAGCCGGGATTTCTGCCGTTTGAAGGTGGCTTTTCTGCCAGCGTCGGCCAGGCGTTTCACCGCGAGACGGCGCTGATTTTTATCGGTGCAACCGGGATTGCGGTGCGCACGCTCGCACCGCTGCTGGTGGATAAATTCCACGACCCGGCGGTGGTGGTGATAGATGAACGCGGTCAACACGTGATCAGCCTGCTCTCCGGGCATATCGGCGGGGCGAACAACCTCGCCCGACATCTGGCGGGCATTCTCGGCGTTGACCCGGTTATCACCACCGCCACAGACGTTAACGACGTGGCGGCGCTCGATACGCTGGCCTGTCAGCTCAACGCGCGGATGCACGACTTCCGCTCGGCGGTGAAAACCGTCAATCAGATGCTGGTCAGCCAGCAGCGGGTGGGGCTGTGGTGGGATGAGTCGCTAACGGATGAAGTCAGCCGCTGTGACCGACGCGGATTTATCACCGTAACCGACCTGAACGCGCTCCCGCCACTGGACGCGCTGGTGTGTATCACCCTGCGCGATACGCTGCCGGGGCTGCCATTGCCGCACTGGAAGCTGGTGCCACGGCGCATTGTGGCGGGCATCGGTTGTCGCCGCGGAACGCCCTGCGTGCTGATAAGCGAACTGCTCCATCGTCAGCTTGCCGCGCATCACCTCGACCCGCTGGCGCTGAAAGCCATCGGCAGCATCGTGGTGAAGCAGGATGAACTGGGGCTGATTCAACTCGCCAGCAACCTCGATGTGCCGTTTGAAATTTTTAGCGTGGCCGCCCTGTGCGAACACGAACACCGTTTTCCCTCCTCGCTGTTTGTGAAGCAAACGGTCGGGGTGGGCAGCGTTTCTGGTCCGTCGGCGTGGCGGATGAGCAACGGAAATCTATTAGGCGAGACCCTGCGTGAACAGGGCGTCACCATCACTTTGGGAGTCACTGACAGATGTTAAGCGTAATTGGAATCGGCCCTGGCTCGCAGGCCATGATGACCATGGAAGCCGTTGAGGCGCTGCAGGCGGCGGAAATCGTCGTCGGTTACAAAACCTATACCCACCTGGTGAAGGCCTTTACCGGCGATAAGCAGGTGATCAAAACCGGGATGTGCAAAGAGATTGAACGCTGTCAGGCGGCGATTGAGCTGGCGCAGGCGGGGCACAACGTGGCGCTGATTAGCAGCGGCGATGCGGGCATTTACGGCATGGCGGGGCTGGTGCTGGAGCTGGTTAGCAAACAGAAGCTGGACGTGGAAGTGCGCCTGATCTCGGGCATGACCGCCAGCATTGCTGCGGCCTCGCTGCTGGGCGCGCCGCTGATGCACGACTTCTGCCATATCAGCCTGAGCGACCTGCTCACCCCGTGGCCGGTGATTGAAAAACGTATTGTCGCCGCCGGGGAAGCCGACTTCGTTATCTGCTTCTACAACCCGCGCAGCCGGGGCCGCGAAGGGCATCTGGCGCGCGCCTTTGAACTGCTTTCCGCCGTTAAAAGTGCCGATACGCCGGTGGGCGTAGTGAAATCAGCGGGGCGTAAAAAGCAGGAAAAATGGCTCACTACGCTCGGCTCGATGGACTTTGAACCGGTGGATATGACGAGCCTGGTCATCGTCGGCAACAAAACCACCTATGTGCAGGACGGCCTGATGATCACGCCTAGAGGCTACGTGCTGTGAGTTTCGGTGACGTGCTGGTGGTCGGCGGCACCAGCGATGCGCGAGCGCTTTGCCTACAGCTTGATGCCGCGCAGGTGCGATACACCGTATCGGTGGCGACGCCCACCGGCGAAGCGCTGGCGGGCGATATTCAGGGGCAGGTGCGCTGCGGTCGTCTGGAGCGGGAAGAGATGGTCGCCTGGCTTCGTGAACACAACACGCGCTGGGTGATTGATGCGTCGCACCCGTATGCCGAAGCGGTCAGTCGCAACGTGCTGGACGCCTGTGCACAAGCGGGTGTCCTGCTGAGCCGCTACCAGCGCCCGGACCAACTGGATGAACTGACGCACCCGCTGCTGCACTACGTCACCGGCATTGATGAAGCCTGTGAACGGATCAAACCGTTAGGCCAGCGCGTGCTGCTGACCACCGGCAGCAAAGATCTGGCGCTGTGGCGCGCCGGGCTGCCGGAAAAAACGCTGCTGGCCCGCGTGCTGCCGGTGCCGAACGTGGTGCAGCAGTGCGCCGACCTTGGCTTTGGCGTGGGCGAGATTTTTGCCCTCTGCGCGCCGTTCAGCGCGGAATTTAACGCCGCGTTTTACCGTCACTGCCGCGCCGACGTGGTGGTGACTAAAGCCTCCGGCGCGGAAGGCGGCTATCAGGAGAAGGTTCAGCCCTGCCTGGATGCCGGACTTCCCTGCATCGTGATTACCCGCCCGGCACCGCTGGTGTCCGGCGACGAACTACTGGAAAGTCAGTCCGCCTTTGCCGAGCGCTTAGCGCGCTGGTTGGCCGACGACAAAAGGAATCAAGCATGAAAAAAGCCCTATTGGTGGTGAGCTTTGGTACCAGCTACCACGATACCTGCGAGAAGAATATTGTCGCCTGTGAACGCGAACTGGCAGCCAGCTGCCCCGATCGTGACCTGTTCCGCGCCTTTACCTCGGGCATGATTATCCGCAAGCTGAAAGCCCGCGACGGCATTGATACCGATACGCCGCTTGAGGCGCTGCAAAAGCTTGCTGACCTCGGCTATGACGATGTGGCGGTTCAGTCGCTGCACATCATCAACGGCGACGAGTACGAGAAAATTGCCCGCGAAGTGCAGAGCCTGCGCCCGCTGTTCAAACGCCTGACCCTCGGCACGCCGCTGCTGAGCGGCCACGATGACTACGTGCGTCTGATGGAGGCGCTCACTCAACAAATGCCCGCGCTGAAAGCCAACGAAAAGGTGGTGTTTATGGGCCACGGTGCCAGCCACCACGCCTTTGCTGCCTACGCCTGCCTCGACCATATGATGACCGCCCAGCGCTTCCCGGCGCGGGTCGGCGCGGTGGAAAGCTACCCGGAGGTGGAGGTGCTGATTGAGAGCATGAGCAAAGAGGGCGTCAGCGCCGTACACCTGATGCCGCTGATGCTGGTGGCGGGCGACCACGCCATCAACGATATGGCCTCCGACGAAGACGACTCGTGGAAGACGCTGTTTAACGCCGCGGGCATTCCGGCCACGCCGTGGCTGTGCGGGCTGGGCGAAAACCCGGTGGTGCGCGCCATGTTTGTTGCGCATTTACAGCAGTCTCTGGAGGCAGCATGAGCGGAAAACTGTATGCCCTGAGCACCGGGCCGGGCGCGTCTGACCTGATTACCGTTCGTGCGGCGCGCATTCTGGGATCGCTGGATATTCTTTACGCCCCGGCAGGACGCAAAGGCGGCGACAGCCTGGCGCTCTCTATCGTGCGCGAATACCTCGGTGAACAGACCGAAGTACGCTGCTGCCACTTCCCGATGAGCGCCGACAGCGCCGAAAAAGAGGCCGTCTGGGATGACGTTTCGGCGGCGCTGGTGCGCGAAGTGGAAGCCGGGAAAAACGTCGGCTTTATCACCCTCGGTGACGCGATGCTGTTCAGCACCTGGGTCTTTTTACTCCAGCGCATCGGCAGCCCTGAGTGGCTGGAGATTGTGCCCGGCGTGACCTCGTTCGCTGCCATTGCCGCGCGCAGCAAAACGCCGCTGGCGATGGAGCAGCAGTCGCTGGCGGTGGTCGCCTGCACCGCGCCGGAAGACGAGATTGAACGCGCGCTGGCGCAGCACGACAGCCTGGTGCTGATGAAAGTCTATGGTCGTTTTCCGCGAATTAAAGCGCTGCTGGCAAAAGCAGGGCTGCTGGATAACGCGCTGCTGATGGCCGAGGCAACGCTGCCGGGTGAGCAGTGCTGGCGGCATTTAGGCGAGGTCGATGACGGCCTGCCATTACCTTATTTTTCGACCATTTTGGTCAATAAACAGTGGGGACAAGGACAATGAAACTGGAACAACAGCTGAAGCGGTTATCGCTCAGTGGATTAGCGGCGGCGATACTGCTGCTGGTGGTGCCGCAAGAGGCCTTTGCGATGCATATTATGGAAGGCTTCCTGCCGCCGATGTGGGCGCTGGCCTGGTGGCTGCTGTTTCTGCCGTGCCTGTGGTACGGGCTGGTTCGCCTGCGCCGCATCGTGCAGGAAGACAGTAACCAGAAGGTGCTGCTGGCGCTGTGCGGGGCGTTTATTTTCGTGCTCTCGGCGCTGAAAATCCCGTCCGTCACCGGGAGCTGCTCGCACCCGACCGGCGTGGGGCTGGCGGTTATCCTGTTTGGGCCGGGCGTGGTGGCTATTCTCGGCGCTATCGTGCTGCTGTTCCAGGCGCTGCTGCTGGCTCACGGTGGCCTGACGACGCTTGGCGCTAACGGCATGTCGATGGCGGTAATTGGGCCAATCGTCGGCTATCTGGTGTGGAAGATGGCCTGTAAGGCCGGGTTCCGCCGCGATGTGTCGGTGTTCCTGTGCGCCATGCTGGCGGACCTGGCGACCTACTTTGTCACCTCTCTCCAGTTGGGCGTGGCCTTCCCGGATCCGCAGGCGGGCTTTGTGGGATCGAGCCTGAAATTTATGGGGATCTTCTGCCTGACTCAGGTTCCTATCGCCATTGCCGAAGGCTTGCTGACGGTGATGATCTACGACCAGTTAACCAAGCGACAGCTGATCGCCACTGAGGGGCGCTAAGATGAAAAAGACATTAATCCTGCTGGCGATGGTGATTGCGCTGGTTATCCTGCCGTTCTTTATCAACCATGGCGGCGAATACGGTGGTTCTGACGATCAGGCTGAAGGCGTAATTACCGCCGTTGATCCAGGCTACAAACCGTGGTTCCAGCCGCTCTATGAACCGGCAAGCGGTGAAATTGAAAGCCTGCTGTTTACCCTGCAGGGCTCCCTCGGCGCGGCGGTGATTTTCTACATTCTCGGCTACTACAAGGGCCGCCAGCGCCATGATGACCGGGCTTGATAGGCTGAGTTACCAAAGCCGCTGGTTTCACGTGCAGCCAGAGCGAAAGTTTCTGCTCTGGCTGCTGATGATGGTGCTGGCCTTTAGCCTGCCGCCGCTCGGGCAGGCGCTGTTGATGGCGCTGACGGCGGGTTTTACCTGCTGGCTGCTGCGTATCTCTCTATGGCGCTGGCTTCGCTGGATGGCGCTGCCGCTGGGCTTTCTGCTGGTGGGCGTGGTGACGATTGTTTTTAGCTTCAGCCGCGACCCGCACACGCTGCTGGTGAGCGTGCCGCTGGGTTCGTTCTCGCTCGGCGTCACCGCCGCCGGGCTTGCGACAGCCAACGCGACCTTCTGGCGCAGCCTGGCCGCATTGTCCGCGACCTTCTGGCTGGTGTTGAATCTGCCGTTTCCGCAGCTTATCGTGCTGCTCAAACGCGGACGGGTGCCGCGCCTGCTGATCGAGCAGATCCTGCTGACCTGGCGCTTTATCTTTATCCTGCTGGACGAGGCGATGGCGATCCACCGGGCGCAGACGCTGCGCTTTGGTTATCGCAACGTCCGTCTGGGCTACTGCTCGCTGGCGATGCTGGTCAGCCTGCTGTTTACGCGCGTTTTACTCCGCTATCAGCAGATGAGTACCGTACTGGATATCAAACTGTATCAGGGTGATTTTCACCTCTAAGGAACGCCATGCTGGCTACCACTGACCTCTGGTTTCGCTACCAGCAGGAACCGACGCTTAAAGGGCTGACGCTGGACTTCTCGCGCCAGGCCGTCACCGGCCTCGTTGGGGCGAACGGCTGCGGAAAATCGACGCTGTTTATGAACCTCAGCGGGCTGCTGCGCCCTCAGCAGGGCGCGGTGCTGTGGCAGGGCAAACCGCTGGACTACAGTAAGCGCGGGCTGCTGGCGCTGCGCCAGCAGGTGTCGACCGTATTCCAGGACCCGGAGCAGCAGATTTTCTACACCGATATTGATAGCGATATCGCCTTTAGTCTGCGTAATCTGGGCGTTCCGGAAGCGGAAATTGCCCGCCGGGTAGACGACGCGCTGACGCTGGTTGATGCCCAGCACTTCCGTCAGCAGCCGATTCAGTGCCTGAGCCACGGGCAGAAAAAGCGGGTGGCGATTGCCGGTGCGCTGGTATTACAGGCGCGCTACCTGCTGCTGGATGAACCGACCGCCGGGCTGGACCCGTCCGGGCGCGCGCAGATGATTGATATCATCAAACGCATCGTGGCGCAGGGAAATCATGTGGTGATTTCCAGCCACGATATTGATTTAATTTATGAAGTTAGCGACGCGGTATACGTGCTGCGCCACGGCGAAGTGCTGGCTGAGGGCGAGCCGGGCGAGGTGTTTGCCCGTACCGAGCTGATTGAACAAGCGGGGCTGAGCCAACCGTGGCTGGTGAAGCTGCATGCGGAGCTGGGGCTGCCGCTGTGTAAAACTGAGACGGAGTTTTTCCGTCAGATGCGTGAACGAGGAAATCGATGACCCAGGCCATAATGCTGCAAGGCACCGCCTCTGATGTTGGCAAAAGTATGCTGGTGGCGGGGCTGTGCCGCATTTTCTATCAGGATGGCCTGCGCACCGCGCCGTTTAAATCGCAGAATATGGCGCTCAATTCCGGCATTACGCCGGACGGCAAAGAGATGGGCCGCGCGCAGATTTTCCAGGCCGAAGCGGCGGGCATTGCGCCGGACGTGCGGATGAACCCGATTCTGCTTAAGCCAACCAGCGACCGCAAAGCGCAGATAGTGCTGATGGGTGAGGTGGCAACCAGCATGGATGCCGTCAGCTATCACGACTACAAGCCTCGCCTGCGCGAGCAGATCATGGCGGTCTACCAGAGCCTGGCGAGCGAGTTTGACGTGCTGGTGCTGGAAGGGGCGGGCAGCCCGGCGGAGATTAACCTGCGCGACCGCGATATCGTCAATATGGGCATGGCCGAGATGGCACAGTGTCCGGTGATTCTGGTGGCCGATATCGATCGTGGCGGCGTGTTTGCCGCTATCTACGGCACTCTAGCGCTGCTGCACGAGCATGAGCGGGCGCGGGTGAAAGGGGTGATTATCAATAAGTTTCGCGGCGACGTGGCGTTGCTGCGCTCTGGTATTGAACAGATTGAAGCGCTGACTCATGTGCCGGTGCTGGGCGTGATGCCGTGGCTGGAAGTTGACCTGGAAGATGAAGACGGCGTGGCGCTGCAAAAGGGCAAATACCGCCACGCGGGGGCCTACGAGATTGACGTGGCGGTGGTGCAGCTGCCGCATATCTCTAACTTTACCGACTTCAACGCGCTGGCGGCGCAGCCGGATGTGCGAGTGCGCTATATCCGGCATGCGGAAGATTTGTCCGGCGCTGACCTGATTATCCTGCCCGGCAGTAAAAATACGCTCGGCGACTTGCTGTGGTTGCAGGATAGCGGGCTGGCGCACGGGATTTTACTGGCGCAGCGTCAGGGCGTGCCGGTGCTGGGTATCTGCGGCGGCTATCAAATGTTGGGTGATACGCTCATCGATGACGTGGAGTCGGGGCTGGGCACGCTGCCCGGTTTAGGGCTGCTGAACGTGGTGACGCGCTTTGCGCCGACGAAAACCACCACGCAGGCCACCGCGACGCTCGGCGATGCGCTACCGGGCTGGCTGGCGCCGGTCTCTGGTCTGCCGCTGCGCGGCTATGAAATTCATA
Organism: Kluyvera ascorbata ATCC 33433; assembly: GCF_000735365.1. Taxonomy (GTDB): domain Bacteria; phylum Pseudomonadota; class Gammaproteobacteria; order Enterobacterales; family Enterobacteriaceae; genus Kluyvera; species Kluyvera ascorbata. The sequence continues at coordinate 519 of NZ_JMPL01000066.1, read as the reverse complement.
TGGGTGAAACCACGCCGTCAGACGACGGTCGTGCGCTGATGCAGCTATGTAAAAACGGCCAGTACAGCGCGGATGGCGCGGTCAGTGAGGACGGGCTGGTTTTGGGCACCTATCTTCACGGCCTGTTTGATAGCGATGAATTTACCCGTACGCTGGTCAACGGCCTGCGTGAGCGTAAAGGATTGGCGGCGTTGGACGGTGATTTTCACTATGCGCGCTATAAGACGCAGCAGTTTGATATTCTGGCGGCGTCAATGCGCCAGCATATTGATATCGAAAAGATTTATACGATTATGCGCGAGCATAAAGAAGCGTAGTTTGCGGGTATGCGCCATTCGAAAGGGTGGCGTAGATTATCAGCGAGAGCTGAACGACAGGCAAAAAAAAACACCCACATGGGTGTCATTTTAATTGGTTGCGGGGGCCGGATTTGAACCGACGACCTTCGGGTTATGAGCCCGACGAGCTACCAGGCTGCTCCACCCCGCGTCCGTCTTTACTCTTCATCGAGTAAACTTG
>NZ_JMPL01000065.1 GCF_000735365.1 Kluyvera ascorbata ATCC 33433 | reverse complement strand
TTCCATGCCGTCCACCGACGCCTTCGACAAACAGGATGCGGCTTACCGCGAATCTGTACTGCCGAAAGCGGTCTCTGCACGCGTGGCAATCGAAGCGGGCATCGCAGACTATTGGTTCAAATACGTGGGCCTGAACGGTGCTATCGTTGGCATGACCACCTTCGGTGAGTCTGCGCCAGCGGATCTGCTGTTCAAAGAGTTCGGCTTCACCGTTGATAATGTGCTGGAAAAGGCGAGAGCGCTGCTGTAATTCGTTTTTCCTCACGGTAGCCCGGCCGCGTGCAGCAACGCCGGGCTATCTACTTCACCTGCCAATACGGCGGGGTGCCAAATCTTTCCACATAATAATCAATCACCGCCCGCACGTTCAGCGGCGGGTGGCGAGCGTTCGGATAGAGTGCCGCAATCTGCTGCGTTTCGGTATGAATCGCCGCATCAAAACCCGCTAACAGCTTAACCAGCGTGCCATTTTTCAGGCAGTCACCGATAAGCCAGTCAGGAAACAGCACCAGCCCCATACCCCCGAGTGCGGCAGACAGCAGCGCGTCGGCGTTATTGGAAACCAGCTTCGGCAATAGCGGGTAGTGAACCCACGGTGCTTCACCTTGCTTCAGCAGCCAGCGGTTAGGGCCCGATGAACCTTTATAAACCAGACACGCATGCTGCTGGATATCACCCGGTGATTGCGGCGCGCCGTGCTGGCGCAGATAGGCAGGCGAGGCGGCCAGATGGTAATGCTGGTTGCCAAACACCCGGGCGTGAAACGCCGAGTCGGTCAGGGCGCCAATACGAAAAATGACGTCGGTAGCCTCCCGGTGCGGGTCGACAAAATCATCGGTTAACGTCAGCTCAACCTGCAACGTCGGGTAGCGCTCGGCGAGCCCGACAAGGGCGGGGGCGATGTGTCGCTGGCCAAAAAAGACCGGCGCGTTGATACGCACCATGCCAGACGGTGAGGCGGCGCGGCTTTGCAGCGTTTCTTTCGCTTGCTCAAGCTCATCGGCAATGGTACGGACATGTTCAATGAGCTGCCGAGCGGCTTCTGTTGGGATAACCGAACGCGTATTGCGATAAAACAGCTGCTGACCGATAGCTTCTTCAAACTGCTGCATGGTGCGCGAAATCATCGATGCTGAGACCCCTTCTTTGCGGGCGACAACGGAAAAACTTTGCGCATCGTACACCGCAATAAAGAACAGCAGGGTGCGGATACTCACTGCGCTGAGATCGAACATTAATGCAAATCCTGAAAAAGTGTTTCTTCACTTATACCATTTTTAGCGCAATCAAAATCGACTATCTTCATCCGCCTTAACGATGGGGGGTAGTGATGCAACTGTTACTGATTGCGCTGGTGATAGCCGGTGGTATGGGGCTGTCGGTTGAAGCCGGGATTCTGGGTCCGCTCGGCGGGGAAGTGGGTGATTTATGGGCGACGTTCAGCATCTTCGGCGTCGGTGCGGTACTGACGTTTTTACTGATGCTGTTTTTCAGCCCGCGCTCGGGGCCCTCATTTTTTTCCCAGCCGGGCTGGACGTTATTGGGTGGGGTGCTCGGGCCTATCTACGTGGTGATCCTCACGGTGGCGGCACCGATTATTGGCGTGGCGATGACGATGATTGGCGTACTAGCGGGGCAGGTTTTCAAAAGTCTGCTGATTGACCATTACGGCCTGTTTGGCACGCCGCACCGTAAAATCAACGTACAGCGTCTGTACGCGTTGGGCTTTATTCTGGCGGCGCTGCTGCTGGTGGCAAGAGGGTAAATAATGATAGTTATCATGATGCTATTGGCGGTATTGGGTGGTGCGACGCTGAGCGTTCAGGCGGCAATCAACGGTCGGCTTGGTAGCCAGGTGGGGGTATTGAAAAGTGCATTCCTGACCTTCTCGGTGGGTGCGTTAGTGACGGCGCTGCTGATTTTCTATTTCGAACCGGTGCAGACGGTAACGTTACTGGACGTGCCAAAATGGCAGCTGATGGGGGCGATGCTCGGCGTCCCGTACATCGTGATTATGGTCGTGGCGGTACAGCGAATTGGTACCGGCATCGCCACGGTGGCGGTTATTTTCGGTCAACTGGCTATGAGCATGCTGATTGACCACTTTGGTTGGCTGGGCAACGCGTCTATCCACTTCACCTATACCCGTTTGGGGGCGGTGGTTTGTTTAGGCATTGCGCTCTATTTTATCTATTCAAGCAGTAAGGCAGCGACGGTTAACACGTGAAAAAATGGCCTGTCAAAGTCACAGGCCATTGTCATTTTTATCGTCCGACGCGCGCCTGAATGGATGCAGGATAACGATCGCCCACAATCTTAATCGCATCCAGCGCCAGGGTAATTTTTTGCAGATCGCTGGCCGTTAGCACAATTTCTGCCGCCCCCAGGTTTTCCTCCAGCCGGTGCAGCTTGGTGGTACCCGGAATGGGAGCTATCCACGGTTTTTGTGCCAGCAGCCAGGCGAGCGCAATTTGTGCGGGGGTGATCCCGCGCTCGGCGGCCAGGTCTGCCAGTACGGTCAGCAGTTGCGCGTTAGCCTCGCGGGCTTCCGCCTGGAAGCGCGGCACTTTGCTGCGGAAATCATCGCTGCCAAAGGCGGTGTCGGTGGTAATGGCCCCGGTCAGAAAACCTTTGCCCAGCGGGCTGAATGGCACAAAACCGATCCCCAGCTCTTCGAGCAGCGGGATGATTTCTCGCTCCGGTTCACGCCACCACATAGAGTATTCGCTTTGCAGTGCAGTAACGGGCTGTACCGCATGCGCGCGGCGAATGGTCTGCGCCCCGGCTTCGGAAAGACCAAAATGTTTCACCTTACCCTCGGCAATCAGGTCTTTAACCACGCCTGCAACGTCCTCAATCGGGACATCCGGGTCAACGCGGTGCTGATAGAGTAAGTCGATAACGTCGGTTTTTAAGCGCTTAAGCGAACCTTCTACCGCTTTACGGATATGCTCCGGGCGGCTGTTTAAAATCTGCTGCTTGTTGTCATCACCGAAGGTAAAGCCAAACTTGGTGGCAATGACTACGCGGTCGCGAAACGGCTTCAGCGCTTCGCCGACCACCTCTTCATTGAGGTAAGGGCCGTAGACTTCGGCGGTGTCAAAAAAGGTCACCCCGCGCTCAACGGCGGCGCGAATCAGTTCTACCGCTTGACGGGTGTCTGTTGCAGGGCCGTAGCCGTAGCTAAGCCCCATGCAGCCAAGCCCAAGTGCGGATACTTTCAGGCCAGACTGGCCGAGCGTTCTCTGTTGCATTGCAGATTCCTTATGGGGTTAAACGTCGAGTTTGCGGGCTGCCAGCCACTCAACGATGGCCGGATCACGGTGGGAGAAAAAGGCGCTGGTGGCGGAATCAAGCGCAGCGATGTGCAGCATGTCGTCATCGCTCAGCGTAAAGTCGTTAATGGCAAAGTTTTCGACCATACGCGCTTTGCGCACGGATTTTGCGAGCGACACAATGCCGCGTTGCAGAAGCCAGCGCAGTACCACCTGGCCCACGCTTTTCCCGTATTTTTTTCCGATGGCGGTAAGCGTCGGGTGCTCAAACAGGCCGTTACGGCCCTCGGCAAACGGTGCCCAGGCTTCCGGCTGGATGCCGTGACTTTGCATCCACGGCGTGGCGTGAAGCTGCTGGTTAAACGGGTTAACTTCAACCTGGTTAACGGCGGGCACGACGGTATTAAAAGCCATCAGGTCGGCGAGCCTGTCCGGGTGGAAGTTACTGACCCCAATGGCGCGAATTTTCCCCGCCTGGTGCAGCTCTTCCATAGCGCGCCATGCGCCGTGTATGTCGCCGAAAGGTTGGTGGATGAGATAGAGGTCGACGTAGTCCAACTGTAAGCGGTTCAGCGATCGTTCAAACTGGGCTTTGGCCCCATCGTAGCTGGTACCCTGCAGCCACAGTTTGGTGGTGATAAACAGCTCGTCGCGGGCGATGCCGCTCTGCTTAAGAGCATTGCCGACCTGGGTTTCATTCTGGTAGGAAGCGGCGGTATCAATTAACCGGTAGCCGGTATCCAGGGCATCAAGCACCGCACGCTCGCATTCTGAGGCATCGGTCATCTGATAAACCCCGAAGCCCTGCAGAGGCATCACAATACCGTTGTTCAGTTTTACTGTTTGCATGGCGTTATCCTTTTTCTGAGTAGAAGAAGGATAGCGCGGGGAGATTTATTTGATTAGAGGGGGGTATTCTCTAACGGTAATGATCAAAATTCATGAATCAGTCTGGTGAGCGGTGGAATACCGCTCACCAGACTTCAGGCCTGACGCTTCTTACCGGAGGAAATATCCCGGCGCAGGGTGGCGGGGGAATTCGGGTCGCCGGTTAGCGGCAGATTATTTAGCATGACCTCAATATCATCCGCTGGTACTGGGTCAGAGAACCAGAAGCCCTGAAGGGCATCGCAGCCAAGCCCGCTGAGGATCCGCTGCTGTTCCTGAGTTTCTATACCTTCGGCCACCACGTCCATATTCATCGAGTGGGCGATGTTAATGATGGTGGAGACAATTCTGACGTGTTTGCTGTTTTCCCGCATATCCTTCATAAAGCTTTTATCGATTTTCAGCTCACCAGCGGGGAGATCCTGCAGCGCCAGCATATTGGAATAACCCACGCCGAAGTTGTCGATAGAAATGGTGATCCCGATGCGACAGAAATCGTTAAAAATCTGCACGCTGCGATCAAAGCCGTGGAGCGCGGTGGTTTCCGCAAGCTCGATGGTCAGGCGAGTAGGGGAAACGTGATGGCGTACCAGCGCGTCGCAGACTCGCTCATAAAAATTCTGCTGCTCAAATTGTACCGGAGAGATATTCAACGATACCGTCCAATCGTCATGCCCTGAGAGACTCCATTTGTGCAACTGCTGGCAGGCCTGGTCCACAATCCAGTTCCCAACCGAGACAATGAGCCCCGTATTCTGTAGCGTAGACAGGAAAACCTCGGGCAGCAGGATCCCTTTTTTCGGATGCCGCCAGCGCAGGAGGGCTTCAAAACCGTAAATACGCTGTTCTTTGACGTGATACTTGGGCTGATACCACAGCTCAAACTGACCGCGATCCAGCGCCTGGGTTAGATCCTGCAGAAAATGTGCCCCTTGCCAGGTGCTGTCGAGCATCGATTCATGATAGAAGACCCAGCCATTACGACCGCTGTGCTTCACGTGATACATCGCCGTGTCTGCGGAGAGTTTTAGTTCCTGAGGCGTTTCACCGTGGCCGGGATAAAGACTTATTCCCACGCTTAATGAGATCTGCAGGATTTGTCCGGAGTGATAAAACGGACGACGAATGCTCTCCACCATGCGGGTGCAAATATCGGCAATTTCCGCTTCATTACAGTCTGGTGCAAGCAGGATAAACTCATCCCCACCAATGCGCGCGAGCGTCATTTTGGGATTAATACAGGCGCTCATGCGGTTCGCAACGGACACCAGCAGGTTATCGCCAACGTGGTGGCCCCAGGCATCGTTAATTAATTTAAAACGGTCGAGATCCATCAGCACCAGCGCGAAAGTGCTGCCGGCCAGGCGTGATTGATGCAGGCAGGCCAGCAGCCGCATGTCAATCTGGCTGCGGTTCGCAAGCCCCGTCAGCCCATCGAAGCGCGCCTGTTGTTCCAGCTGTTGATTAAGGCGCTGTAAATTTTCCGTCAGGCGCGTGGTGCGAACCTGCGAATCCACCATGGAAATCATCAGCATCAGTCCCAGCAACAGCAGCGTAGTGACCGATACCCAGATAGAGAGACCCTCTTCGCTGACCATAGCGCCGTGGTTCATCATCATATGACTATGGCCGGTAAAGGTGGCGGCGCTCATGCCGGTGTAGTGCATGGCGGCGATGGCAATACCCATGGCGAACGCCGCGCCGACGCGGGTTAGCAGTACTCCTTTACTGTTAAGGCGCAGGCTGAAAGCCAGCCAAAGGGCTACGCATGACGCCACGATAGCAATGATGACCGAGGCGATAATCAGCGGAATGCTCCAGGTGATTTCGTCGTGGGCCATCAGCGCCGCCATGCCGACATAGTGCATGGTTACGACCCCGGAGCTGAGCAGGGCGGTAGCAATACAGAGGCGTTTTAGTGATAACGTATTGCCAGCGACCGCAATATTAATGGCCAATGAAGAGGCAATAATCGCGGCTAATAAGGAAATAACCGTGAGCTCAAGGTGATAGCTCATCGGCATCGGCATTTTCATTGCCAACATGCCGATAAAGTGCATTGACCAAATACCAATGCCTAGCGTCGCGCCGCCGGTAATACGCCAGAAGATGGCCGCCTTTTTATTAGAAGCGGCAATTTTTGCAGCACTATCAAGCGCAACGAAAGACGCAATGAAGGCCACCAGAAATGAAATACCGACTAGTATCGGGTCCCACGAAGCGTGCAGCATCATGCAATCCATACCTTTTCATAAACGTGATTTAATTAATCTATCAGTAAATTCCTAAATTTACACAATGAAAAAGCACTTCTCTGACGCTCTTTTTTCGTAATTGGATATTATTAAGCATGGCTAACGAGTAATGAAATGCCAGTGAACATTAAGTCTTGCTTTTTTATATTGTTCTTATTTTATGGATGCTTAACTGTTGATGTGATTTTTGGTTTTGTCAGTTTTACTTTGGTTGGTTTAAAAATCTGCAAAAAGTAAAACTAACGTTGCTAACAATTAAACTACTTAAAAACATGGAAATAGTCTGGAAAATGCAACTTCTGGTGATATAACAAAATGACACAGCAGGAGTTGGGGAGTAGATTATGTTTAAAAACATTAGCGTCCGAACTTTTATCCTGGTATTTATTCTGGCGGTCTTTCTTATTGCAGATGTGATCTGTTTAATATTATCGAAGAATATATTCTTGCATTTGGCCATCAATATTGTATGGCTGGCAGCACTGGGCTTGCTCTGGCTTTATATGACGAAATATCTCGTCACGCCGATTAACGCGGTTAAACGCAGCATTGATGAAGTTAATGATGGGAATTTGTCGGTGCGTATTCCTATATTTGGTAATAACTGCGCAGGGCGCTTAATTCCGGGTATCAATAACTTATCGAATAATATCTCTACGCTGGTGGCGGAGATTCGCGCGTCGTCTGACTCAGCCATGTCCCTATCTGAACAGCTGGCTAACCGTAGCGCGGAGCTGGCGGTCAAAACCGAAGAACAATCGGCAACGCTTCAGCAGACGGCTTCCAGCATGGAAGAGATTGCGGCAAGTACCAAAAACAACGCCGAGCATACCCGGCTGGCCAGCGAGCGGGCGGGCGATGCGACTCAGTGCGCCCGTAAAGGTGGCGCGCTGATGGGTGAAGTGGCGAACAATATGCAGTCGATCACCGACTGTGCTCGTCAGATGACTGAAATCATTGCCATGATTGATGGCATTGCGTTCCAGACGAATATTCTGGCGCTGAATGCGGCGGTAGAGGCAGCCCGAGCGGGCGATCATGGTAAAGGATTCTCGGTGGTAGCCGGTGAGGTGCGCAATCTGGCGCATCGCAGCGCCGAGGCGGCAAAAAGTATTAAGACCCTGATTAGCGTGACCAGCGATAACGTGACGCAAGGGGCGAATATTGTGGCCGAAGCCGAGAAGAATATGCAGGACATCGTCGCGGGGTCTGGTGAGCTCAACAGCCTGATGGAGCAGATTGCCGTCTCAACCAATGAGCAGGAAAAGGGGATTGACCAGATCACTCAGGCGCTGACGGAGCTGGAAACCGTGACCCAGAGTAATGGGATGGTGGTTGAGGAGCTGGCGCGGTCGTCTGATGTTCTGAAGCATCAGGTTATTGAGTTGCAGTCGCGGACGCAGAACTTCCGTATCGGAGGGGAGCCACGGGCGGCTGATGCGCCGCCGGTGGGGGCGTTGCAGCCAGCGGTGGCGGGGAGCCATGATAAGGATTTTTGGCAGTCGTTTTAGGGTTTGCAGGGTTTTCGCTGTTGATAACGCTTCAACCGCTGAAGCGTTCCCTGTAGGCCGGATGGCGTTTCGCTTATCCGGCCTACAACGGCAAGGAAGCACGAATCCAATCACCTCTACCTACTACCTTTTGTGAACAATTTCAGCGCGATGGCACACGCTCTTATTGCTTAACAAAAGCAGATAGCTAGACTATCAGGATGAATAGTCGTGATCGGAGGCGAAGTGGAAGCCATAAAGGGATCAGAACTGAACGTACCTGATGCGGTATTTGCGTGGCTACTCGACGGCCAGGGCGGAGTCAGACCCCTGACCGATGATGAAACCGTCAGCAAAGATAACCCGTGCTGGCTGCACATGAATTACACCCATCCCGACAGCGCCGAATGGCTGGCAACAACGCCACTGCTGCCCCAAACGGTACGTGATGCGCTTGCTGGCGAAAGCCTGCGGCCACGCGTCAGTCGATTAGGTGAGGGAACGCTGATAACGCTGCGCTGTATTAACGGTAGTACCGACGAACGCCCTGACCAACTGGTGGCGATGCGTCTCTATATTGATGAACGCATGATTGTCTCTACGCGGCAGAGAAAAGTGCTGGCGCTGGATGATGTGGTGAGTGACCTGCAGGAGGGCAGCGGTCCAACGGATTGCGGCTCCTGGCTGGTGGACGTATGCGATGCGCTGACCGATCACGCGAGCGAGTTTATCGAACAGCTGCATGACAAAATTATCGACCTTGAAGACAACCTGCTTGAGCAGCAGGTGCCGCCGCGTGGCTTCCTGGCGCTGCTGCGCAAGCAGCTTATCGTGATGCGACGCTATATGGCACCGCAGCGTGATGTGTACGCGCGCTTGTCCAGTGAACGGCTCTCGTGGATGACTGACGATCAGCGCCGACGGATGCAGGACATTGCTGACAGACTTGGCCGCGGGCTGGATGAGATTGACGGTTGTATCGCTCGCACCGCCGTGATGACCGACGAAATCGCGCAGATGATGCAAGAGTCGCTTTCGCGTCGCACCTACACGATGTCCCTGATGGCCATGGTGTTCTTACCCAGCACCTTCCTGACCGGCCTATTTGGTGTCAACCTGGGCGGTATTCCCGGCGGCGGTTCGCATCTGGGCTTCTCCCTCTTTTGTATTATGCTGGTCGTACTCATTGGGGGTGTTACGTGGTGGTTACACCGCAGTAACTGGTTGTAAAAAGTCATCTTTTATATTCCGCCAGGTGACGATAACGCAACTTAATTTGAGCGAGGTCAATAAACCAGCGCTCCAATCGAGGCAATATCGTTCCTGCAGGTGAATGCAACGTCAAGCGATGGGCGTTGCGCTCCATATTGTCTTACTTCCTTTTTTTGAATTACTGCATAGCACAATTGATTCGTACGACGCCGGCTTAGAATAGTCGGCTTTTTTTTGTCTTTTTTTCCGCTACCCTGGCTACACTCGTTGATTAGTTGTCGCATCCCGCGGCGAGATCTGCGAGGATACGCGCCTGCTGAACGTCAGCCCCTAATTCGTGAGAACTACACCGTGACCGCTTTTGCCTCCCTGAATATCCTCCCCGCATCCCAGCTCGAAAACCTTAACGACCTGGGCTATCTCTCTATGACCCCGGTACAGGCGGCCGCGCTGCCAGCCATCCTTGCTGGAAAGGATGTGCGGGTACAGGCAAAAACCGGTAGCGGCAAAACGGCAGCATTTGGTTTAGGCCTGCTGCAACATGTGGATGCGGGTCTGTATCAGACACAATCGCTGGTGCTGTGCCCAACTCGTGAGCTTGCAGACCAGGTCGCTGGGGAAATTCGTCGTCTGGCGCGTTTCCTGCCAAACATTAAAGTGCTTACGCTGTGCGGTGGCCAGCCTTTCGGTGCGCAGCGCGACTCGCTGCAGCACGCGCCGCATATAATTGTGGCGACGCCGGGGCGTCTGCTGGATCACCTGCAAAAAGGCACCGTTTCTCTGGATGCGCTGCAAACGCTGGTGATGGACGAAGCGGACCGTATGCTTGATATGGGATTTAGCGACGCCATCGATGAAGTTATTCGCTTTGCGCCAGCGTCTCGCCAGACGCTGCTGTTCTCCGCGACCTGGCCGGACGCCATCGCGGCGATCAGCGGTCGCGTACAGCGCTCGCCGGAAACCATCGAAATTGATTCCGTTGACGCGCTGCCAGCCGTTGAGCAGCAGTTCTTCGACGTGCCGCGTCACGGCAAAATCGCCCTGTTGCAGCAGCTGTTGAGTCAGCATCAGCCGGCGTCCTGCGTGGTGTTCTGTAACACCAAAAAAGATTGCCAGGCGGTCTATGAAGAGCTGAATGCTGCGGGCCAGAGCACCATCGTGCTGCACGGTGACCTCGAACAGCGTGACCGCGACCAGACGCTGGTGCGTTTTGCTAACGGCAGCGCGCGTATTCTGGTGGCAACCGATGTGGCTGCACGCGGTCTGGACATAAAATCGCTGGCGATGGTGGTGAACTACGAACTGGCATGGGACCCGGAAGTTCACGTGCACCGCATTGGACGTACCGCACGTGCCGGTAACAGCGGGCTGGCAATCAGCTTCTGTGCACCGGAAGAGGCCCAGCGTGCCAATATTCTTGCTGAAATGCTGCAGATTAAACTCAACTGGATGGCTGAGCCGAGTAAAGCGCGTGTTGTGCCGCTGGAGCCAGAAATGATGACGCTGTGCATCGACGGCGGCAAGAAAGCCAAAATGCGAGCAGGTGACGTGCTGGGCGCGTTAACCGGTGACGTTGGGCTGGTTGGGGCGGATATCGGTAAAATCGACGTTCATCCGGCACATGTTTACGTGGCGGTTCGCGAAGGCGTGGCGCATCAGGCGTGGAAACTGCTGCAGAAAGGGAAAATCAAAGGCAAGGCGTGCCGAGTGCGTCTGCTTAAATAAACGCGGAATAATGCGTCTCAGGCCCAGACCTGAGACGCGACAATCGTATTACTTCACTTCGACAACGTTCAGACGCAGCTCATCCAACTGACCGTCTTCTTCTTCTGGCTGCCAGCCTACCGGCTGTAACGGCATCTCTTCACGGTCAAACGCCAGGTCACCGCCGTTAATGACTTCACCGCCGTGGGTCAGACTTTTGAAATCAAACAGGTTGATATCGCTCAGGTGCGATGGCACCACGTTCTGCATCGCGCTGAACATGGTCTCGATACGGCCTGGATAACGTTTGTCCCAGTCGCGCAGCATGTCCGCGATCACCTGACGCTGCAGGTTTGGCTGCGAACCGCACAGGTTGCATGGAATGATAGGGAACCCTTTAGCCTCAGAGAAACGCTCGATATCTTTTTCGCGGCAATAAGCAAGCGGACGAATAACGATATGTTTGCCGTCGTCGCTCATCAGCTTCGGCGGCATACCTTTCATTTTACCGCCGTAGAACATGTTCAGGAACAGCGTTTGCAGGATGTCGTCACGGTGGTGGCCCAGCGCGATTTTGGTCGCTCCAAGTTCAGTGGCGGTACGGTACAGAATACCGCGACGCAAACGGGAGCAGAGCGAGCAGGTGGTTTTCCCTTCCGGGATTTTCTCTTTCACGATGCCGTAAGTGTTCTCTTCGACAATCTTATACTCTACGCCCAGTTTCTCCAGATACTCCGGCAGAATGTGCTCCGGGAAGCCCGGCTGTTTCTGGTCGAGGTTTACCGCCACCAGGCTGAAGCTGATAGGGGCGCTCTGCTGCAGGTTGCGCAAAATTTCCAGCATGGTGTAGCTGTCTTTACCACCGGACAGGCAAACCATAATGCGGTCGCCGTCTTCAATCATGTTGAAGTCAGCGATGGCTTCACCCACGTTACGGCGCAGGCGCTTCTGTAACTTGTTCAGATTGTATTTTTCTTTTTGGCTAATTTCTTGATTTTGTTGCATTTAATGGTTACTCAAAAATCTAAATGGATATTCAGGCCGAACACAGCGTCTTCCCGTCCATTTGATTTGCGATAAAAGACCTGTCTCGCGCTGACCGGTCAAAAGCGAATCAGCGAATGTGTGGCGTGTATGGTACGGATTACGACGGTGAATGTCAGCACGTTTTACAGCGTTGAGCCATCTAATTCTGGAGCCGACCTGCGCGAGGCTGGCGTGGAAGGGGGCTGGGGTAGGCTTTCATCAGAGAGTATGGTGTAAAATAGAAGGCCCATTAAAATAATGGGCCTGACAGATAATATTTTCGACAGCCTTATTATGCTGATGAGGTTTATCAGACGTGACGCATCGCCATTCAAAATAATTAAGAATGCAAATATTATGTTGTTATCAGCCGCCTACGTCCCAGGGAAATATAGTTTCCGTGATACTGGCCATCAGAAGAGATAGTTTACGTTAAGCGTGGTGGTACTGTAAGACGTATTAAAGTTACGAGAACCATAATCATCATATTTAGCATTAGGATCTTGCAGGTAAACGGAAGAAGTTCCTAAATCAACATAAGTATATTCAATACCTGCAGATAGATTCTGGGTAACGCGATATTGAATACCGGCGCCAACGTTCATACCAGCAGAAATGTTTGACGCATCGGTGTTGAATTCGTTTCCACAGCCGTTTGTCTTAGTGACGTTACCTTTGTGGCAACCCATCGTGAAATCTTGTTTTGCGACAGTCACGCCCACTTTTACGTATGGAAGAATGCGGTCAAAAGCATAGCCCATCAGGACATCGACAGAACCGTTCTGTTTGATATCAACGGAGCCATCATACGGGTCGTACTGATCGTGGGCACTGTTTTTGAAATCATCACCCATATCAGACAGGTTCAGGTTCGCGGCCACGCCCAGTACGATATTATTATCGAACTGCCAGTTATGACCAACCTGAATACCACCGACGACACCGTCGATAGAATCGCCCCAGGAGCTTGAATTCCCTTCATCGCGACTGTGGCCTGAGCCATAACCGAGATTGCCCCCTGCATAAAAACCAGTCCATTGATCAAGTCGATTTGACGCTGCAAAAGTAGAACAAGAAACCATTAATGCAGAGACAAGTAGTGCACGTTTCATTTAAATACCTATGAATGAAGTAAATTGATCAAGCCTGTGTATTATTCCCGTAATGGATTTTAATGCAATTTATAACTTCGCTTGAATCTTCTTTTAATTAATAGTGAATGTAACAAAAAAGGACAATGGCATAGTAAATATATGCCTCTATAATTTTATTGGTTGGATTAATGATTGTTGTTATTGGTGTATATAATAATGGCTATTTGGTATGGCGTATTAGGCCAAATGGCATAGGTATTGTTCTCCAGAATATTAAAGCAGTTTCGCGATAATATAATCAGCACCGTCCGCCCGGCTAACCTGTTCCGTTAGCAGGCGATCACCGAAACAACTGATTCGCCAGCAGACGGGAATTTCGCTATTATCCCGGCACCTTCGCTATGCTGGCCGCCTGATGTCTACAATTGTTGATACTTTTATCGCTCCACCGTGTTCCGCTGAGATAGAGATCCTCTATGAAGATGAATATCTGCTGCTTATCAATAAGCCTGCCGGGTTACTGAGTCTATCGGGGAAAAATCCGCAGAACCTCGATTCAGTACACCACCGGCTGGTACAGGATTTCCCCGGCTGTACGCTGGTTCACCGTCTTGATTTTGGCACCTCCGGGCTTATGGTAGTGGCGCGCAATAAAGCCATTAATGCAGCTCTGTGCCAGCAGTTTAGCCAGCGCAGCGTGACGAAGGAATACAGCGCTTTACTGTGTGGTCATCTGGAACATGATGAAGGGATTATTGACGCGGCGATTGCTAAGGATCCGGCGCGGTTCCCGCGTATGACGATTTGCCCGAACCAGGGAAAACCGGCGCGGTCTCATTATCGGGTTGATGCACGTTTTTTCCAGCAGGGAGAAGGGGGAACGCCGTTGCCGTTGACGCGGGTCACATTAACCCCGGAAACCGGCCGTACGCATCAGTTGCGGATTCACTGTCAGCAATTGGGGCATCCGATTCTGGGTTGTGATCTGTACGGTGGTCTATTGATGGCGGGCGCCGAGCATGCGCCAAGGCTGATGCTGCATGCCAGCGCGCTGAATTTTGTTCACCCCGTTAGTGGTGAAGCGGTCAATGCGCGTCACGCTAGCCCTTTTTGAGCAATAAAAAAGCCCGTGAGGGCTTTTGGGCATAGCCTGATGGCGCTTCGCTTATCAGGCCGATATAAAATAATGCTTACCACATTAGATCGTCAGGGATTTTGAAATCTGCGTACGGATCGTCTTCGTCCTGGACTTCCTGGCTTAGGGCGCTGTGCAGAACAATGCTGCTGGCATCGCGCTGAGCGATTTTTTCTGCCACGATCGCTGGGATAATCGCATATTCGCTATCACCGTTGCTCTGGGTTGCCAGACGCGCGATGGCGAGGCGCCCGTTAATCAACTGAGTCTGCGTCAGCTTATCGACCGTGATTTTTTTAATGATGCTGCCGTCGGCAAAGTTAAAGCTAATATCGCCTCGACCCGGCATGACGCGGTTCATCTCGATAAGCTGCTTCACCTGGGCTTTATACTCTTTCGATAACACGGCCTGCTTTTGCTGCTCGCTGAGTAGCTTATCGCGCTCAAGCTGCGCCTTCTTATTTTCTTCGACTGCTTCTCTTGCCTCACGAGCCTGAACGCGCGATTTTTTCGCCGTACGCTGGACCTTGGCCACTTTTTTACTGGAGACTAATCCCGCTTTTAACATCTGCTCTTGTAAGGTAAGTTTTGTCATTTTCGCTTCTGAATTTGATGAATAATAGCGGGGATTATACCCGTAATTTTTGTCACGATGCCAGATTATAGGTCTCGAGTGGCGCGTTGTCCGGCGTCCGCTTGGCATTTTGGGCCTTTAATGCCCCGTAAATTATTGTGGTGATGAATGCGTAGCCGCATAATAGCGGCCAACCTCCGCAGGTGCGGGGTTAAGCGCCAGCTTTTTCTGGTGATGAAGGAAACACAATGGAAAGGCGTAACTTTCTGAAAGGTGCCGCGGCACTCTCCACCCTTGGGCTGGTGAGCCCGGTTTTTGCAAAAACCGAAGCTGTTGCTAAGCCTGCCGTTTCATCTTCAGGCAAATCCCGCCGTTTTGTTATGACCCAGACCTACAGCCTTAAGGCCCCTGAGGGCTCTTCTGGCAAGGTTAATTTGTGGATCCCTATCCCGGAAGACACGGCTTTCCAGCAGTTGCTTGACCTCTCTTTTAGCGGGAATTACCAAAGCGCTACCCTCAATGCCAATAACCGTTACGGTGCGAAAGTGCTCTTTGTTACCTGGCCTGCCTCTGGTGGCCCGCTGGATATCAAAGTGGAAATGGAAATTGAAACCCATGATTGGGAAGTGCTGAAAGAAAACCGTCTTGCCGACTGGCAACTGCCGGTGGAAGGCGTCGTCATCCCAGACGAAATCAAGCCATTCCTGCAGGCAACCCCGCATATTCCGGTGGATGGTCTGGTGAAAGAGACCGCGCTGAAAATTATCGGCAATGAAAAAGCCCCGCTTAAGCAGGCGCGTCTGATTCACGATTGGGTGAGTACGCATATGCATCGTGATGATGCGGTGATTGGCTGCGGTACCGGTGATGTAGGTGAAATCCTGAAAACCGGTAAGCTGGGCGGTAAATGCACCGATATTAACTCGGTGTTTGTCGCGCTATGCCGCGCGGTCGGGATCCCGGCGCGTGAAATGTTCGGTATTCGCCTGGGCGCGAGTCGTAAACTCGATGGTTACTCGAAAAAAGCCTTCGGCAGCGCCGATGCGCAGGGCGTGGCTAAAGTCAGCGGTGGCCAGCACTGCCGCGCGATGTTCTGGCTGGCGGGTTTTGGCTGGATGCCTGCTGACCCAGCGGATGTGACCAAAATGCGTCTGACCGAGAAAAAAGAGAACGGCGACCCGGCGGTAACGGCAGTGAACGACTATCTGTTCGGCAACTGGGAGATGAACTGGGTGGGCTTCAACCACGCGCGTGATTTCGCGCTGTCGCCAGCGGCAGAGCAGGGTGACGTCAATAACCTGGGCTACCCGTATGCGGAAGTTGATGGCGACCCGCTGAACTTCTACGATCCTGCTGTCTTTAGCTACGACTATGTCAGCGTCGAACAGCATTAAGGGCGGAGTACTGACGCTGCTGGCGGCGATTGTCGCCGCTGGCGCATCAACGCTTTGTTGCATTGGGCCGTTACTGTATCTGCTGTTTGGTATCTCAGCGGCAGGGCTGGTGGGGATCCCCGGTGCCTCCTGGCTGCAGTTCCCGATGATTGTGGTGGCGGTAGGGTTGATGGCGCGGGGTTTCTGGCGCCTGCATCTGTCATCGAAGCCGGTGTGCGTCAACGTGGTGAGCCGTCGGGTGCTGGTGTGGCTCTACTGGCTGTCGGTACCGCTGGTGCTGGCGCTTATCACCTATCCTTATGTTCTGCCCTGGATTTGGGAGTGGATGGAATGAAAAAAGCAGTTTGCCTGGCGTTGATGCTATTCACGCCGCTAGGCTGGGCCGCCGATAAGCTGGTGACCATTGATATTGGTGAGATGAACTGCCCGCTGTGCGTGATTTCGATTAACCAGGCGTTGCGGACGACCGACGGCGTTATCAAGGCGAAAGCGTCGCTGAAAACGCGTCAGGCTGAAGTGGTGGTGCCGGAGAATTTCGATAACCAGCAGCTGCTGGCGGCGATTGCCAAAACCGGGTTTAAAGGTGAGATTCACGGGGAAAGCGCGGTGCAGTGAGGCTGTGTTGATGTGGTAAAAGAGAAAACCCGCTGTTGCCAGCGGGTTTTTTGTTGCATTAGAACTGGTAAACCAGGCCCAGTGCAACGATGTTGTCGGTAGCAATACCGTTTTCTTGATAGAAGGACTTGTTACCGTCCAGCAGGTTGATTTTGTAATCAACGTAGGTAGACATGTTTTTGTTGAAGTAATAGGTTGCACCCAGATCCATGTATTTAACCAGATCCTGATCGCCAGCGTTGGTGCCGTCGGTATTGATCAGGTCTTTACCTTTGGATTGCAGGTAGGAGATGGCTGGACGCAGGCCGAAGTCGAACTGGTACTGAGCAGTAACTTCGAAGTTCTGAGTCTTATCGGCAATACCGTCGTCGCCGTACGGAGTCATGTTGCGAGTTTCAGAATACATGGTCGCGAGGTAAATATTGTTCGCATCGTATTTCAGGCCAGCAGTCCATGCATCAGCTGTATCGCCCTTCGCGAATTGTTTGTTTCCATCACGCAGGCCATTTTTCTGCGCGTCAGTGCGGTTGGAAGTGGAATAGGCAGCCGCAGCGCTAACACCCATACCAAAATCGTAAGAGGTAGACATACCAAAGCCGTCACCGTTGTCCTTACGGATTTTTCCATTCGTACGGTTGTTGGTACCGATCATATCGTCACCTTCGCCGCTCTGGTTTTCGTTTTTACCTTGGTACTGCAATGCAAAGTTCAGGCCATCAACCAGCCCGAAGAAGTCGTTGTTACGGTATGTTGCCACACCGTTAGTACGACCGGTCATGAAGTTGTCGGCGTTAGTGTAAGTGTCACCGCCAAACTCCGGCAGCATATCGGTCCAGCCTTCTACGTCGTACAGAACGCCGTAGTTACGACCATAGTCGAATGAACCGTAGTCGCCGAATTTCAGACCAGCAAAGCCCAGACGGGTGAAGCCGTTACCGGCATCGCTTTCAGTCTGGTTCGCCATCACTTTGTATTCCCACTGGCCGTAGCCTACCAGTTGGTCAGTAATCTGAGTTTCGCCTTTGAAGCCGCCCTGGAAATATGACTGATCGCCATCGTTAGCAGAGTTGCTGGAGAAATAGTGCAGACCATCTACCTTGCCATAGATGTCTAATTTATTGCCGTCTTTATTATAAACTTCTGCGGCATGAGCTGCGCCTGCTGCTAACAGCGCAGGGATAACGAGGGCCAGTACTTTTCTGTTCATTGAAATTATTCCTTTAGTTTTTTATTCGCGCACTTCCACTCAAATAGAGGAAGTAAGGCAATGCTAAAGGAGACCTTTCTGAGATGGTAAATAACATTTGTTACAGCATAAGTAAAATCTAAAGTATATGATTCAAATGAAATGATGATAAATACCATGAATGAATTGTCATTAAATATATAAAATAAAAATTATACAAATAATATTCGCTGACGTAATCTACCTGCGTTATATGCCTTTTTGTCACACAACGTATTTATGTTGCCGTGTGTCATTTAACTTCTTCGTCATATGAAATGACAAGCCCGAACCCTCATTCGGGCTTTTTTTATTTCTTTGTTTTTGAATGGGTTGTCAGCCGTGGCGGCTTGTATCAACAGGTCGTGTAGCCGATGTAATGGATTTCTCTTCTGCGCAATTATTACGCTGTTTCAATAGTGTCATTACTGAGGCAATATTAGACAAGAATGAAAAATAGAAGGGTGCAGGCCGGAAAATCAATGCCGTTGCGACGATACTGAATGTAGATAATAAAACGATGGTTGAGTGCGTTTCTAAACCTAGTAGGAGAAAATTTATCCGTGACGGATTGGATTATGTGATCGACAGCATAAAACTAAATGTTTCTGATATTAATTTATCCGGCTCAGATTTACATGAATCAATATGATGGCGCATTGGAATAATCGTATAGATGAAATTAACTTCGTACCGGATAAAAAACCGCCTTCAATATGAAGGCGGTTGTCGATATCAGAAGTTATTCCTGCGGAATGGGCTTCTCGGCTTTCCCTGCCATTAACGCGAGGAAGTCATAGCGCTTCTGCAAATCTTCCGCCGCGTCTTTCCATAGCTGCTCGGCCACTTCTGGCTGCTGACTGTTCAAACGGCGGAAGCGCTGTTCGTTCATCAACGTTTCGGCGAGTGCGTCAGACGGTGGACGAGAGTCCAGCGCCAGCGGGATTTTGCCTTCATCACCGCGACGTGGGTCGAAGCGGAAGAGCGGCCAGAAGCCGGTTGCCGTAAGCTGGCGCATCTGATCGTGGCTTAAGGCCAGATCGTAGCCGTGCTCTTCACAAGGGCTGTAGGCGATGATGATGGACGGCCCCGGATAGGACTCCGCTTCCTGAATCGCTTTCACCGTCTGGTTAAGCTGCGCACCGAGCGAAATCTGCGCCACATAAACATGACCGTACATCATCATGCTGACGCCGAGATCTTTACGCGCTTTGCGCTTGCCGTGCTCGCCAAATTTGGTGACCGCACCGAGCGGCGTCGCTTTTGAAGCCTGGCCGCCGGTGTTGGAGTAACACTGGGTATCGAGCACCAGAATATTGACGTTCTCGGTCAGGCTCATCACATGATCCAGACCACCGAAGCCAATATCGTAGGCCCAGCCGTCGCCGCCAATCAGCCAGATAGATTTCTCTACCAGCGCATCGGCGTCGGTCAGCAGCTCTTCGGCACCTTCAACACCTTTCAGTGCGTTTCGCAGCGCAGCGACCTGCTCACGACGTACCTCTGGTGTGGCGTCGGCGTGCAGCGCTTCGTTCAGCTCAGCTGGAATATGCTCGGCAAAACCGTCCAGCAGACGCATTACGCGCTGACGATGCTGATCGACCGTTAAGCGGAAGCCCAGACCAAATTCGGCGTTATCTTCAAACAGCGAGTTGGCCCATGCCGGGCCGCGACCGTTGGCATCGGTGGTGTACGGCGTAGAAGGCAGGTTGCCGCCATAAATAGAAGAACAACCGGTGGCGTTGGCAATCAGCATGCGGTCGCCGTACAGCTGGGTCAGCAGTTTGATATACGGCGTTTCGCCGCAGCCGGAGCAGGCGCCGGAGTATTCAAACAGCGGGGTAATCAGCTGCGAGGTACGAATATCGATACGCTCCAGCTTGCTGCGGTCGATTTCCGGCAGCTCGAGGAAGAAGTCGTAGTTCACTTTCTCTTCTTCAACGTGCTCCAGGCGGGACATCATATTGATAGCCTTGATGCTTGGATCCTGACGATCTTTTGCCGGGCACACTTCAACGCACAGATTACAGCCGGTGCAATCTTCAGGCGCGACCTGCAGCACGTATTTTTGGCCACGCATATCGCGGGATTTCACGTCCAGAGAGTGCAGGGAGGCCGGGGCGTTTTCCATCTCTTCTGGAGACACCACTTTGGCACGAATCGCCGAGTGCGGGCAGGCGGCGACGCAGTGGTTACACTGGGTACAGAGATCTTCTTTCCAGATGGGGATCTCTTCGGCAATGTTGCGTTTCTCCCAGCGGGTGGTGCCCACCGGCCAGGTGCCGTCCGGCGGCAACGCGGAGACCGGCAGCGCATCGCCAAGCCCAGCGAGCATCGCGGCGGTCACGGTTTTGACGAAATCTGGCGCGGCATCGGACACCACCGGCGGACGGTTCGGGCTGGTGGCGTTGACCTGCTGCAGCGGGACCTCAAACAGCGACTCGCGCGCCAGTGCCAGCGCCTGCCAGTTACGTTCAACCAGGTCCTGACCTTTGCTGCTGTAGCTTTTGGCGATGGCGTTTTGCAGCTCCATCAGCGCGCTATCGCCCGGCAGGATCTGCGTCAGATGGAAGAAAGCCATCTGCATTACGGTGTTAATACGCGCGGCGAGCCCGCATTCACGGGCGATTTTCGCCGCGTTAATCACGTAGAAGCGCGCTTTTTTCTGATTCAGTACGGCCTGCACTTCCTGCGGCAGCCGCGCCCAGACTTCATCAGCGCTGTAAGGTGTATTGAGCAGGAAAATACCGCCGGGCTTCAGGCGCTCTGCCATCTGGTATTTATCAATAAACTGTAGCTGGTGGCAGCCGACGAAATCAGCCTGCGCTACCAGATAAGCGGAGCGAATTGGCGTATCGCTGACGCGCAGGTGAGAGACCGTCAGGCCGCCGGCCTTTTTGGAGTCGTAGACAAAGTAACCCTGTGCGAACCACGGCGTGGAGTTACCGATTATCTTAATGTTGTTCTTGGTCGCCGAGACGCTACCATCGCTGCCAAGCCCGTAGAACAGCGCTTCCAGGCGCGCGCGCGAGGGCAACGTATTTTCCGGTAGCGGCAGGGAGAGGTTAGTGACGTCATCGTAAATGCCGACGGTGAAGCGCGGTTTTGGCTTCGCTTCTGAGAGTTCATTAAAGATAGCCAGCACGCAGTCCGGGCCAAACTCTTTTGATGACAGACCATAACGGCCGCCAATCACGCGCGGCAGGGTTTCACGTTCGCCCTGATTAAAGGCTTCCGCCAGCGCGGTCATAACGTCAAGATACAGCGGTTCGGCGAGAGCGCCCGGCTCTTTGGTGCGGTCAAGCACGGCGACGCTACGCGCGCTTTCCGGCAGCGCCTGCAATAAATGTTGTGCGGAGAACGGACGATAAAGACGCACTTTCAACACGCCGACTTTCTCGCCGCGGGTCAGCAGTTCATCCACCACTTCTTCACAGGTGCCGATCGCGGAGCCCATGATGACGATAACGCGTTCGGCCTGCGGGTGGCCGTAATACTCGAACGGTTTGTAGTGACGGCCAGTGGCATCAGCGAAGTCAGCCATTGCCTGCTCAACGTGGTCGTATACCGCGTTGTACCACGGGTTCGTGGCCTCGCGAGACTGGAAGTAGGTATCCGGGTTTGCGGAGGTACCGCGAATGACCGGATGCTCTGGGTTCAGCGCGCGGGCGCGATGTGCGGCGATTTCATCCTGCGGCAGCAGCCCGCGAATGGTGTCATCCGCCAGCGGCACGATTTTGTTGATTTCGTGCGAGGTGCGGAAACCGTCGAAGAAATGAATAAAGGGCACGCGGCTTTTCAGCGTGGCGATATGCGAAATCAGCGCAAAGTCCTGCGCTTCCTGAACGCTACCGGCGCACAGCATCGCACAGCCGGTCTGGCGGATAGCCATGACGTCGGAGTGATCGCCAAAAATAGAGAGCGCGTGGGTTGCCACGGTACGGGCCGCGACGTGCAATACAAACGGGGTCAACTGACCGGCCAGTTTATAAAGCGTCGGGATCATCAGCAGCAGGCCCTGCGATGAGGTGAAAGAGGTCGACAGCGCACCGGTCTGCAACGCGCCGTGCACGGCGGCAATCGCACCGGCTTCGGACTGCATTTCGACCACGCGCGGAACATCGCCCCACACGTTTTTAAGCCCATTTCCCGCCCAGGCATCGGCCTGCTCGGCCATCGTTGAACTCGGCGTGATCGGGTAAATGGCGATGACTTCACTGGTTCGGAACGCCACCGAGGCGACCGCACCATTACCGTCAGTTGTGATCATGGGTTATGACACCTTACATTGCGCAGAAAAGTGGTCCACGGGCACAACCGCAGACCGGGAATTTATCCTTAGTAGACACATCGCTCTTGTCGATGATGTTAGGTGAAGTTTAGCAAAACCCGCGCTGAATCATTTTTGCTTTTGTGTCCTTGGGGCGCGTCTACATCAATGATGTGAATGTTTTTCGCCATAAAATTGACAGAAAATGTTTCTGAGGTGCATAAATGCGCGCTTCCTCTCTCGACGTGCGCGCGCTCGGTGCCTATGATGCATAGGTTTGTTCCTATTTTTGCGATTCGGAGGGAAGTGATGCGAGCTGCTTTTTTTGTGGGGTGTGCGGCGCTTTTGTTGTCCGCGTGCAGCAGTGAACCTGAACAGCAGGCCACCGCGGCACACGTTACGCCAGGGATGAGAGCGGCAATGTCCAGCTCAGGTGAAGCAAACTGCGCGATGATTGGCGGAACGCTTTCCGCTGCCCGCCAGCTGGACGGTTCCAGCATCGGGATGTGCGCGCTGCCAAACGGTAAGCGTTGCAGCGAGCAATCTCTGGCGGTAGGAAGCTGCGGTAGCTATTGAGTGTTAACTCACCAGGTCGGCGAGTTTGAAGGTCAGCGTTTGATCGGCGGTTGCCAGCGTCAGCTGATGTTCAGTTAAGTCGACCTGGGCTCCCTGGCGGAGCATGTTGCTGAGCGTCGCGTCGAGCTGGTTTAGCTGCGCGTCGCTGCAGAGCTTACGGGTCATCGCCAGGTCGGAGGCTTTTATCTCGCCGTTGCTGATTTTTGCGGTGCCGGAAAAGCGGTTGCACATCTCGCCGGAGAGATAAATTCTATTTAATAGCGGTTGCTTCTCACCAAAGCTCACTTCGAGTGGCGCGCCGTTGCTATTGACGGTATTGCCATTCACGCTTTCAAGCACAAAACGGTGATG
>NZ_JMPL01000064.1 GCF_000735365.1 Kluyvera ascorbata ATCC 33433 | reverse complement strand
CTCAGCTTCAGCCTGCAGCGCCGCCGCGGTCCACTCTTCACGCGGGCGTTCCCAGGTAAAGAACCAGACGAAGGTCAGCATCAGCGCGCACAGCACGGAGAACACCAGGCTTGCGTAGAAGAAGGAAACCGCGTTGTCCTTACCAAAGTGAGTCAGCAGGATGCCCGGCAGGAAGGAGGCCAGAATCGCTGACATCTGTGCCATACCGATACGCGCGCCGGAGAATTTGGTCTTCTGTTTGAAATCGTCGGTCATTTCCGGCACCAGCGTTTCATACGGCACCAGAATCATGGTGTAGACCACATCAAAGATGAGATAGGTCACCAGGTAGTACCAGAAGCTCATCTCCCCTATCCACATAAAGGAGTAGCTGAACACGCAAGGAATGCCGAGCAGAATAAAGAACTTACGGCGACCAAAGCGTTTACCGAACCAGGTCGAACCAAAGTTATCGGTTAAGAAGCCCATTAGCGGGCTGACCACTGCATCCAGAACCCTGGCGGTAGCAAAAATAAAGGTGGCTTCAATGGGAGATAACCCACAGAAGGTGGTGTAGAAGTAGAGGAGCCATGCGGCGGTCAGCGCAGTGGTACCTGCACCGAGAAAATCGCCCGAACCGTAGGCGAAGTAATTCACCAGTCCTATTTTTCGCGTTCTATTCATTGCCGTCAATCCTGTGCCTTTTATTATTGGAACTCCTTCGGCGCGCTAGAGCTTCACCAAAGGAGTACTGACACGGCTACAGTAAAAGTATGCGTAAAGGGATACCTTCCTATTTCTGCCAGCACAGGCGTGGGATTGGCAAAAATGCAAAGAGTCGTGGCATATGCGTCACTGATTTATAAAACAACGTTTCTTTACGATCAAAAGGAAGGACCAGAAATGCGACATCGCCACCGGATTGCGGTGGCGATTGGTGAAATGTGCGGCAGTTAGCGGTAGTTGACGATAATTTGTATGCTTTGAACCTTCAAAGCTGGAATTAACCGCCCTCCCCCGGGAACTTCCCAGATGAAGCGAAACGGTTCCGCCGCGGATACCTGGCTGAATGCCATGGTAGTACCGCTCTGGGCATCAAGTTCAGTGCAGCGGGTTAGCGAACAAAGCCGGGTGCGCAATCCCGCAGGCGTTGGGCCATTAAGCTCATAGCGCCAGGCCACCAACGTTGTTGCCCCCTGAACGGGCTGCGACGAGATCAAGGGGGCTGACGAGGCAGCAACGCCGCGATGGTTAAGCGTAATGCCCATACGGCTCTCCTGCCAGGCTCCCTCACCCGCCGCCTGCGCCATCAGCGGCAAGCAAAGTAATAGCAGTAATCTGCGCATTACTTACCTCCAATGGTTGCCGTCATGCGGATATTACGGTTGTCGGAAAGCTCCATATTTGACAGCACCACCAGCTGCGGCAGGCTACGACGCAGGAATCGTGACAGCAGTGGACGCAGCGCATGGTTCACCAGCAGCACCGGCGGCGCACCGAGCATCTCCTGACGCGACAGCGCCTCCTGGGTTTGCGCCAGCAGACGGTCCGCCAGACCCGGCTCCAGACCACCACCGCCCTGCAGCGCCTGCAGCAACAGACGCTCCAGCGGCGTATCCAGACCTATCACCTGCACTTCGTCGTTCCCCGGGAACCAGCGTTGGGTAATCGCCCGGCCCAGCGCCACGCGCACCACCGACGTTAACTCGCCAGGATCGGTCTGAATCGGCGCATGCTCCGCCAGCGTTTCCAGAATGGTGCGCATATCGCGAATCGGTACCTTCTCATCAAGCAGATTTTGCAGCACCTTATGCAGCGTGGTCAGCGTCACGACGCCCGGCACCAGGTCTTCCGTCAGCTTAGGCATATCCTGCGACACGCGATCCAGCAGCTGTTGCGCTTCCTGGCGACCGAACAGTTCTGAAGAGTGCAGGCTTATTAAATGGTTAAGATGCGTAGCCACCACGGTACTGGCTTCTACTACCGTGAAGCCCTGGATTTGCGCCTGCTCTTTCAGCGCGCTTTCAATCCAGATAGCGGCCAGTCCGAAGGCGGGGTCGGTGGTGACTTCACCCGGTAGCGTCCCGGCTGCGGTGCCGGGGTTAATTGCCAACCAGCGTCCCGGATAGGCTTCGCCGCTGCCAATTTCTACCCCTTTAAGCAAAATGCGGTAACGCGCGGGAGCCAGATCCATGTTGTCGCGGATATGCACCACCGGCGGTAAAAAGCCCATCTCCTGGGCGAATTTCTTACGAATACTGCGGATACGCCCCAGCAGCTCACCGTCCTGCTGGAAATCTACCATCGGAATCAAGCGATAGCCCACCTCCATACCGAGGGTATCTTCAAGCTGTACATCGCCCCAGGTCGCTTCTACCGCCTGAGTACTCGCTTCCTGAGGTTTAGCTTGTTGCTGCGGTTCCGGCGCTTTCATTTCACGACCGCGGATCCACCAGGCCAGACCTAACAGCGCGGCGGTGAACAGCAAGAACACCAGGTTCGGCATGCCCGGAACCAGGCCCAACAGACCCAGTACCCCGGCGCTCAACAGCATGACGCGCGGGTTGCTAAACAGCTGGCCAACCATCTGCTCGCCCACGTCCTGCTCGGTACTCACGCGCGTCACGATAACACCCGCCGCGGTGGAGATAACCAGCGCGGGGATCTGTGCAACCAGACCGTCACCAATGGTCAGCAGCGTATACGATTCCGCCGCTTTACCGAGATCCAGCCCGTGCTGCAATACGCCAACCAGCAGGCCACCGATGACGTTGATGACCATGATCAGAATACCGGCGATGGCATCACCGCGAACGAACTTACTCGCACCGTCCATCGAACCGTAGAAGTCCGCTTCCTGAGTGACTTCAGAACGTCGTTTCTTCGCTTCATCTTCCCCGATGATCCCGGCGTTCAAGTCGGCATCGATAGCCATCTGTTTACCCGGCATCCCGTCCAGCACGAAGCGCGCGCCAACTTCCGCGATACGCCCGGCACCCTTGGTGATAACCATAAAGTTGATGATAACGAGGATGATAAACACCACGATACCGATGGCGAAATTACCGCCGACCAGGAAGTGGCCGAAGGCTTCAACCACCTTCCCCGCCGCCGCCGCGCCGGTATGCCCTTCCATCAGAATGATACGAGTCGAGGCCACGTTCAGCGCCAGGCGCAGCAAGGTGGTAAACAGCAGAATGGTCGGGAACGCAGCAAACTCCAGGGTGCGCTGGGTGAACATCGCCACCAGCAGCACCATAATCGACAGCGCAATGTTAAAGGTAAACAGCAGGTCGAGGACGAAGGCCGGCAGCGGCAGCACCATCATCGACAGGATAAGCAAAATCAGCACCGGCCCGGCGAGCACCTGCCACTGGGTGGATTTCAGGTTGCTGGGAAGACGCAGCATTGCGACAAGATTAGCCATCAGAGTCCTTCTCGTTCAAAAAATCCAGTGCCTCTGGCACCGGTAAGTTATCCGGTTTTTTCGGCGGCTGACCGCCCGCGAGCCGCCAGCGTTTAAGCTGCCAGACCCAGGCCAGCACTTCCGCCACCGCCGCATAAAGCTGGCCGGGGATCTGCTGACCGATATCCGCATGACGATACAGCGCACGTGCCAGCGGCGGGGCTTCCAGCATCGGAATGCGGTTCTCTTCCCCAATTTCACGAATGCGCAGCGCCACCAGCCCCGCGCCTTTGGCAACCACTTTCGGCGCACTCATTTTGTTTTCGTCGTACTGTAACGCCACAGAATAGTGGGTCGGGTTATTGACGATAACATCTGCTTTTGGGACATCCGCCATCATGCGGCGACGCGCTGCGGCACGCTGCATCTGGCGAATACGCCCTTTCACGTGCGGGTCACCTTCGCTCTGTTTGAATTCGTCACGAATATCCTGACGTGACATGCGCAGCTTTTTCAGATGGCTGTGGATCTGCCAGAAGACGTCGAAACCGACCATTGGGATGATGCCAAGCGCGACTAGCAGCGCGCAAAGGCCAACCATATTCAGCGCGTTGCCCATGGCAGACAGCGGTGACTCACTCACCAGACGCATCATCTGCGGCCAGTGCAGCCACATAAAGAAGCCCGCAACGGTGCCCATCAGCACCGCTTTCATAATGGCTTTTGTCAGCTCCGCCGCCGTTTGTGCGGAAAACATGCGTTTAATGCCCGGCAGGGGGTTAAGTTTGTCGAGCTTGAGCGCGAGGGATTTAGTACTGAACACCAGGCCACCGAGCATCATCGGGGCCACCAACGCCACCGTCACCACGCCGACAATCAGCGGCAGCAGCGCCAGCATGGCCTCTTTGAGCAGCATGATTATCTGCCCGAGGATCAGATTAGGATCGTTCACGATACTGTGATCAAAACGCAGCCCGCCGGAAAGCAGGTTCGCCAGCCGACGCGCAAGGGACTCCCCGCCCAACCAGAGCACACAAACGCCCACCAGCAGCATCAGCACGGATGTCAGCTCGCGGGAACGCGGGATTTGCCCCTCTTCACGCGCTTTTTCAAGTCGTTGGGGTGTGGGGTCTTCTGTTTTGTCGTCGTCGCTTTCTTCTGCCACGGCTGCACTCTCACAATTACGGTCGCGAGTATTATCTCGATGCGCGAGTTTGCCAATACGGGGAATAACGGAATGAAAGTAGAGGAATTCGGGCGTTTATGGATTTTGTAGGCCGGATAACGGCATCAACGCCTTATCCGGCCTGCATGATTAGCGCAAGAACACAACCCGATAACGCCCTGAACCAACCTCAGCGCGATACCCTTCGGCCACCGGCGTAAAGTCGAGACCGTCCGCCTCCAGCAGCGTATGAGCCCTGTCCAGCACCAGCGTCGAGCGGGTGTTTGCCGGGATCTCAACCTCGAGGGTTATCGTCTGACTTTCCTGCGCCCCTTCCTGCGTCCAGTGCACGCTGATATCGCCATATACCGAGGCGTAGCGCGCTTTCAGCCAGGCCAGATTACCGCCCGGAATCGGGTACAGCACCGAGCGTTTAAAGCCCGGAGCCTCTTCTTGCGTATTGATTCCCGCCGCCGCCCGGTACAGCCATTCGCCAATGGCACCATAGGCATAGTGGTTAAACGAGTTCATGTCCGGGCTCCACATGGTACCGTCCGGCTTCACGCCGTCCCAATGCTCCCAGATGGTGGTCGCCCCGGCTTTCACCTGATACAGCCAGGACGGGAAATCGTCTTTCATCAGCAGTTTCCACGCGGCGTCGGCCTGACCGTTCTCACTGAGCGCATGGCAGAAGTATGGCGTGCCGACGAACCCGGTCACCAGGTGACCATCCTGCTCTTCCAACAGCGTCAGCAGGGTTTGCACCGTGCGTTCACGGTAGGCCTCCGGGACCAGTTGGAAGTAGAGCGCCAGAATGTGCGCGGTTTGCGTTCTCGCCGCTAGCCTGCCGTTCGGGGTAAAGAACTCGCGGTGGAAGCTGTCAACAATCGACGCATGCAGTTCCTCGTAGCGTTCCGCGTCCTCCACATGACCGAGCACTTTCGCCGACTTTGCCAACAGCTGCGTTGACAGCGCGTAGTAGGCCATGCAGGTCAGTTCGTTCGGCGTCGCGCCAAAATAGCTGCCTTCGCGGGCATCCAGCGCCACCCAGTCGCCAAACTGCAGCTTCCACGACCACATATTGTCGACCGCGTTCGCCCGCATAAACTCGACCCACGCCTTCATGCTGCCGTACTGGCGTGCCAGCGTTTGGGTATCGCCATACATTAGATATAGCGTCCACGGATTAATCACCGCCGCATCGGCCCACGCAGCGGACGAATGGGTGCGACCATGTGACAGGAAGCGGTCGTTATCGCATTTACCGGTCAGGATATCGGGGATCACGTGCGGTACCCCGCCTTCAGCCGTCTGATCATGCGCAAGATCCGCCAACCACTTAGCAAAGAAGGTATCCGTCTGCATCAGATAGCTGGCGGTACGACAGAAAATCTGCGCATCCCCCGTCCAGCCAAGGCGTTCGTCACGCTGCGGGCAATCCGTTGGAATATCGACAAAGTTTCCCTTCAGCCCCCAGAGAATATTGTGATGCAACTGATTAAGCTCAGCATTTGAGGTTTCAATGGAACCGGTCGGAGTCATCGCTGAATGCAGAACCACCGCCACAAAATCATCAAGTTTCGGCGTTCCCGGCCAGCGTTCAATCATCACATAACGGAAGCCCTGAAAGGTAAAGTGCGGATGATATCGCTCCTCTTCCCCCCCGCGCAGGGTATAGTCAATCCGCTGTTTTGCCGTTCTCAGGTTCGCCAGATAGACGTTCCCCTCCGCGTCCAATACCTCAAAATGGCGTAGCGATACGTTATCGCCCTCGGCCCCTCGCACCTTAAATTCGACCCAACCGCTGAGGTTCTGGCCAAAATCAAGCACCGTTTCCCCCTTCGGCGTAGTGAAGAGTGACCACGGCGCGAGCCGCTCTATTTCCCTTACCGGGCAAGCGGTCTGGGGCTGCAGCACCGCACGGTCCGCGGCAAGTACGCTCACCTCGCGCCAGCCCCGAGCATCAAAGCCAGGTTCACACCAACCGCGTTGTTCGCGGCGCGCATCGTAGATTTCGCCGTCGTAAATTTCGGAGAACAGAATCGCCGAGTCGCTTGCCTGCCAGTCAGCGCCGCTGGCGATCACCTGCTGGCTCCCGTCACGCAGCGTCACCACAAGGTGACAAATAAAACCGGTCTGCTCGCCGTAGTAATTACGGTAGCGGTTAAAGCTCATATCGCCTTTATACCAACCGGCACCCACCATCGCACCAATGGTATTGTCCCCACGGCGCAGACGCTCAGTGACGTCCCAGGTCTGGTACAGAAGATGATGGTGATAGCTGGTCCAGCCCGGCGCGAGCTCATCGCCCCCCACCTTTTCACCGTTGATCCACAATTGATACAGCCCCAGCGCGCTGGCATGAACCACCGCACAGACAATGTCGTTGGCCTGCGGCAAACTAAAATCATGGCGCAGCAGCGTCCCTTTTGAGACGTCCTTCTCCTGCGGCGTTTCCGCGGAGATAAAATCGCCCTGCCACGCTGCGGCAGGCAGACCGGAGATAAATGAAGCTTCCGGGCTCCAGTCGCTTGCCTGTCCGTGATTATCGGTAATCTTCACCCGCACGTAGTAGCGGGTTGAAGGGGCGCATTCGATATCCGGCAGGATGATGTTATTAGAGCGTTCGTCATGAATGTCGCCGCTGTCATACAGCAGTTCATCAAACTGCATCGACGTTGCCAGCTGCAATCGCCAACTGCGCTGAACAACATTGCGCAGAGTGCTACTGATAGTCCAGCCGAACACCGGGAGCGTTTCGCAACCCGCCAGCGTGGTTTCATAATTGAGCGTTACTTTTTCTACGGCCAACATAGTGATTTCCTCAATGACTTAATTTTTCAGGCTTTTACCTGCATAGTGTCGCGTGAAGAAACGGCGCTCCCGGGCGTGGCGACCATTTCCGTTTCTGCATTGAATTCATTGCGCTGCCTGCCGTGGAAGCAGAGCCAGCCGATGATCATTCCGGCCACGACAACTGCCGTTAGCAGGCAATAGAGAACTATCGGTCCGGCGCTCAACAGCACCGGCGTCACGAAGGCCAGCAGGCCACAGGTCAAACGCGCCACGCCAACAATCACCCCTTGGGCGGTGGCGCGCAGCATGGTCGGGAACGACTCCTGAGCCCACACTTTCATAATCCCTTCAAAGGCAAAGCCGGTGCCGATATTGGTAAACAGCAAGCAGCAGAACCAGGAGAGAGGAGAAAAATTAAGCAGTACAGGCACGAAGTAACCGCCGGACATCATCACCGCGCCGAAGATGAAAAAGGGAATGCGTTTATCGGTATCCACAATGCGCATAAACAGCAGACCCGATGCCACGCTCACGGGCAGGATAAGCAGCCCCCACAGCGAGTTTGTACTGACCGAAATACCGACAACGTTGACGGCAACAAAGGTGCCAAACTGCCCGCCGGTGTTAGCCGCCAGATTGGTGAAGGTGTAAAAGACGCACAGCGAGAGAAACGGCCACAGATATTTAGCATCAAGCAGGTCGCGCCAGCCGCTTTTCTGGGCGCGAACGGTCGCCACGCCCCGCCGCTGTTCATCACGTGCGGCAAGCCACAGCGGCGATTCGGGAATTGACCAGCGCAGAATCAGCAATACCGCTGCCACCAGACCGACGTGCATATACATGATTTGCGCGCCAATCTGCCCCCAGTCCCCCACCACCGCCGAGATCCCCATCGTCGCGCCGATACCCACCAGCCAGAGTAGATTCGACAGGCCGATAATCTTGCCGCGATTGTCGTCAGAGGCGGCTTCCGATATCGTCGCCAGCGAAACCGGTAAATCGGCTCCCGTCGCCAAACCCACCAGCAGGGTGCCAAGCAGCAGGAAATGGAAGCTCAGTCCAAAGGCTAACGCCAGCGTACCGAGAACGATCATCGCCATGGTGATAATAAAGACATTACGCCGCCCGATACGGTCACCAAGACGGCCACCGCAGAACGCTCCGGCGGCAATACAGAGGGTTAATAAGCCGGATAAAATGCCAATTTCCAGCGCAGTAATGCCAATGGTTTTTTGATAAATAACCAACGCGGTACCATTAGAAACAATGGCCGCCGAGTCTATATACGATGCCATTCCTGACACCACCCCAATATACCAGGGGCCGGGCGTTTTATTTTTTGCCATGACGAATCCCTTAATGCTGAGCGCGAAAGGAGAAGCGTGCAAAATCCCCTCTCACTACGATTGTTGAGATAAAATTGCAGTCGTTTTATTGTCGTTATTAGCCGAAAATCAGATCCGCGTTAACACGCGAGAATGTAGTTCCCGTTCATGAGTCGGAGAATAATTAAAATATCGTCGGTATGATTCGGTTAATCTGATTCCATTCATAAAACCGCAGCGGGCGGCTATTTCGCTCACCGTTTTATCAGTAGTCCGTAACAGCTCCTGAGCTTTAAGAACCCGAAACAGCATCTGGAATCTTACCGGGGTATAGCCGGTAATGCGTTTAATAAAGCGAAACATCGTGCGTCGCGCGACGCCGCTTTCATCGCTAAGTGCCCCCCAGTCGAGCTGCCGAAGGCTGTTAGATTTTAGCGTCCTGATAAGACTCGCCTGTCCTCTCTCTTCCGCGTTAAGCACCTCCGTCTGGCGTCCGCACTGACAAAGCGTGTTGACAACGTTGAGGAATGCCGCTTCACACTGCGAAAAATAGAGCGCGTCGTAGTCGTTCTCGTTACGAGAAACAATCTGGTCGCTCCAGGCCTCGATGTTGGCCAGCGCCCTCGAGGTCAGGGTGCGGTCGTTGCGTGACTGCAGCTGCGTTTTCACGCATTGCAGCAGAGTGTCGATATGCTGTAAAAAATGAAAGTTATGATTTCTGCGGATTAATATATTAATCACCGAGAGATGATTAGTGGAAACGTAGCTGTGCGTATCATTTTTTGTTACGATAAAGAAATCACCCTTACAAATAAAGTGGACAATATCATTAACAATATGAAACCCGCTGCCATCACGAACAATAACCAGCTCATCAAATTCATGCCCATGCACACCTTCCATTAGCTGATTATTCATCGTAAAAAGGCAAAACGCATGTTGATCAGAGTGAAAAAAATCACTATCTCGTAATATCCGCATGAGCACTCCCGATTTTATTTGGGAAATAACATTCCGACCTTAACTAATAGCAAGGATTAAAAAATAAATATTGTTGCAGGTCTCATTGATAACTATTTAAGCGTAATAATTATGACAAGTCTATATATCGGAGTGGCACTCAGGCGTAAGCCAGCGTGACGCTGGTTTCATTTTCGGGAAATGCAGATAGGGGTGAAGCGGGATTTCCCGGCGTCGCATTCGCTCGGCCGGGCTACAGTGGCTTAGAAGCCGAGGCTGTCCAGCAGGTCGTCTACCTGATCCTGGCTGGCAACTACGCCGGCTTTGGAGGTGTCGACCTGTGGTCCGTTAAGGAGGCTGTCGTTTTCACGCTTCTGGCGTGCGCCCTGTTCCGGGATGTTCTCCAGCAGAACCATCAGCAGCTGACGTTCGATCTCCTGAATCACATCCATCATGCGCTTGATAACCTGACCCGTCAGATCCTGGAAATCCTGCGCCATCATGATGTCGAGCAGCTGCGCGTTGGTAAAGCTGGTATGACCCGGCACATCGCCAAGGTATTTGCGCGTATCGGTCACCAGTTCGCGAGCATCGGCAAGCTCAATCGGGTTTTCAAACCATTCATCCCAACGCTTGGTCAATGCTTTTGCGCCCTTCTCCATTTCATCCTGATGCGGCTGCGATGCCTCAACGCTGTTAAGCGCGCGTTCAGCCGCCTGCGCGGTCATCTGTACCACGTAATCGAGACGATCGCGGGCATCGGGAATCGCCTCTGCCGCTTCCGCAATCGCCTGGTCCAGACCCAGCTCGCGCAAACTGTCGCGCAGCATACGGGTCAGATTGCCAATACGGCTGATAATATCCGCGGCAGAGTGTTCATCGCCGGGCTTGATGGAAGATTGCATCATGTTCGTCACCTTACATGCCCAGTTTCTCGAAGATTTTGTTCAGCTTCTCTTCCAGCGTCGCGGCGGTAAACGGTTTCACCACGTAGCCACTGGCCCCTGCCTGTGCGGCAGCAATGATGTTCTCTTTTTTCGCTTCAGCCGTTACCATCAACACCGGCATGGCCGCCATTGCACCGTCGGCACGAATGGTTTTCAGCAGCTCGAGGCCATCCATGTTCGGCATGTTCCAGTCAGAAATCACGAAGCCAAACCCGCCCGCCTGCAGCTTATTCAGCGCATCCACGCCGTCTTCCGCTTCTTCAACGTTGTTAAATCCCAGCTCTTTTAACAGGTTGCGTACGATGCGACGCATGGTGGAAAAGTCATCCACAACCAAAAACTTAAGCTCTTTATCCGCCATAAAATAATTCTCCTGATCAAATACGTATTGCCTGTCCGGCACTGATTTTTGCCAGCATCTGCTGGCTTACCTGGCTAAGATCGACCACTTCGCTGACGCCACCGGTATTGATGGCCTCACGCGGCATGCCGAACACCACACAACTGGCTTCATTCTGCGCAATGGTCCAGGCGCCCGCCTGAAACATGGCATGCATCCCGGCCGCACCGTCGTTGCCCATGCCGGTGAGGATGACCCCCACGGCGTTACGCCCCGCGTGCTTCGCAACCGAATGAAACAGCACATCAACCGACGGGCGATGGCGATTAACCGGCGGCCCGTCGTGAATTTTGATTTGATAGTTGGCCCCGCTACGCGCGAGCTCCATATGTTTATCGCCCGGCGCAATGTAGGCATGGCCCGGCAGGACGCGCTCGCCGTCCTCGGCTTCTTTTACCGTTATCTGGCACAGCTTGTTCAAACGCTCGGCGAACGAGCGGGTAAAACCCGGCGGCATGTGCTGGGTTATCAGCAACGCGGGGCTTGAAAGCGGCAGCGGCTGCAGCACATGACGAATCGCCTCGGTACCCCCCGTAGAGGCACCAATGGCAATCAATTTTTCAGAGCTCAGCAGCGGACCGGCTTTAAGCGTCACCGGAGCCGGCAGCGGCTTATGGGCGCTAATACGTGCTCGCGAAGCGGCACGCACCTTCTCGGCAATGGTTTCGCTGTAAGCCAGCATTCCTTCGCGAATACCAAGCTGCGGCTTGGTGACAAAATCCACCGCCCCCAGCTCCAGCGCGCGTAGCGTGACTTCCGAACCTTTCCCGGTCAGCGAAGACACCATCACCACCGGCATCGGGCGCAGACGCATCAGTTTTTCGAGGAAATCGAGGCCATCCATGCGCGGCATTTCCACGTCCAGCGTTAATACATCAGGATTAAATTTTTTTATCAGGTCACGAGCCACCAGCGGGTCGGGCGCGGTGGCGACCATCTCCATGTCGTCATGCTCGTTGATAATTTCCGTCATGATTTGCCGCATCAGCGCGGAATCATCGACGGAGAGGACCCTTATTTTTTTCATGTTCTTCCCTTACTTAACGCATAGACCGTTTGTCCACGCAGGCTGAACTCACGGGCAAGATGGCTAAAGTTTTCCGAATGTCCGGCAAACAGCAGCCCGTCCGGTTTCAGCAGCGGGACAAAGCGTTTAAGGATCTCCTGCTGCGTGGTCTTATCGAAATAGATCATCACGTTGCGACAGAAGATCGCATCAAACGGCCCGGGTATGTTGTAGTGAGCATTCAGCAAATTCAGCGTGGAAAAGTCCACGTAGTTCGCCAGCTCAGAACGCACACGTACCAGGCCAGAATGTGGCCCGGTTCCGCGCATGAAATAGCGCTGCAGCTGCTGCTGGGAGAGCGTTTTCAGCTCGTCCATGCGGTAAATACCGCTCTGCGCTTTCTCCAGCACTTCGGTGTCGATATCGCTGGCAAACACCTTCCAGCGGCCCGGCGCAGTTCCGAGCGTATCGGCAAGGGTGATGGCGATGGAGTAAGGTTCCTCGCCCGTCGATGCCGCTGCGCTCCACACCCGATACTCCCCCTGCCGACGCGCCGCATGCTCGGCAAGCGTCGGAAAATGGTGCGCCTCACGGAAAAATGCCGTCAGGTTCGTGGTGAGCGAGTTAATAAATGCCTGCCACTCGGGGCTGTCGCCGTTGGCCTCCAGCAGGCTGAGATAGTGACCAAAGTCGTCAAGGTTCAGCGTGCGTAAACGCCGCACCAGGCGGTTATAAACCATGTCACGCTTATGATCGGCCAGCACGATCCCGGCGCGCTGGTAGATCAGTTGACAGATCCGACGGAATTGTCCGTCGGTGAGCGTCAGGCGCTGTGTCAGTTGGCTCAGTAGTTGCGATTGCCCATTTGGCAGAGATACAGTCATAGCGCCTTCTTACATCACATCATTCACGAAACTGCGGGTACCGCAGCCAGCTCTACGCTTTCGCGCGGCGCCGCTGCTTTGATTTCTTCCAGCGAAAATACCGATACGACGTTGGTCAGGCGATCGGCCTGATCGGCCAACTGCTGCGTGGCCGCCGCGCCCTCTTCCACCAGCGAGGCGTTCTGCTGGGTGACCTGGTCCATCTGCGTTACCGCCTGCGCCACCTGTTCAATTCCGCGACGCTGCTCGTCAGAAGCGGAGGCGATTTCACCCATGATGTCGTTTACGCGGGTGACGGACTGCACAATCTCGGTCATGGTATTTGCGGAGGTTTCCACCAGTGCGGAACCTTCCTGCACGCGGGCAACCGACTCTTCAATTAGCCCTTTGATCTCTTTTGCTGCCTGTGCGCTACGGCTTGCCAGGTTGCGCACCTCACCGGCCACAACGGCGAACCCACGCCCTTGTTCACCGGCACGCGCGGCTTCCACCGCCGCGTTCAGCGCCAGAATATTGGTCTGGAAGGCAATACCGTCAATCACGCTGATAATGTCGCTAATCTTGCGCGAACTGGTGGCGATGTTCTGCATTGTCCGAGCCACATGGGAGGCTTGCTCACCGCCGCGCTTCGCCGTATCCGCCGCACCGTGAGCCAGATTTGAAGCCTGGCGGGCGTTATCGGCGTTTTGGCTCACCGTTGCCGTCAACTGCTCCATACTGGCGGCAGTCTCCGCCAGCGATGCCGCCTGCTGTTCGGTGCGTGAGGAGAGATCGTTATTCCCTGCGGCGATTTCCGAAATGCCGGTATGCATCGCATAGCTGCCTTCGCGCACCTGACCGACGGTGTCACGCAGCGATTGCTGCATGGTTTTCAGACCGGCAAAGATGGCGCTGATTTCGTTCTTACCGTAAACGGCAATCGGACGCGCCAGGTTGCCGTGGGCAATATTGTCAAAATGGCTGCTGATGATATCCATTGGCTTGACCACCATATGGCGCACCCACCACAGCGCACCGACGGTGATGAGCACAGAGATAATCACCATGCCAATAAAGGTAATGGTCGAACGCTGATAATCGCTTTGGCTTTCGCGTTCAGCGGAAGCCACGTAGGTCTCGATATTTTTGCGCCAGCTTTCGTAGTCGTTATCAAACTGGTCCTGCGATTTCTGCACCGGTGCCGCAACAAACTCAGACAGCTGGTTGTTCTCAAGCCACGCCGTCTGGTGCGCTAACATTTCATGCCAGGCGGTAAAGGTTGTCGCCGTCTGGGCCTGGAGTTCTTTATCGTGCTCACTCATCAGCGGCAGCGCCATAAAGCCCTGGAATAGCGCATCGGCCTGCGACAGATTCTGTTTCACGTCATCAACGATGCCGCGCACTTCATCCGGCGGATAGCTCAGCGCCGTCAGCGTGCCGGCTTTGTTCAGCATCGTGCTGGCCTGCAGCATCGCAGCGCGCGATTCCGTTAGGGTATTCAACTGCTGGCTGCTCTGGTCTATCTGATTAATGTTTTGCTGCCCATCGCGAAAAGCCCAGAAAGAGAGTCCGTTACTGCCAATCTGCAAAATGCCGCAGAGAATCAAAATCAGAAACAACGTGGTAGAGATTCGAATACGATAAAGCATCACCACACTCCTAAAGGCGGCAAAGACCGCAGATAAAATTAAAATGTTTCCCAGTTAGTATCGGTACTGCGTTCGGGACTCGACGCGAGGCGTTTTGCCACTGTCGGTGCCTGAGCCGCTTTTGTTGCATGCTGCGCGGACGCTACGTTAAGACGGAAAGTCGCAACGGCTTGGTTCAGACGTTCGGCCTGATCTTCCAGCGCGGCGGCGGCGGTTGCCGACTCTTCCACCAGCGCGGCGTTTTGTTGGGTGACGCTGTCCATTTCTGCGACGGCTATCGCCACCTGGTCGATACCGCGACTCTGTTCATCTGAAGCAGAGGCGATTTCGCCCATAATGTCGGTCACGCGGGTGACGGCATTCACAATATCGGTCATGGTCTCGCCTGCGCTTTCTACCAGCACAGAACCGGTATCGACCCTGGAGACAGAATCTTCAATTAAGGCTTTGATCTCTTTTGCCGCCTGCGCGCTGCGGCTTGCCAGATTACGCACTTCACCGGCGACGACGGCAAAGCCGCGGCCCTGCTCACCCGCGCGCGCCGCTTCGACGGCGGCATTCAGCGCCAGAATATTGGTCTGGAAGGCAATACCGTCGATAACGCCGGTAATATCGGAGATTTTCTGCGAACTGGCGGCAATTTCGTGCATGGTGTTCACCACGCCGTTGACCACGTTGCCGCCGCGCTGGGCGGTCTCAGAAGCGCTTTGCGCCAGATGCGAGGCCTGACGGGCGTTTTCGGCGTTCTGCTTCACGGTCGCCGTCAGCTGTTCCATGCTGGCAGCCGTTTCTTCGAGGGAAGCAGACTGCTGCTCGGTTCGCGCCGACAGGTCGTTGTTCCCGGCGGCAATTTCACTGGTACCGTGATAAATCGCCTCGGCCCCTTCCCGCACATGCGTTACGGTATCGATGAGTGAGGCTTGCATATGACTGACGGTTCCCGCCAGTTCGGTGATTTCGTTGCGTCCGCGCAGCGTCAGACTTTGGGTCAGATCGCCCGCCGCAATATGGCGGATATGGCCCATGACCGATGCCAGCGGTTTAAGCAGAATGGCGCGAATACCAAACCACGCGCCCACCATCACGATAACCAGCACCACCGCCAGTACCAGCAGTTGCCAGCGGGCAATCTGGTAATCGCGGCTACTGGTGGTAAACGCGTGCTGATAGAGGCCTTCGCTTTGGGTCGCATACTGAGTCATCGCGTCACCCAGCGCGTTTTGCATTCCCTGCGTTGGCTGAGCGAAGTAGGCATCCATATTGCCGTTTTCCAGGAACCCCACCAGCTCCTGTAAGGCAGCATAGTAGTTCTGGTAGGTTTTCGTGACCTGCTGGCTGGTATCACTCATCGCGGGAAGCGCGGGCGTTTCGCTGAAACGCGCGAAATGACCTGCCGCCTGCTCAAGGGTGGTACGCGCATTTTTCAGCAGTTCGGTTTTTGCGCTGCTCTGCTGATTGGCGGTATCCATCATCATCCTGGCCGAAGAACGGCTCAGGTTGATACGGGTTTGCAATAACAGATCCCACGACTTCGTGAGCTCTGCCTGTTGGGTTCGAAGCGTATTAGATAATGCAAAGCTTTGTTGGTTCTGGTGCAACGAGGAGAACAAAAAGCCCCCGGAGACCAGCTGCAAAAGTGCGAAGACGACCAGCACCAACATCAGCAGCGTGACAACGCGGATACGGTTTAACATACAGCACCTTCTCTATGACTTGTTACGGCTGTTATCGGCATCCCAAAAAGAAACTTAAGTGCCGGGAGAGTAAAAATCTGAGGGTTGATGCGGTGCTGACGCGAGTCACTGAATAACAACGTTTTTTATAAATCATAAAAAAAGTTGTAAATCACCTCACTTTCATACAATTTATGTGGTGAATGATTAATGACATTACATAACTAAAAAAGCATTTTTCATCGCACGACACTTTTGTAATCTGACGGGGTATTTTTTCGTGGCAAACGCAAATAAACTCACGGTTTTTATCGTGATTTTCATGCTGGCAGGCATTCTGACTGGCGCAATGATCCATTCCTACGCATCCGCAACCACCATTCAAGTCTGGTCCAGTAACATCACGCTGCTTACCGATATCTTCTTACGCTTAATCAAAATGGTCATCGCACCGTTAGTCTTCAGTACCCTGACGGTTGGGATCATGAAGCTTGGCGAGACCTCGACGATTGGTCGCGTCGGCGGCAAAGCGATGGTCTGGTTTATCAGCTCTTCGGTGCTGTCTATTCTGGTGGGCCTGTTTATTGTGACGCTGCAGCACCCTGGCAGCGGTCTGAATCTGGCCATTCCCAAAGATACCGTTGATACCGGCCTCGCCGTCAGCGGTATGAGCCTGAAAGGTTTCCTTTCCCACACAATCCCAACCAGTATCGTTGGCGCGATGGCGGATAACGAAATCCTGCAGATTGTGGTGTTCTCGATGTTCTTCGGTATTGGCGGCGCGTCGCTGGGACAGAAGTTCAACGCCCCGTTGGTTGCCGCGCTGGACGTGGTTTCCCATATCATGCTGAAGGTCACCGGATACGTGATGTACGTTGCGCCGCTGGCTATTTTCGCAGCTATCTCTTCGGTGATTGCGACGGAAGGTTTGGGGATCCTGCTGAACTACGCCTCGTTCATCGGCGGTTACTATGTGGCTATTCTGTTGACCTGCTGCGTGCTGGTTGCGCTGGGCTACATGGTGCTTAAGAAAGACGTTTTCCGTCTGCTCGGCATGCTGAAAGACCCGGTACTGGTGGCGTTTACTACCAGCAGCTCTGAAGCGGCTTACCCGAAAACGCTGGAACAGCTGACCAAATTCGGTTGCTCGCGCAATATCGTGTCGTTCGTACTGCCGATTGGTTATTCATTTAACCTGGTCGGGTCGATGGTGTACTGCTCATTTGCTTCGATGTTTATCGCCCAGGCGTACAACATCCACCTGAGCTTCTCTGAGATTGCCGTGCTGATGCTGACGCTGATGCTGGCTTCCAAAGGCATCGCCGGGGTACCGCGCTCCGCGTTGGTCGTGCTGGCAGCCACCATCCCGAGCTTTAATATTCCGGTGGCGGGTATCCTGCTGCTGATGGGTATCGACCACTTCCTCGATATGGGTCGCTCGGCGATTAACGTGCTGGGTAACGGCGTGGCGACGGCGATGCTGTCGCATAACGAAGGTCAGCTCGAAGAAGTTGAGCCTGAGGTTGTGCAGCAGAATATGTAATATTTGAGCCGTTCCCGGCGGCGCTTCGCCTGGCCGGGAATGCCCCCAAACAAAAGCCAGACCCCAGGGTCTGGCTAAATCCAACAAAAACCTTTCACAGCCGCCCTGAAGTTGACTCCCCTTCCCCCGACGACCCAAAAGCAAAGACTTAAGCGCAATGAAAAAGCCCGCCTCACTGGCCAGAGACGGGATAAAACAAGGTTTAGATAAAGATACGCATACCGACCGCAGCAAGGTGATCGGAAACGTTATAACTGTCATCCGTATTGCCGCTGGCTTTCTCATAGCCGTATTCAATATAGGTCACGGCATTTTTACCTAACCAGTAATCGGTACCCAACGTCGTGGACTGGAAGTGCTGACCGTCCATCGCGTCACCGCCTTCGGTCCAGTCAAAGTTGGCGTATACGCTCCACTCCGGCGTAATTTTAAACTGGGACGCATATTCCAGACCGAGAATCGTTTCCTGGTCATCGGTGGCATTGCTCGTACCGCTTCTTGCCGCATTAACATCATCAACTTTGTTGATGTAATAGGTAGCCTGCGCGGCGTTATACCAGGTGAAACCGTCGAAGTTCGCGGTGTATTTGGCGTTCATCCCCATGGAGTAAGTATTACCGTCATAGGATGGGCCGGTAACATAGGTAACCGGTACGGTGCCGCCTGTCGTACCGTAATCTTCGTTGATCGTTTCCGTTCCCTGATTCACCGTATAGTTGTTATATGCCGCCGCGCCAGAAATAGAGACGCCGTTATCAAAGCGATATTGCGCCGCCAGCGCACCGCCGCCATGTACGGTAGCAGAACCATCATGATAGGCATCATGCATATCCGGGCCATCGCCGTAGCCGCTGCCAAATCCAATGCTATCCACATCATCATTTCCCTGGCCCATCACGCCAACGGTAAATGCTTTGGTGTTGTAATAGTAAATAGCTGCCGAGTTAACAATATCGGTCGACATCCCGGCAGTGTCATGTTTTGCCTTACCGCCATAAGCGTAAGTCGTATCAATACCCAAACCCCAGTCGGTTGGCGCGTATTGTTTACCGAAGGTAATAACACCGTATTCATCGTTTCCTAAACCGGCATAGGCCTGGCGGGTGTAAACATCGTTACCCTGATCGTCAGTCGCGGAATCCAGACCGTGCATACCAGTTTCATAATAACCGGCGGCATAATAGCCTTTATCATTAATTTTCTGACGCAGCGCGACGCCCAGACGTGAATCGTTGTTCTGGATATTATGTTCTACGCTATGCGCGGAGTCATCTTTGGCATACAGGCGAATGGAACCCATAATAGAAATTGCCGTGTCATCGCCCTGATAAACCATCTCACCTTTAGTTTGCGTCGCCGTATAGGCTGGCGAGGCGAAGTCGCCGCTGGCAGCCAGCGCATATGCCGGAGCGCCTACCGCTGCGGTAATGGCCAGAGCGATAATAGAGGGTTTAATCATTACTGTTTTTACGCGCATAGAAATCCCTTAATCAATATTTAAGATTATGTTTTTTGATAACGTTAAATTTATAAGTGGGAAAGAAAGCGTTCTCTCCACGAGGGAAATATTAATTGCAGAAAGATTCTATTTACTACGCGGAATAATAAAAAATAAGACAATGATCACTAAGAATTATTTCCTTTCCAGCAATCACATAATGATTATATTTTTACAGTTTGATGAATTTAGAATTCAATTTATGAATAATCCAATTCAAATATAGATATAATTATTGCTAATTATAAATGATAAACCATTTATTAATAATTACAGTACATTAAAAAACAACATCGACTACCAATATCATTAATTACATTAACATTATTTTTTCATAG
Source organism: Kluyvera ascorbata ATCC 33433 (assembly GCF_000735365.1). Taxonomy (GTDB): domain Bacteria; phylum Pseudomonadota; class Gammaproteobacteria; order Enterobacterales; family Enterobacteriaceae; genus Kluyvera; species Kluyvera ascorbata. Next base: position 3,652 of record NZ_JMPL01000064.1, on the reverse strand, counting down.
CGCGCTAACCTATCGTCAACCTAGGTTGATTTCATTTACACCCAATGAATTTTCGATATATCCCCATCGCAGCAATTGAAATTATTGATATATTAATTCTATTGATCTGATTGAATTATTCATTTTGAGAATATTTATATTTTATCGAGGTGCATAAATCATAAATAAAATAAAGTGGGTGTTATCAGGAATTGAGAACCAGGTAGGTATTGAAATCACAAATTTTAAATATTCAAACTTCAGCGATAAAATAGGGTTCATCGTTTTATGACGATGAACCCTATGGCCATTATGCTGCGTGGCTTGCCGCGCTATCCAGCAATGCCATCTCTTCGCTATTGAGCAGCTTCTCAATATTCACCAGAATCAGCATACGGTCGCCCAATGCGCCAAGCCCGGTCAGATATTCGGTAGAAAGCGTCACGGCAAACTCCGGCGCCGGGCGAATCTGCTCGGCGGCCAGAGAAAGAACATCGGACACGCCGTCCACAACGATACCCACAACACGTTGGCCGAGATTCAGCACGATAACCACCGTATTGTCATTGTACTCGACATCTTCCTGGCTGAACTTCACGCGTAGGTCAACAATCGGCACAATCACGCCACGGAGATTAGTCACGCCTTTAATAAAGGCCGGGGTGTTCGCAATGCGCGTCACCTGATCGTAGCCACGGATCTCCTGCACCTTCAGAATATCGATGCCGTACTCTTCATTGCCCAGCGTAAATACCAGGAATTCTTGCCCAGTCGGTTCACCCGCCAGCTTTGTTACATTCGTCATACCGGTCATGTTGTTCCCTTATTTCTGCGTATCAGGCGGCGGTGCTCGCCAGACGTTTTTCACGGTTGAGCCCCTGCAAGGCAGAGACATCGACAATCAGCGCGACGCTGCCGTCGCCAAGAATGGTGGCCGCGGAAATACCCGGCACTTTGCGATAGTTGCTTTCGAGGTTTTTCACCACCACCTGATGCTGACCAATCAGTTGATCCACCAGCAGCGCATAGCGACGCCCCGCGCTTTGCAGGATAACCACAATGCCCTGCGTCGCTTCGGTTTTCGCCCCTTGAACCTCAAACGCTTTCCACAGTTCCACCAGCGGCAGATATTCACCGCGGACTTCCAGCACGCGCTCGCCGCCTGCCAGCGGATGCAGATCTTCTTCGCGCGGCTGCAGCGACTCCATCACCGCGTTAAGCGGCAGGATAAAGACCTCTTCGCTGACTTTGACCGACATACCATCCAGTATCGCCAGCGTCAGCGGCAGCAAGATGCGGATGGTGGTACCGGACCCTTGCTTCGACTGGATCTCAACGTGGCCGCCCATCTCCTGGATGTTACGTTTCACCACGTCCATTCCCACGCCGCGCCCGGAGACGTCAGTCACCTGCTCCGCCGTCGAGAAGCCCGGCGCAAAAATCAGCATCCCGACCTCTTCATCGGTCATGCTTTCATTTACCGCCATGCCCTGCGACATCGCCTTCGCCAGAATACGCTCGCGATTCAGCCCCGCGCCGTCGTCGGTAACTTCGATACAGATGTTACCGCCCTGGTGTTCTGCGGACAGAATCAGGTTGCCCACGGCCGATTTCCCGGCGGCGAGACGCGTTTCCGGCAGTTCAATCCCGTGGTCGAGACTGTTACGCACCAGGTGCGTTAACGGGTCGATAATGCGTTCAATCAGGCTTTTATCGAGTTCGGTTGAGCTGCCCATCAGCGTCAGTTCAACCTGTTTGCCAAGCTTGCCCGCCAGGTCGCGAACCAGGCGTGGGAAGCGGCTAAAGACATACTCCATCGGCATCATACGAATCGACATCACCGATTCCTGGAGGTCACGCGCGTTGCGCTGCAACTGCCCCATGCTGGTAATCAGATCGCCGTGCGATACAGGATCAAGCGCGTTCGAGCGCTGCGCCAGCATGGATTGGGTAATAACCAATTCGCCAACCAGGTTAATCAACTGGTCAACTTTTTCTACCGCGACGCGAATGCTGGTCGATTCGCTGCTACGGGCGGCTGGTTTTTCGCGTTCTGCGCGCGGTGCAGCCGGGCTTGGTGCAGCCGCCGTTGCGACTGCGGCGGCAACCGGTTCAGCGACCACTTCTTCCATTACGTCAGGTTCGGCTTGCGCTTTCTCCTCGGCCGCAGGCGCGGTAGTAAAGTCAATCTGATCGGCTTCGATGACAAAGCACAGCACGGCGACGATATCATCTTCGTCCACGCCGCCCTCTATCACGGCGGTTAAACTATCGGCCGTTTTGCTGACCTGGCTTAACGTCGCCAGGTTGTTCAGCTCTTCTTCCAGCATATCCGGCTCGCCCGCCTTCAGGCGTGAGAGCGTAATCTGTTTTTTCCCGGCAACAGCCGATGCATCCGCGTTAGCTGATACCTCCGCCTGCTGCGTTGCGTTGTCTACCACGCTTAAGCGCGCACCACCCGCCACGGGAGGGACACTTTCACCTTTCGCTTCCAGCGCCAATTGGCGCAGCGCATTGCAGATATATTCGAAGCTGGCAGCGTCCGGTTCGGTGGAGCTTTTATAGGCGTCGAGCTGTTCCTGCATAATATCTTTGGTTTCCAAAAACAGGTTGATAATATCGGTGCTGAGCTGCATTTCCCCGCGACGAGCCTCGTCCAGCAGGTTTTCCATCAGGTGCGTGGTTTCCTGCAACACGGTAAAGCCAAAGGTTCCCGCGCCGCCTTTAATCGAGTGCGCAGCGCGGAAAATAGCATTCAGCTGTTCAGCATCAGGGTCGTCCACTACCAGGTTCAGCAGATGCTGTTCCATATCGGCCAGAAGTTCATCGGCCTCATCAAAAAATGTCTGATAAAAATCGCTGATATCCATGCTCACGCTATCACCTCGAGTCGGGTTGTGGCGGCGTAGTCCCTGCCGCTGCTGAAGAGGTATTCGGCGACTGGATTACGCTTAAAGGTTCATTCTGGCTCTCGGCATTCTCATGGAGAATGGCCTGCTCAGCCTGGTTATTCAGCACCAGCAGGCTGATACGACGGTTAATCGCATCGTTGCCACCGTGCTCTGATAAGCGCATCGAGTTAGACATCCCGATAACGCGCAAAACTTTGCCATCATCCAGCCCGCCGGCAACCAGCTCGCGGCGCGAGGCGTTGGCGCGGTCGGCCGACAGTTCCCAGTTGCTGTAGCCTCGTTCGCCAGAAGCGTAGGGGTAATCATCCGTGTGCCCAGACAGGCTGACTTTGTTCGGTATTTCATTCAGTACCGGGGCTATCGCGCGCAAAATATCGCGCATATACGGTTCCACTTCGGCACTGCCTGTTTTAAACATTGGTCGGTTCTGGCTGTCGATAATCTGAATACGCAGCCCCTCCTGAACCAGGTCAATCTTCAGATGCGGGCGCAGCGCGCGCAGTTTAGGGTCAGCTTCAATCAGCTGGTCCAGCTCACCGCGAATCCGTTTGAGACGGTTGGTCTCCATCCGTTTTTTCAGGTCGTCAATATTCGGCTGTTTCTGCACTTCCCCCTGCTGCTGGGTGACATCATCACCGCCGCCGGGGATCGGGCTATCGCTGTTCGCCATCCGAGGGCCACCGCTGATAGCCGTCGCCAACGGGGTACGGAAATACTCAGCAATCTGAATAAGCTCTTTCGGGCTTGAGATGGAGATAAGC
>NZ_JMPL01000063.1 GCF_000735365.1 Kluyvera ascorbata ATCC 33433 | reverse complement strand
ATCTTATTACTAATCAATAAGTTGTATTTATTTTTAATTAAAAATGGAAATTGTTTTGTTTTTTTAATTTTATTGATTAGGCTTAAAAACGTTGAGCGAAAACTACACAACGATCTTCTGCTCAACTGGCGGGGAAACTATTCGGATCACTTACGAGGAGCTGCACCATGACACAACAGGCCACAACAACCGATGAACTGGCTTTTCTTAAGCCTTCTGGCGCGCAGGAACAGCAGGTTCTGACTGAGGATGCGGTGGAATTTCTGACCGAACTGGTGACCCGATTTACGCCTGAACGCAATAAGCTGCTGGCCGCACGTATTCAACAGCAGCAGGATATCGACGATGGCAAACTCCCTGGTTTTATTTCGGAAACTGCTTCCATTCGTAATGAAACCTGGAAGATTCGTGGTATTCCGGCTGATTTACAGGATCGCCGCGTAGAAATTACCGGGCCGGTTGAGCGCAAAATGGTCATTAACGCGATGAACGCGAACGTCAAAGTGTTCATGGCTGACTTTGAGGATTCCCTCGCACCGGACTGGAACAAGGTCATTGAAGGCCAGATCAACCTGCGCGATGCCGTTAACGGCACCATCAGCTACACCAACGACGCAGGCAAAATCTATCAGCTCAAGCCCGACCCTGCGGTGCTTATCTGCCGCGTACGCGGTCTGCACCTGCCGGAAAAGCACGTGACATGGCGCGGTGAAGCCATCCCGGGCAGCCTGTTTGATTTCGCGCTCTACTTTTTCCACAACTACAAAACGTTGCTGGCCAAAGGCAGCGGCCCCTATTTCTATCTGCCGAAAACGCAGGCCTGGCAGGAAGCGGCCTGGTGGAACGAGGTATTCTGCTTTGCGGAAGACCGCTTCAACCTGCCGCGCGGCACCATCAAAGCCACGCTGTTGATTGAAACGCTGCCGGCGGTTTTCCAGATGGACGAGATTCTGCACGCGCTGCGTGACCACATTGTTGGCCTGAACTGCGGCCGCTGGGATTACATCTTCAGCTATATCAAAACCCTGAAGAATCACCCAGACCGCGTACTGCCGGACCGTCAGGTAGTGACGATGGATAAACCGTTCCTCAGCGCCTACTCGCGCCTGCTGATTAAAACCTGCCACAAGCGCGGTGCCTTCGCGATGGGCGGTATGGCGGCGTTTATCCCAAGCAAAGATGCCGAGCGTAACGCGCAGGTACTGAACAAGGTGAAAGCGGACAAATCGCTGGAAGCCAATAACGGCCACGACGGCACCTGGGTGGCGCACCCGGGTCTGGCGGATACTGCGATGGCGGTATTTAACGAGGTGTTGGGTGAGCGTCCTAACCAGTTAGCTGTTTCCCGCGCTGACGATGCGCCGATTACCGCGGAAGAGCTGCTGACACCATGCGACGGTGAGCGCACGGAAGAGGGAATGCGCGCCAACATTCGCGTGGCGGTTCAGTACATCGAAGCCTGGATCTCCGGCAACGGCTGCGTACCGATTTATGGCCTGATGGAAGATGCGGCGACCGCCGAGATCTCCCGCACCTCCATCTGGCAGTGGATCCATCATCAGAAAACGCTCAGCAACGGCAAACCGGTGACCAAACCACTGTTCCGCCAGATGCTGGCCGAAGAGCTGCTGGTTATCAAAGATGAGCTGGGCGATGCGCGCTTCAGCGGCGGCCGTTTCGATGATGCCGCACGCCTGATGGAGCAGATCACCACCTCCGACGAACTTATCGACTTCTTGACCCTGCCCGGCTACCGCCTGCTGGCGTAATTCACCACATAACAATATGGAGCATCTGCACATGAAAACTCGTACCCAACAAATTGAAGATTTACAAAAAGAGTGGACGCAGCCTCGCTGGGAGGGCATTCGTCGCCCGTACAGCGCGGAAGAGGTGGTGAAATTACGTGGCTCGGTTAACCCGGAATGTACGCTAGCTCAGCTCGGTGCCGCCAGAATGTGGCGTCTGCTGCATGGCGAATCGAAAAAGGGCTATGTGAACAGCCTTGGCGCGCTGACCGGCGGGCAGGCGCTGCAACAGGCGAAAGCGGGTATTGAAGCGGTGTACCTGTCCGGCTGGCAGGTGGCGGCGGACGCGAACCTGGCCTCCAGCATGTACCCGGATCAGTCGCTCTACCCGGCGAACTCCGTCCCGGCGGTGGTCGACAGAATCAACAACACCTTCCGCCGCGCGGATCAAATTCAGTGGGCGAACGGCATTGAGCCAAACGACCCACGCTATGTGGACTATTTCCTGCCGATCGTTGCCGACGCCGAAGCCGGCTTCGGCGGTGTACTGAACGCCTTCGAGCTGATGAAGTCGATGATTGCAGCCGGTGCAGCGGCGGTACACTTCGAAGATCAACTGGCCTCAGTGAAGAAATGTGGCCACATGGGCGGCAAGGTGCTGGTCCCGACTCAGGAAGCGATTCAGAAGCTGGTTGCCGCGCGTCTGGCGGCCGATGTGATGGGCGTACCAACCCTGCTGATCGCCCGTACCGATGCGGATGCGGCGGATCTCATCACTTCCGACTGCGACCCGTATGACAGCGACTTCATCACCGGCGAGCGCACCAGTGAAGGTTTCTATCGTACTCATGCGGGCATCGAACAAGCGATCAGCCGTGGCCTGGCGTACGCGCCGTACGCCGACCTGGTGTGGTGTGAAACCTCCACCCCGGATCTGGCGCTGGCGAAGCGCTTTGCCGACGCTATTCACGCGAAATACCCTGGCAAGCTGCTGGCCTACAACTGCTCGCCGTCGTTTAACTGGCAGAAAAAGCTGGATGATAAAACCATCGCCAGCTTCCAGCAGCAGCTCTCAGACATGGGCTACAAATACCAGTTCATCACCCTGGCGGGTATCCACAGCATGTGGTTCAACATGTTCGACCTGGCGCACTCCTACGCGCAGGGTGAAGGGATGAAGCACTACGTTGAGAAGGTCCAGCAGGCTGAGTTCGCAGCGGCGAAAGACGGCTATACCTTTGTTTCTCACCAGCAGGAGGTGGGCACTGGCTACTTCGATAACGTCACCACTATTATCCAGGGCGGCGTATCGTCGGTGACCGCGCTGACGGGATCGACGGAAGAATCGCAGTTCTGATGAATGCCGGATGGCGCTTGCGCTTATCCGGCCTACCCGAAAATGTAGGCCGGATAAGGCGCGAGCCGCCATCCGGCAATGAGGGCGAAAGATGACGCGTGGCCTGGAACTCCTGATTGCCCAAACGATTCTGCAAGGCTTTGACGCCCAGTACGGGCGTTTTCTGGAAGTCACTTCCGGCGCACAGCAACGGTTTGAACAGGCCGACTGGCATGCGGTTCAGCAGGCAATGAAAAGCCGTATCCATCTGTACGACCACCACGTGGGGTTGGTGGTTGAACAGCTGCGCTGCATTACCGATGGTAAAAGTACCGATGCGGATTTTCTGCTGCGCGTCAAAGCGCAGTACACCCGCCTGCTGCCGGATTACCCGCGCTTCGAAATTGCCGAGAGTTTTTTTAATTCGGTCTATTGTCGACTCTTCGATCACCGCTCGCTAAGCCCCGAGCGGTTATTTATTTTCAGCTCGCAGCCGGAGCGTCGCTTTCGCGCGATTCCACGCCCGCTGGCAAAAGACTTCTTCCCGGATTCTGGCTGGGAAGCGGTGATTTTCAAAATGCTCAGCGACCTACCGCTGCGTCTGCCGTGGCAAAACAAATTCCGTGACGTTGGCTATATCATGGCGCACCTGAGCGAAACGCTGGGCGCTGAGACGCTGCATCGCGCGCATCTGCAAATCGCTAACGAACTGTTTTATCGTAATAAAGCCGCCTGGCTTATTGGCAAACTCATCACGCCAGACGGCACGCTGCCGTTTTTAATCCCGATTCATCGCACCGATGAAGGGGAGCTTTTCGTCGATACCTGCCTAACTACCACCGAAGAGGCGAGCATCGTCTTTGGCTTCGCGCGTTCCTACTTTATGGTTTACGCCCCGCTGCCCGCTGCTCTGGTCGAGTGGCTGCGGGAGATCCTGCCGGGCAAAACCACCGCTGAACTGTATATGGCGATTGGCTGCCAGAAGCATGCGAAAACGGAAAGCTACCGTGAGTACCTGAACTACATCGCTAGCACCGACGAGCAGTTTATCGAAGCGCCGGGCATTCGCGGGATGGTGATGCTGGTGTTCACGCTGCCGGGATTCGACCGGGTATTTAAAGTCATCAAAGACCAATTCGCGCCGCAAAAAGAGATGTCTGCCGCCCACGTGCGCGCCTGCTACCAGCTGGTAAAAGAGCACGATCGCGTTGGCCGTATGGCGGATACCCAGGAATTCGAAAACTTCGTTCTGGATAAGCAGCAGATTTCCCCCGCGCTAATGGCGCTCTTATTGCGAGAAGTACCGAAGAAAATCGTCGATATGGGCGATAAAATTGCTATCAGCCATCTCTACATCGAACGCCGAATGGTGCCATTGAATATCTGGCTGGAGCGAGTGGACGGCCAGCCGCTGCGCGATGCGGTGGAGGAGTACGGTAACGCCATTCGCCAGCTTGCCGCCGCCAATATTTTCCCCGGCGATATGCTGTTTAAGAATTTCGGCGTCACCCGCCATGGCCGCGTGGTGTTCTACGACTACGATGAGATTTGCTATATGACGGAGGTAAACTTCCGCGATATTCCACCGCCGCGCTACCCGGAGGATGAACTCGCCAGCGAGCCCTGGTACAGCGTGTCGCCGGGAGATGTCTTCCCGGAAGAGTTCCGCCACTGGCTATGCGCCGACCCACGCATCGGGCCGCTGTTTGAAGAAATGCACGCCGACCTGCTCAGCGCCGACTACTGGCGCGGCCTGCAAACGCGTATCAAGAATGGGCATGTAGAAGACGTTTACGCCTACCGCCGCCGTCAGCGTTTCGGTGTGCGCTACGCCTGATGTAGCCCGGCCGAGCAAAGCGACGCCGGGGTTTTGCATCGTGCTTACCCGGCGTCGCTTTGCTCGGCCGGGCTATTTCATCTTTATTTAATGCCGCCGTACGCCAGCGTCACCTCTTTCGCCGCCTTAATCACCATTGCGCCAAACTCGGTGACCCGGTCGTCGGTAATGCGCGAAATCGGCCCGGAAATGGAGATGGCCGCAAACGGCTCGCGGTGTTCGTCGTAAATACACGATGCCACGCAGCGCAGGCCGAGCGCATGTTCTTCATCATCAAACGAATAGCCGCGCTTGCGCGTCTGGGCGAGGTCATCTTTCAGATGTACTGGAGAAACCAGCGTCGCGTGAGTGTAAGCGTGCAGCCCCTTGCGGTGCAGCAGGCTGGTGACTTCCTCTTCGCTCAGTTGGGATAAGAACGCTTTGCCCGCCCCGGAGGCGTGCATTGGCAGCTTGCCGCCAATCGGAGCGGACATGCGCATCAGCTGCGTACACTGTACCTGGTCGATAATAATCGCCTGGTGATCGCTCTTATCGAGTACCGCCAGATTCACCGTCTCGCCGGAATCTTCCATCAGCTTGCGCAGAATCGGGTGGACGATCGCCAGCAAATTACGGCTTTGCAGGAAGCTGCTGCCGACGATAAAGGCGTGTGCGCCGACGGACCAATGCCCCAGCTCACCCACCTGACGCACAAATCCCAACTGCTGCATGGTGGTCAGCAAGCGGTGGGTGGTGGAGTTCGGTAGCCCAGCCTGCTGTGCGAGTTCGGTCAGCGCGACGCTGCTATGGGATTCGGCAATCCACTCCAGCAGCTTCAGGCCGCGGGTCAGTGATTGCACCTGGCCGGTTGCCGGGGCAGCGGCAGGGGCGGGTTTTCTACCGCGTTTCGCAGGAACGTTGGCAACCATCGCAACTCCTTTCTGTATCGTGGAAATTGTTTTCGTTTTTATTGATTATAATACAACCGTTCGTATTACTGCTCCGATGAGTCATGTTGAACATGTCTCAAGTAGCAAGTTGTTTCCTTTTCCACCCCCACAGTTTATGCCAGTATGCGTTATTGCTTTTTTATCTCTGGGTTTCGTTGAGCGGTGTCGGGAGTGCTTGTGAGCAGCAAAGTGGAGCAACTGCGTGCGCAGTTAAATGAACGTATTCTGGTTCTGGACGGTGGCATGGGCACCATGATCCAGGGCTATCGTCTGAGCGAGCAGGACTTCCGCGGCGAACGCTTCGCCGACTGGCCGTGCGACTTGAAGGGCAACAACGACCTGCTGGTGCTCAGCAAGCCGGAGGTCATCAGCGCTATCCATAACGCCTACTTTGAAGCGGGCGCGGATATCATTGAAACCAATACCTTTAACTCCACGACTATCGCTATGGCGGATTACCAGATGGAATCCCTGTCGGCGGAGATTAACTTTGCTGCGGCGAAACTGGCACGCGCCTGCGCCGACGAATGGACGGCGCGCACGCCGAATAAACCGCGCTATGTCGCGGGCGTGCTTGGCCCAACCAACCGCACCGCCTCTATCTCACCGGATGTCAACGACCCGGCTTACCGTAACGTGACTTTCGATCAGCTGGTGGCGGCCTATCGTGAATCCACCAAAGCGCTGGTGGAGGGCGGTAGCGACCTGATTCTGATTGAAACGGTCTTCGATACCCTGAACGCCAAAGCGGCAATCTTTGCGGTGAAAGAAGAGTTTGAAGCGCTGGGCGTTGACCTGCCGATCATGATTTCCGGCACCATCACCGACGCCTCCGGGCGTACGCTCTCCGGCCAGACGACCGAAGCGTTCTACAATTCCCTGCGCCACGCCGACGCTCTGACCTTCGGCCTGAACTGCGCCCTCGGCCCGGACGAACTGCGCCAGTACGTCCAGGAACTGTCGCGCATTGCCGAATGCTACGTGACCGCGCACCCGAACGCCGGTCTGCCGAACGCTTTCGGCGAGTACGACCTTGATGCCGACACCATGGCGGCCCAGATTCAGGAATGGGCGCAGGCGGGCTTCCTCAACGTGGTCGGCGGCTGCTGCGGCACCACGCCGGAACACATTGCGGCGATGAGCCGCGCGGTTGAAGGCTTGCCGCCGCGCAAGCTGCCGGATCTGCCAGTGGCGTGCCGTTTGTCCGGTCTTGAGCCGCTGAACATCGGCGACGACAGCCTGTTTGTGAACGTCGGTGAACGTACCAACGTCACCGGCTCGGCGAAGTTTAAGCGCCTGATCAAAGAAGAAAAATATAATGAAGCGCTGGACGTGGCCCGCCAGCAGGTGGAAAGCGGCGCACAGATCATCGACATCAACATGGATGAGGGGATGCTCGACGCCGAAGCGGCGATGGTGCGTTTCCTCAACCTGATTGCCGGTGAGCCGGATATCGCCCGCGTGCCGATTATGATCGACTCCTCAAAATGGGACGTCATCGAAAAAGGGCTGAAGTGCATTCAGGGCAAAGGCATCGTCAACTCCATCTCGATGAAAGAGGGCGTTGAACCGTTTATCGAACACGCGAAAAAAGTGCGTCGTTACGGTGCGGCAATGGTGGTGATGGCCTTTGATGAAGTGGGCCAGGCCGACACCCGCGAGCGCAAAATTGAGATTTGCCGCCGCGCCTACAACATTCTGACCAAAGAGGTGGGCTTCCCGCCGGAAGACATCATCTTTGACCCGAACATCTTCGCCGTAGCTACCGGTATTGAAGAACATAACAACTACGCACAGGACTTTATCGGTGCCTGCGAAGACATCAAACGCGAGCTGCCGCATGCGCTGATCTCCGGCGGTGTCTCCAACGTATCGTTCTCATTCCGCGGTAACGACCCGGTGCGTGAAGCCATTCACGCGGTGTTCCTCTACTACGCCATCCGTAACGGCATGGACATGGGGATCGTCAACGCCGGTCAACTGGCGATTTACGACGACCTGCCGGCCGAGCTGCGCGACGCGGTTGAAGATGTGATCCTCAACCGTCGCGACGACGGCACCGAGCGTTTGCTGGAGCTGGCCGAAAAATATCGCGGCAGCAAAACCGACGAGACCGCCAACGCTCAACAGGCGGAATGGCGCAGTTGGGACGTGAGAAAGCGTCTCGAATACTCGCTGGTAAAAGGCATTACCGAATTTATCGAGCTCGACACCGAAGAAGCCCGCCAGCAGGCTGCACGCCCGATTGAGGTGATTGAAGGGCCGCTGATGGACGGCATGAACGTGGTCGGCGACCTGTTCGGCGAGGGCAAAATGTTCCTGCCGCAGGTGGTGAAATCCGCCCGTGTGATGAAACAGGCGGTGGCCTACCTCGAACCGTACATTGAAGCCAGCAAAGAGAAAGGCTCCAGCAACGGCAAGATGGTTATCGCGACCGTGAAGGGCGACGTGCACGACATCGGAAAAAACATCGTCGGCGTGGTGCTGCAGTGTAATAACTACGAAATCATCGACCTCGGCGTGATGGTCCCGGCGGACAAAATCCTCAAAACCGCCAAAGAGGTGAATGCGGACCTGATTGGCCTCTCTGGCCTGATTACCCCGTCGCTGGATGAAATGGTTAACGTGGCGAAAGAGATGGAGCGTCAGGGCTTTACCATTCCGCTGCTGATTGGCGGCGCGACCACCTCCAAAGCGCACACCGCGGTGAAAATTGAGCAGAACTACAGCGGCCCAACGGTCTATGTGCAGAACGCCTCGCGCACCGTGGGCGTGGTGGCTTCGCTGCTCTCCGATACGCAGCACGATGACTTTGTCGCTCGTACGCGTAAAGAGTACGAAACCGTGCGTATTCAGCACGGGCGTAAAAAACCACGTACCCCGCCGGTAACGCTGGCCGCCGCGCGCGAAAACGATCTGGCGTTCGACTGGGAAAACTACACCCCGCCGGTGGCGCATCGTCTGGGGGTACAGGAAGTTGAAGCCAGTATCGAAACGCTGCGTAACTACATCGACTGGACGCCGTTCTTTATGACCTGGTCGCTGGCCGGGAAGTACCCGCGCATTCTCGAAGATGAGGTGGTGGGCGAAGAGGCGAAGCGTCTGTTCAAAGATGCCAACGACATGCTGGATCAACTGAGCGCGGAAAAATCCCTCAACCCTCGCGGCGTCGTCGGGCTGTTCCCGGCCAACCGCGTGGGCGACGATGTGGAAATTTATCGCGACGAAACGCGCACTCACGTGCTGACCGTCAGCCGCCATCTGCGCCAGCAGACCGAGAAAGTCGGCTTTGCAAACTACTGCCTGTCTGACTTTGTGGCGCCGAAAACCTCCGGCAAAGCGGACTACATTGGTGCCTTCGCGGTAACCGGTGGTCTGGAGGAAGACGCATTGGCTGATGCGTACGAAGCGAAGCACGACGATTACAACAAGATCATGGTGAAGGCGATTGCCGACCGTCTGGCGGAAGCCTTTGCCGAGTATCTGCACGAGCGCGTGCGTAAGGTTTACTGGGGCTACGCGCCGAATGAAAACCTGAGCAACGAAGAGCTTATCCGCGAAAACTACCAGGGGATTCGCCCGGCTCCTGGCTACCCGGCCTGCCCGGAACACACCGAGAAGGGCACTATCTGGGAACTGCTGGACGTGGAAACCCACACCGGTATGAAGCTGACCGAATCCTTCGCCATGTGGCCAGGCGCGTCGGTTTCCGGCTGGTACTTCAGCCACCCGGACAGCAAGTACTACGCGGTGGCGCAGATTCAGCGCGACCAGGTTGAGGATTACGCCTTCCGTAAAGGGATGAGCGTGGCGGAAGTGGAGCGCTGGCTGGCGCCGAACCTCGGCTACGACGCCGACTAATTCACAAAACCGTCATCTTTCCTTACAACTAACAGGGCGCTCAATGAGCGCCCTGTCTCTTTATTGGGCGTAAACCCTTATACTGAAAGAAGGCTCACGCGCGCTGCACACCTTATTCGGCCAGCATAGGGATGATTTGTAGGCCTGATAAGCGCAGCGCCATCAGGCATATGAGCCTCAGGAACCCATAACAATAAGGAGAAAATGATTCCGTGTTAACTCTGCTGCACCTACTTTCCGCCGTCTCGCTGTTGGTGTGGGGCACCCATATCGTGCGTACGGGCGTAATGCGCGTCTTCGGCGCACGCCTGCGTACCGTGCTCAGCCGCAGCGTCGAGAAAAAACCGCTCGCCTTCTGCGCAGGTATCGGCGTTACCGCGCTGGTCCAGAGCAGCAACGCCACCACCATGCTGGTGACCTCTTTTGTCGCGCAGGATCTGGTCGCCCTGACGCCTGCGTTGGTGATTGTGCTGGGGGCCGATGTCGGGACCGCGCTGATGGCGCGTATTCTGACTTTCGACCTGTCATGGCTGTCGCCGCTGCTGATATTTATCGGCGTGGCCTTTTTCCTTGGCCGCAAGCAGACCCGCGAAGGGCAGCTTGGCCGCGTCGGGATTGGCCTTGGGCTTATCCTGTTGGCACTGGAGCTGATTGTTCAGGCGGTCAGGCCGATTACCGAAGCCAACGGCGTACAGGTGATATTTGCCTCGCTGACCGGCGATATCCTGCTGGATGCTCTGATTGGTGCGGTATTCGCTATCATCAGTTACTCCAGCCTGGCGGCGGTGCTGCTGACCGCGACGCTGACCACCGCAGGAATTATCTCTTTCCCGGTGGCGCTGTGCCTGGTGATTGGCGCTAACCTGGGCTCTGGCCTGCTGGCGATGCTCAACAACAGCGCCGCGAATGCCGCTGCCCGCCGCGTGGCGCTGGGTAGCCTGCTGTTTAAGCTGGTGGGCAGCCTGATTATCCTACCGTTCGTCCATATTCTGGCTGAGGTGATGCACAAGCTGCCGCTGCCGGAGTCCGAGCTGGTTATCTACTTCCACGTCTTCTACAACCTGATTCGTTGCCTGGCGATGGTGCCGTTCGCCGAGCCGATGGCACGCCTCTGTAAGCGCCTGATTCGCGACGAGCCGGAGCTGGACGCCAACCTCAAGCCGAAGCACCTGGACGTGACCGCGCTGGATACCCCAACGCTGGCGCTGGCCAATGCCGCCCGCGAAACCTTGCGCATCGGTGATGCCACCGAGCAGATGCTGGACGGGCTAAAGAAGGTGATGCACGGCGAGCCGCGTGAAGAGAAAAACCTGCGCAAGCAGGCGGATGACATTAACGTGCTCTACACCGCTATCAAACTCTATCTGGCGCGAATGCCGAAAGATGAGCTGGCGGAAGAGGAGTCCCGCCGCTGGGCGGAGATTATCGAAATGTCGCTCAACCTCGAGCAGGCTTCGGACATCATCGAACGCATGGGCAGCGAGATTGCCGACAAATCGCTGGCCGCACGCCGTGCCTTCTCGGTTGAGGGGTTAAAAGAGCTGGAGGCACTGTATGAGCTGCTGCTAAGTAACCTGCAACTGGCGATGTCGGTCTTCTTCGCCGGTGACGTCACCAGCGCCCGCCGCCTGCGTCGCAGCAAGCACCGTTTCCGTATTCTGAACCGCCGCTACGCGCACGCGCACGTCGACCGTCTGCACCAACAGAACGTGCAGAGTATCGAAACCAGTACTCTGCACCTGGCGCTGCTCGGCGATATGCTGCGCCTGAACTCGCTGTTCTGCTCCGTTGCCTATAGCGTGCTGGAGCAGCCGGATGAAGACGACGATCGCGACGATTACTAGCGTAAACCCGGCGTCGCTGCGCTTATCAGGCCAACGGTTTGTAGCCCGGGCGAGGCGTTTACGCCGACCCCGGGTTTATGGCTTAGAAGCGATGCCCTTCCTCCAGCGCCACCGCTTCTTCGCCTGCTCTGAACACATAGGTGGTACGCGGCCCGCCAAGGGTTGCCTCACCATTAGCCACCTGAATCCAGTTACCTTCCGGCAGACCAATCACCGTTAATTCCGGCGCCACGACCAACAGTTCGCGAATACGCTGCTCGCGGGTTTCGCCTTTATGGCCTTCCGGCAGCGCGTTAGTGAAGTGTGGGTTAATCTGCAGCGGGAACAGCCCCAGCGCATCAAAGCCTTTCGGGTCGACAATCGGCATATCGTTGGTGGTACGAATGGTCTGGCAGGCGAGGTTTGCGCCCGCGCTCCAGCCTACGTACAGCGCGCCGCGCTTCACCACGTCGACAATCGGGGTCAGCAACCCGCGTTCGCGGCTCTCTTTCAGCAACTGGAAGGTGTTGCCACCGCCGACGATAATCAGCTCGGCGTTTTCAATCGCGGAGATAGGGTCTACCACGCTATGGATACCGGTGACAGTAACGCCCAGCGGCGCCAGAACGGCGGCAGTTTTTGCCGTGTACTCGTCCCAGGTCTGCGTGACGCCCGCAAACGGCAGAAACACCGCGCGACGGCGACCCTTCAGTTGACCGGCAATCAGCGGCAGCGCGTGTTCCAGCCAGGCTTTACCCGGCAGCGTCGAGTTACTCAGCAGAAGTAAGTCCATCATTTCTCCTATCTATCAGAAATTATCAATCAGGGCGGCATGTTATCACCCTGCATCAGATAGCTTACTGATGTAGTTCACGATGTTGCAGTACAGTGCCGGGAAGGGGCGTTTACCCCGCTCTGGCAAACGCCGCTGCCTCAGCAACCAGCGCATCATCCGGCCGCACGCCGGTGTACATAACAAACTGCTCCACCGCCTGCAGGGCAATCACTTCGGCGCCGCTGATAGTCTTTTTCCCCAAACGTTGAGCGAGCTGAATCACCGGTGTTTCCGGTGGTAGGGCCACGACGTCGAAGACCACGCTGGCGCGTGCCACCATCGTTTCGTTAAAGGCGAGTTGCTCGCTCTCTTTGCCGCCCGCCATGCCGATAGGCGTGACGTTGACCAGAATATCAATATCGTCAGCTTCCGGCTGTGCCTGCCACTGGAATCCGTACTGTTTTGCCAGCGCGGTGCCGTTGGCTTCATTGCGAGCGGCGATAATGACGTCGCTAAAGCCCGCGTCGCGGAAGGCGGCAATGACGGCTTTCCCCATCCCGCCGCTGCCCTGAATCATCACGCGGGCAGAGGTGTCGAGCTGGTGGCTGGCAATCAGGTTTTTTACCGCGATGAAATCGGTGTTAAACCCGGTCAGGTGACCGTTGTCATTGACGATGGTGTTGACGGAGTCGATGACCCTGGCTGACGGATCGATAGCATCCAGAAACGTCATGCAGCTCTCTTTAAACGGCATCGACACCGCACAGCCGCGGATGCCCAGCGCGCGAACGCCTTTCACCGCCGCCTCAATGTCCTGCGTGGTAAAGGCTTTATAGATAAAATTCAGCCCCAGTTTTTCATACAGATAGTTATGAAAGCGCGTGCCAAAGTTGCCGGGGCGGCCGGCAAGCGACATGCACAGCTGGGTATCACGGTTAATCATGGTCATGTCCTCGTCAAAGTCTTACTGCACTAAATATTCTGCGGTGGCTCGGTCGGTGACCAGCGCGTTGATATGCTGCCCGCGCAGCGCGCCAAGGAGGGCGGCGTACTTCTCTTCACCGCTCGCCAGACCGATGACATAGCGGGCCTGCTTTAAGGTCTTGAGCTCAATGGAAAGCGTTTTGTCCTGCATTGCGGTGGCAACGGGCATGCCGTCATCGGCAAAAAAGCGCGAGCAGATATCTCCAGCCACCTGAAGCGCCTCCAGCTCATCGCTCTGCGCATTGCCGTAAAACGCCTGCCAGTTGGCGGCATGGCGAATGGCGGGTGAACCAATGCCCACCACGGCGATGTCCAGCCGCTGCCAGTATTCGGCCAGCGTCTGAAAATGCGGAGATTGCATGATGCCCTGGCGAATCAGTGGGTTATCCAGCAGGGCCGGAAAATCAGCGAGATACGACTCGCCTTTGAGCCGCGTGGCGGCGCTGTAGGTCAGGGTATTGACGTGATAGCGGCTCGGAAGCTTACCCGACGGCCCGCCAACGATAGGCACGCACACCAGTGGGCGAGGCTGGCTGGACTGAGGCAATGCTTCGACCAGCGCGCTTACCGCACGCCCCCAGCCGAACCCAATGACGGCGTTTGGCGACAGCAGACGTTCAAACAGCTGCGCGCCATAGGCTCCCGCCTCGCTCTCCTGCGGTGCGACAACGGCCTCTTTCAGGCCAAATTTCTGTTTCAGTCGTTCTTCCAGCCACAGACTATCGTTGTAGTCATAGTTGATAGCGATGGTCACCACGCCAAGCTCGCGCCCGCGTTTGAGCAGGCGGCTAATAGTGGTGCGGTAAATCCCCAGTTCGTGGGCGATTTGCGCCTGCGTCATCTCCTGCTCGTAGTAAAGCTGGGCAATTTTCACGATCAGGCGGATATCGTCGCTATTTTCCATCGAAGTGGCTGGCTCCTGCACATATGTGCAAAACGTAAAAACGGGTTCTCGATCTGGTATAGCGCCGTCACGTCGGGAGTTCAAGCGTATTTGCGCAAAAGCTGTCAGCCGAGGGGTTGCACTTATGTGCAAAATCGACGTGATGAAAACAATGATTTGTCGCGGACTATTTTTTCTCACCCGAAAGGTAGGGTATATTTCGCTTTTACAGGAGAATTTATGCTGCCAGACTCATCCACCCGATTAAATAAATACATCAGCGAAAGCGGCATCTGCTCGCGTCGCGAAGCGGATCGCTTTATCGAACAAGGCAACGTCTTTATCAACGGCAAGCGCGCGACGATTGGCGATCAGGTCGTGCCGGGCGACGTTGTGAAGGTCAATGGTCGATTGATTGAGCCGCGGGAAGCGGATGATCTGGTGCTGATTGCACTGAACAAACCCGTCGGTATCGTCAGTACCACCGAAGACGGCGAGCGCGACAACATTGTGGATTTCGTTAACCACAGCAAGCGTATCTTCCCGATTGGCCGTCTGGATAAAGACTCCCAGGGGCTGATTTTCCTCACCAACCACGGCGACCTGGTGAACAAGATCCTGCGTGCCGGCAACGATCACGAGAAAGAGTATCTGGTCACCGTCGATAAGCCAGTCACCGATGAATTTATTCGCGGGATGGGCGCGGGCGTACCGATTCTGGGTACGGTGACGAAGAAGTGTAAGGTGAAGAAAGAGGCGCCGTTCGTCTTCCGTATTACCCTGGTGCAGGGCTTAAACCGTCAGATTCGCCGCATGTGCGAGCACTTCGGTTTCGAAGTCACCAAGCTTGAGCGTACGCGTATTATGAACGTCAGCCTGACGGGTATTCCGCTGGGTGAGTGGCGCGACCTGACCGACGACGAGCTGGTGGATTTGTTCAAGCTGATTGAAAACTCCTCCTCCGAAGCGAAACCGAAGGTGAAGGCCAAGCCGAAAACTACCGGTATCAAGCGCCCGGTCGTGAAGATGGAAAAAACCAGCGAGAAACCAGCACGTCCGGCGGGTAACGGTAAACGCTTCACCGCACCGGGACGTAAAAAGAAAGGCCGTTAACGCCTGCCGCGCGTCGGCGTACTCGCCGACCATGAAAACGAACTCTCGGTATCCGGTTTATAAGCCTGCTGTTTTTTCACCTGGCGGGCTTTCTTCGCTTCGGCTTCGCGCTGAACCATCAGTTTATCGATGTACTCCTTTTTCACGCTATTGGTTTCCGCGTTGGACAGCGGACGGCCATGCGCAATGCGCGCGCGGTCGAGCAGGGTTTTCAGTTCACGCTGCTCGCGCTCGGTCATCTCTTTTTGCGTAATGCGGGGGAGTGCCATAAGGGTTGCCCTCAATCGGATAGTTAACCCAGTGTACGGCAAAGGGGCAAATCTTTGTAGGCCGGATAAGGCGTTTACGCCGCCATCCGGCAATGTGCGTCATTTTGCCCGATGGCGCTACGCTTATCGGGCCTACAGCCCGGTCAGGCAAAGCGCCACCAGAGACTATTTTTGTTTTTTCTGCTCGATAGGCTTCCCTGACCAGTACCCCGCCAGCAGCGACCCAGACAGGTTATGCCATACGGAGAACAGCGCGCCCGGCAGCGCGGCCAGCGGCCCGAAGTAGATTTTCCCCAGCGCCGCGGCAAGACCGGAGTTCTGCATGCCGACCTCAATCGCCAGCGTGCGGCAGGTCGACTCATCAAAGCCAAACAGACGACCGCCCCAGTAACCGCCAAGCAGGCCGATGGTATTGTGCAGAATGACGGCGATAATCACCATAAAGCCCACGGATGCGATATGCGACGCGGAACCAGCAACCACCGCGCTGATAATCGCCAGAATACAGATCATCGAAAACGCCGGCAGATAAGGCTCCACCGCTTTCACCACGCGTGGAAACAGGTGGTGGATAACCAGACCCATGGCAATCGGGATAACCACAATTTGTAGAATGCTGAGCAGCATGCCCATCACGTCGACCTGAATATGTGCGTCAACGTACAGGCGCGTCAGCAGCGGCGTGGCGACCACGCCAACCAGCGTGGAGACGGACGAGATAGTGACCGACAGCGCCACGTCGCCCTTTGCCAGAAAGATCATCACGTTCGAGGCTGTACCGCTAGCCACGCTGCCAACCAGTACCATCCCGGCGGACAGCTCCGGCGGCATATGGAAAGCCAGCGCCAGCAGCCAGGCGGCAAGCGGCATCACCAGGTAGTGCAGGAAAATCCCCGCCGCAACCGGCGCAGGGCGCGACAGCACGCGCTTAAAATCATCCACCTTAAGATGCACGCCCATGCCGAACATAATCAGCATCAGCAGAGAGGGAACCAGCGGCCCGATAGGCGTGAAGGTGGCGGGAGTGAAGTAGGCAATAACAGAGAGCAGCAGCGCCCATAACGGGAACAGCCGGGTGATAACGGCGAGCATGTTGTATTCCTTGCAATATATTGGTGTTGTGTTGTGTTTTTATAAAAAAAAGCCGGGTTCGAGCCCGGCTATAGTTATTGTTTATCGCGTGGTGGAATATTATTCAAACAAATTATGATGAAGTTTCTGCACCACCTGCTCGGCTTCCGCTCCCGGCACCAGGAAGCACAGGTTATAGCTGGACGCACCGTAGCAAATCATGCGGATGTTGAACGGCTCAAGCACGCCAAACACCTCTTTGCCCACGCCGCAGGCTTTCGACAGGTTATTACCAATCAACGCCACCAGCGCCAGGTTCTCTTCTACTTCTACGCGGCACAGCGCCGACAGTTCCATCAGCAGCGACTGCGTCAGCAGGGTGTCGCCGGTAGAGGTTGAACCGGTGGTATCCAGCGTTAACGCGACGCTAACTTCAGAGGTGGTGATCAGGTCTACAGAGATGCTGTGGCGCGCCAGAATGCCGAACACTTCCGCCAGGAAGCCGCGGGAGTGCAGCATGTTCAGGCTGTGCAGGGTCAGCAGGGTCTGCTTACGACGCAGCGCCAGCGCGCGGAATAAAGGTGGGTTGGCGGTTTTATTGCATACCATCGTGCCTCCGGCTTTCGGATCTTTGCTGGAGCCGACGAACACCGGAATATCGCTGCGAACGGCGGGAAGCAGGGTCGCCGGGTGCAGGACTTTCGCGCCGAAGGTCGCCAGCTCGGCGGCCTCTTCAAAGGCGATTTCATCAATACGTTTTGCCGCTGGAACCACGCGCGGGTCGGTGGTGTAGATGCCCGGAACGTCAGTCCAGATATCGACACGCGTCGCATGCAGCGCTTCGCCCAGCAGCGCGGCGGTGTAGTCGCTGCCGCCACGACCAAGCGTCGTGGTGCGGCCTTTGCTTTCGCTGCCGATAAAGCCCTGGGTGATCACCAGACCTTCGTCGAGGCGCGGAGCCAATTGCTGGGTTGCCAGTTCGGCCAGTGCGGTAACATCCGGCTCGGCGCGGCCAAAGCGGTCGCTGGTGCGCATCACTTTGCGCACGTCAAACCACTGCGCCTGCACGTGACGTTCACGCAGAATTTCAACAAACAGCAGGGTAGACATCAGTTCGCCGTGGCTGACCAGTTCGTCGGTCAGGGCGGTTGAAGTTGCCAGGGAAGCGGCTTCCGCCAGCGTGCCGAGGTTTTCCAGCAGGCGTTCAATTTCATCGCGGATAACGGCAGGGTTTGCCAGACGTTCAAGTACGGCGTACTGAATGGCGCGAATGGCTTCCAGTTTGGCCTGGCGCTCGGCTGGCTCCAGCCCTTCGGCCAGGGCAACCAGCAGGTTGGTGACGCCCGCCGAAGCAGACAGCACAACCACGCGTACGTTAGCGTCGGAGAGCACCACATCGGCGCTACGGTTCATGGCGTCAAAATCGGCCACGCTGGTGCCACCAAATTTGGCGACGACTAATGCTGTCATAATAACCTCGTGTCAGGGGAGGTCAGGTTCAGATAAACCGGACCAAATTATTCAGCCTTGGCACAAGGGAAGAGCGAAAGACGGGTGGGCGCAGAGCGATAAACAACTACGATTTCACCCAGAAGTGCTCCACCACTTGCGAAACGCCCGACTGCGAACGTTTCTGGTGACAACCCAGGGGATTCAGCCCCTGCAGCCGATGGTGAACGCAACCTGTTGTTCACGCATCTCGGCGTTGCTCCCCCTCAGGTGTTTTCACAGGATTGGTTCCTCCCACACCCTTTACCTGGGCAACGCGCCTCTTCTGGCCTGCGCATGCGCAGGTAGTACGTTTATAAATAAAGGGTTAGCGGGTACCTTGTCAACGCTGGGGTTATGCGGATTTTTCATGCAGGCGAGCCCCACAGAAACGGGGCTTATAAAGGCTATACTTTTGTCTGTTTTCTGCGCGATTTTGTCAGCCTTAGGGGGGATAACATTAAAACCATCACAATTTTTTGTGACAGGCGCTACAATCGAGGCAGTTTGATTCTTAAATCAGAAGGGTATTGCTAATGAAAAACATCAACCCAACGCAGACCGCTGCGTGGCAGGCACTACAGAAACACTTCGATGTCATGAAGGACGTGACCATTGCGGAACTGTTCGCTAAAGATAGCGACCGTTTCAGCAAATTTTCCGCGACCTTCGACGATCAGATGCTGGTCGATTTCTCCAAAAACCGTATTACCGAAGAGACCCTGGCAAAACTGCTCGATCTGGCCAAAGAGACCGATCTGAGCGGTGCGATTAAGTCCATGTTCTCCGGCGAGAAAATCAACCGCACCGAAGACCGTGCCGTGCTGCACGTGGCGCTGCGTAACCGTAGCAATACCCCAATTATCGTTGATGGCAAAGACGTGATGCCGGAAGTGAACGCGGTGCTGGAGAAGATGAAAGCCTTCTCTGAAGCGATCATCTCCGGTCAGTGGAAAGGCTACACCGGCAAATCCATCACTGACGTGGTGAACATCGGTATCGGCGGCTCCGACCTCGGCCCATTCATGGTGACGGAAGCGCTGCGCCCGTACAAAAATCACCTGAACATGCACTTCGTCTCTAACGTCGATGGTACCCACATCGCCGAAGCGCTGAAAAACCTAAACCCAGAGACTACGCTGTTCCTGGTAGCGTCTAAAACCTTCACCACTCAGGAAACCATGACCAACGCCCACAGCGCGCGCGACTGGTTCCTGGCAAGCGCGGGCGACCAGAAGCACGTGGCAAAACACTTCGCGGCGCTGTCTACCAACGGTAAAGCGGTGTCTGAATTCGGTATCGATACGGCCAACATGTTCGAGTTCTGGGACTGGGTTGGCGGCCGCTACTCTCTGTGGTCTGCGATTGGTCTGTCTATCATTCTGTCCGTGGGTTACGACAACTTCGTTGAGCTGCTCTCCGGCGCGCACGCGATGGACAAGCACTTCTCCACCACGCCTGCGGAGAAAAACCTGCCGGTACTGCTGGCGCTGATCGGCATCTGGTACAACAATTTTTACGGTACCGAAACTGAAGCGATTCTGCCTTACGACCAGTACATGCACCGCTTTGCCGCGTACTTCCAGCAGGGCAACATGGAGTCCAACGGTAAGTACGTTGACCGTAACGGCAACAAGGTTGAACACCAGACTGGCCCAATCATCTGGGGCGAGCCGGGCACCAACGGCCAGCACGCGTTCTATCAGCTGATTCACCAGGGTACCAAAATCGTTCCGTGCGATTTCATCGCCCCGGCCATCACCCACAACCCGCTGACCGACCATCATCCTAAGCTGCTGTCTAACTTCTTCGCCCAGACCGAAGCGCTGGCGTTTGGTAAATCTCGCGAAGTGGTTGAGCAGGAATACCGTGACCAGGGTAAAGACCCAGCAACCCTGGACTACGTCGTACCGTTCAAAGTGTTCGAAGGCAACCGTCCAACCAACTCCATCCTGCTGCGCGAAATTACCCCGTACAGCCTGGGTGCGCTGATTGCCCTGTACGAGCACAAAATCTTCACTCAGGGCGCTATCCTGAACATCTTCACCTTCGACCAATGGGGCGTAGAGCTGGGTAAACAGCTGGCTAACCGCATCCTGCCGGAGCTGAACGATGATAAAGCCATCGACAGCCACGATAGCTCCACCAACGGTCTGATCAACCGTTATAAATCCTGGCGCGCGTAAGGTTATATATTCTCAATGCCGGCGTAATGTCGGCATTTTTTTTGTCAGATAATTCCGTATATCTTCAATTTCTGAATTATATTGATATTGAGCATAATCCTAAATATCACCTATCCCAGATGTATGTTTCGGATTAACCGTATATTGCCATTCTTAAATTAATAATTAACACACTGTTATTTATTGATATTTTATTTTATTATCTTTCATTTTCATATTTTCCGAAAAAACCTTCCCCTATTTCCCATCACCGAATTCCGTTCATTTGGTTGTGTATACTCGATGACGCCTGAATATTCTCAGGTACATATCCATTCATCTAATGAAGGGAATACGTATGAAGAAAATCCTCTATGGCATTTTTGCCATATCGGCGTTTGCTGCGGCAAGCGCCAGCGCGGCACCTATTGAAACAGGTGAAGCGGCTGGTGCAGCAGCAACGTCAGTGTCGGCCGGGAGTTCAACCGCCACCAGCGCCAGCACCGTAGGTTCTGCGGTCGGTATGGCGCTGGCAGCGGCTGGCGGTGATGGTTCCAACACCGGGACCACCACCACGACCAGTACGACAACGACCACCCGTACTCAATAAAAACGGTACGTTAATCCTAACCACACTTCGGTGTGGTTATTTTGCCCCTGGAGAAGCGTCGTGAAGCGACTTGTTATTCCCCTTATTTGCCTGTTGCTTCAGGCGTGTTCACCCAGCACCAAGGGACTGGGGAAATCGCTTTGGCAAAGCGTATCTGGTGAGTCGGGCGTACAGCTTACCGACGACGAAATCCAGACCATGCCATACGCCAGCCAATATATGCAGCTTAACGGCGGACCGCAGATCTTCGTGGTGCTGGCGTATTCCGAAGAAGGTCAGCAGAAATGGCTGACGCAGGACCGGGCAATGCTGGTGACACAGCATGGACGCCTGGTAAAAACCAAGCTGGCGGGCGACAACCTGCTCACGGTGAATAACCTCGACAACGACCCGCTGGCCCGCCCGAACCAGATAACCGACGGCGCGCGCTGGACGCGGACAATGGGCTGGACCGAGCACCAGCAGGTGCGCTATGCCACCGCCACGTCCACCTTCCACTGGGACGGCAACGATACGCTGACCATGTCGGGCCAGGACACCGCCGTACGTGTTCTGGAAGAGGAGGTGACTACCTCTGAAGCGAGCTGGCGCAACCGCTACTGGGTCGACAGCGAAGGGCAAATTCGCCAGTCAGAACAATATCTCGGCGCAGGAACCTTCCCGGTAAAAACCATGCTTATCAAGGCGGCGAAATCATGAAAAAACCGTTAATTATCGCCGCCATGCTAAGCGCTATCTCCTTTGCCGCCCAGGCGGCAGGTACCGTCGAGGTTCATATGGCGGGCGTTGAAAAGCCGCTGACTTTAACCCACGCCGAACGATTGGCCGACCTGGTCGGGCAACCGAGGCTGGCGGGAAGCTGGTGGCCCGGCGCGGCGATCACCTCTCCGCTGGCCGCCGCTCAAGCCGAGCGTGAACATCAGGCGCTGCTGGCAGAACTGGCCGGGCTTGCGGCGGATGAGGACGGTAGCGAGGCGGGGGCGATTAATGCCCTGCGCAACCAACTGCAGGCTATCCCGGTGACCGGGCGCTTATTGGTGCCGCTGGACCCTGACACCGTGCGGGTCCGCAGCAAAAATAACCCGCCGCTCGAAGGCCATTACACCCTGTGGCTGGGGCGTGAACCTTCCACTATCACGTTGGTTGGTCTGGTGGATAAACCGGGAAAAATCCCTTTCACGCCGGGACGCGACGCGGCCAGCTACCTCGATGATATCAGCCTGCTCAGCGGCGCGGATCGCAGCTACGCCTGGGTGATTTACCCGGACGGGCGCACGCAAAAAGCGCCGGTGGCGTACTGGAATAAGCGGCACGTTGAACCGATGCCCGGCAGCATTCTGTTTGTCGGCTTTGCCGACTCACTGTGGACGAAAAAATACGAAGCGCTGAACGCTGAAATCCTTCGCTCCCTGTCGCAGCGGAGACCTGAATAATGAAAAAAGCTTGTCTTTACAGCCTGTTGGCCCTGTCGGTTAGCGCGGCGTGCCATGCGGAAACGTTTCCCGCCCCTATCGGCCCCTCGCAGTCAGACTTTGGCGGCGTAGGCCTGCTGCAAACCCCAACGGCGCGCATGGCGCGCGACGGCGAGTTCAGCCTGAACTATCGCGATAACGATCAGTACCGCTATTACTCCGCCTCCGCCCAGCTTTTCCCGTGGCTCGAAACCACGCTGCGCTATACCGACGTGCGTACCAAACAATACAGCAGCGTGGATGCCTTCTCCGGCTCGCAAACCTACAAAGATAAAGCCTTCGACGTGAAGCTGCGCCTGTGGGAAGAGAGCTACTGGATGCCGCAGGTGGCGGTGGGCGCGCGCGACATCGGCGGTACCGGCCTGTTTGACTCGGAATATATTGTTGCCAGCAAAGCCTGGGGGCCGTTCGACTTTACTCTCGGCTTAGGCTGGGGCTATCTCGGCACCAGCGGTAACGCCACCAACCCGTTCTGCTCCTACAGCGACAAATACTGCTACCGCGATAATAGCTATCGTAAAGCGGGCTCGGTTGATGGCAGCCAGATGTTCCATGGCCCGGCGGCTTACTTTGGCGGTATTGAGTACCAGACGCCGTGGCAGCCACTGCGCCTGAAGCTGGAGTATGAAGGTAACAACTACCAGCAGGACTTTGCTGGCAAGCTCGATCAGAAGAGCAAAATTAACGTCGGCGCTATTTATCGCGTTACCGACTGGGCCGATGTGAACCTCAGCTACGAGCGTGGCAATACGGTGATGTTCGGCTTTACCCTGCGTACCAACTTTAACGATCTGCGTCCGTCCTATAACGACAACGCGCGCCCGACTTATCGACCTCAGCCGCAGGATCCTATCCTCCAGCATTCGGTAGTGGCGAACCAACTGACCCAGCTTAAGTACAATGCGGGCTTTGCGGCGCCGAATATTCAGGTGCAGGGCGACACGCTGTACGTCACCGGCGAGCAGGTGAAGTATCGTGATTCGCGTGAAGGGATCGAACGCGCCAATCGGATCATCGCCAACGATCTTCCGGAAGGGATCCGCACGATCCGCATTACCGAGACGCGGCTGAATCTGCCGGAAGTGACCACGGAAACCGATGTGGCGAGCCTGCAACGGCATCTCGCCGGGGAGCCGCTGGGGCAGGAGACGCCGCTGGTGCAAAAACGCGTTGCGCCGATCGTGCCGGATAAAACCGAGCAGGGCTGGTATATCGACAAATCGCGCTTTGATTTCCATATCGACCCGGTGCTTAGCCAGTCTATCGGTGGGGCGGAAAGCTTCTATATGTACCAGGTGGGGGTAATGGGCTCGGCGGACTGGTGGGTGACCGATCACCTGCTGACCAGCGGCAGCCTGTTTGCCAACGTTGCAAACAACTACAATAAATTTAATTACACCAACCCACCGAAGGACTCAACCTTGCCGCGCGTTCGTACGCATATCCGTGAATATGTGCAGAACGATGTTTACGTGAATAACCTGCAGGCCAACTACTTCCAGTATCTGGGCAATGATTTCTACGGCCAGGTCTACGGCGGCTATCTGGAAACCATGTACGGCGGCGCTGGGGCAGAAGTGCTCTATCGGCCGGTGGACAGTAACTGGGCCTTCGGTCTGAACGGCAACTACGTGAAGCAGCGTGACT
>NZ_JMPL01000062.1 GCF_000735365.1 Kluyvera ascorbata ATCC 33433 | reverse complement strand
AGCATCATGCCGTTTACCGCGCCGCGATCGCCGCCAGCTGCTTGTAACACCTCCGCGCACTCGTGCTCACGGTTGAGCATTTTTCTCAAGCGCTAACGCTTTTGCCCCTGAATTTTCTTCAGACGCGTCAATAACATCTTCTTGTGACGAACGGTATGTGACATGGCCGGGATCCTGTTCTTAACTCCTGCGCAAGCATACCACGCACGGCCCTGACTGCGTATTTTTATACTAGGGGGTAGTATTAAAGTACTGGGTGGGAGTATAGTCATTTCACTTTTCACAAGGATCTTCCGCGATGAACGACTTCACCACACTCTTACAACAGGGCAATGCCTGGTTCTTTATCCCCGGTGCCATTCTGCTGGGGGCGCTGCACGGCCTGGAGCCAGGCCATTCTAAAACCATGATGGCGGCGTTTATCGTGGCGATCCGCGGCACCCTGAAGCAGGCAGTGCTGCTCGGGCTGGCGGCTACTCTGTCGCATACCGTGGTGGTCTGGGTCATTGCGATGGCCGGGATGTGGTTTGGCCGCGGCTGGGACGCCCAAACCGCAGAGCCGTGGTTCCAGTTGCTTTCCGGGATAATCATTATTGTTATCGCGCTGTGGATGCTGTGGCGTACCTGGCGTGAATCACGCGGGGCGCACGATCATGACCACGAGCATGCGCACCACCGCCACGATCATCACCACGCTCATGATCACGATCATCACCACGGTCATGAGCATCATCATGACCACGATCATCACAATCTGGTTGATGCAGACTGGCAGGATGCCCACCAGCGCGCACACGCCGAAGAGATCAACCGCCGCTTCAAAGGCCAGGAAGTCACCACCGGGCAGATTGTGTTGTTTGGTCTTACTGGCGGGCTCATCCC
Source organism: Kluyvera ascorbata ATCC 33433 (assembly GCF_000735365.1). Lineage (GTDB taxonomy): Bacteria > Pseudomonadota > Gammaproteobacteria > Enterobacterales > Enterobacteriaceae > Kluyvera > Kluyvera ascorbata. Next base: position 23,314 of record NZ_JMPL01000062.1, on the reverse strand, counting down.
TTGCCCTGCATCCATTACCATTCTGCTTATCTGCCTGCAGCTTAAACACGTGGCGCTGGGCGCGACGCTGGTACTGAGTTTTAGCGTCGGGCTGGCGCTCACGCTGGTGGCCTCCGGCGCCATTGCCGCCATCGGTCTGAAGCATATGAGTAAACGCTGGAGCGGGTTCGGGGAGCTATCGAGAAAGGCGCCGTGGTTCTCCGGCGCGTTGATTATTCTGGTGGGACTTTACATGATGGGTCACGGCATCAGCGCACTGGTCTGATGCCGTGCATAGTACTCAGCGTAGCCGCCGGGCACCACGGCAGAAACATCATGCAGACAACCTCAAGCAATTTGACGCTGCATCACGCGGGGAGTCTGGAACCATGGCAAGAAGAGCTGAATAAGCGGGCCAATGGCCAGCGCATACAGTACGGTCCCGACGCCAAACGTCCCGCCCAGCAGCATGCCGATGACCAACACGGAGAGTTCAATCGTCGTGCGAATGCGGCGAATGGGCCACCCGGTGCGGGCGTGAATCCCGGTCATAAGGCCATCACGCGGCCCCGCGCCAAAGCCTGCGCCAATATACATACCGGTCGCCATACCGTTCAGCACCACCGCCAGCAGCAGCAGCACGCCGCGAACCCAGAGTGATTCCAGCGGCGGCATCAGAGACAGCGTGGCGTCTGCCGCCAGCCCCAGCACAATCACATTGCTGATGGTGCCAAGCCCCGGGCGCTGGCGCAGCGGAATCCACAGCAGCAGAACGGCAGCGCCGGTCAGAATCATCACGATGCCAATATCAAGAGACGTCAGCCCGGAAACGCCGAGGTGGAAAACGTTCCACGGATCGGCGCCAAGATTGGCGCGGACATAAACGGCGGTCGATACTCCATAGAGCATTAACCCAAAGTAGAGCTGAATCAGTCGGCGTAGCATGGGCACCTCGGCCTATCGAAAGAGGCTTCCATCATCGGTAAAAATGGCATTATGATTAATGACCAGTTTTAAAAAAGTGGACTGCACCGATGCTTCGACGTTCCGCCACCCAATCTTTAGTTCGCCTGCTGGGCCACTGGCAGGACAGCCCTTCCCCGACCCCGCTCTGGCGACAGCTTACCGACGCGCTGCGGTTGCTGATTCTGGACGGTCGGTTGCCGCTGGGCACGCGTCTACCGGGCGAGCGAGAATTTGCCAGCGCGCTGGGCGTCAGCCGCACCACCATTGCCAGCGCGCTCGGGCAACTGCGCGACGAAGGCTATGTGCAGAGTAAACAGGGCAGCGGTTCAACGGTGACGCTCAGTGCCGAAGGCTACCAGCGCGCACCGCGTATGCCGACATCGCCGACGCTGGATATGTCCACCGCCGCGCTGGCTGCGGGCGCGGAAATTCATCAGGCCTACAGTCATGCACTGGCGGCCCTACCCAGCTATCTCAACAATACCGGCTATGATCAGCATGGATTGCCCGCCCTGCGTGAGGCCATTGCCCAGCGCTACTGCGCGCGCGGGCTGCCGACACATGCCGATGAAATCATGCTGGTTAACGGTGCGGTCAGCGGGCTGGCGCTGATTCTGCGTTACCTTACGGGGCCTGGCGATCGGGTGGTGGTAGAAACACCAACCTACCCGCTGGCCATTTCCGCCATTGAAGGCGCGTCCTGTCGCCCGGTGGCCTTACCGATGCCTGACAAAGGCTGGGACACCGACGGTCTGGCTGCCATTATTGCCCAAACCGCGCCGCGGCTGGCGTATCTGATGCCCGATTTTCAAAATCCTACCGGGCAGTGCATGGACAGCGCAACGCGGCAAATCGTCGCAGACTTGTCGGCCAGGACCTGTACTACGCTCGTCGTCGACGAAACGATGGTAGATTTGTGGTACAACGCCCCGCCGCCACCGCCGCTGGCGGCGTTTAATCGCGATGCGCCGATCGTCACGGTGGGCTCAACCGGGAAAAGCTTCTGGGGTGGGCTGCGCCTGGGGTGGATCCGCGCGTCATCGCGCACCATCGCGGCCCTCATTCAGACCCGCGACACGCTCGATTTAGGCTCGCCGCTGCTGGAGCAGCTGGCCACCTGCTGGCTGCTGGAGAATGAACATCATCTGCTCCCTGAACGGCGGCGTCTGCTGACGGCACGGCGCGATATGTGCGCGGCGCTCATGCGAGAATATTTTCCGCAGTGGAAATTTGTCCTGCCGGAAGGCGGGCTATCATTCTGGGTGGAACTGCCGGAAATGATGGCAACGCGGTTTGCCGCGCGGGCAGAGGCCAGCGCGATTCATCTTGGGGTAGGAACGCGATTTGGTCTGGCAGGAAGTGGAGAGCGTAACTTACGCATTCCCTTTACGTTGGACGATGAAATCCTGCGTCGCGCTTTTTCGACATTACAGCCGATATGGGCAACGTTAGCAGGCCAGCATGGCGCAAACAAAATGCGGAAAATAATTTAACCGCGCGCAGGGGAAGACGTCCCCACTCACATAACCGGCCCGAAACTTTATATTCTTTAATGTAATAAAGCGCTGCTAAAGAATATATTAGTGCTGCGGAGGGATCGGAAAGCCTTTCAGGGAAATAACGAAAGATTCTCCCTCTTTTTTAATCTTAGCACCGGTATCGCACCAGTCTGAGGCAATACGAAAGAATTCATCGCTGCCAACATTCCAGTTGAGAAGAACATGCTTCACGTAGCCCGAACGTAACAGATCGCAGGCTTCACTATAGTTACACGCTATCGACGTTTGCTGTTTCATTTTCTCTTCTTCAGGATTTTACGTAATGCTTTGATTTCTTTAGGCGAGAATGGAGCAACATCTTCTTCCGTATGCTGGCTGTCGATGTCATCTTCACAAACGCCCGCCTCTTCTTCCGCTGCAAACCCGAGCAGCAGCAGTTTTTCCGCCGCAGCGCCTAAAGTCAGGCCATGGACCTCGGCAAAGTGGCGAAGTCTTTCTTTTACTGTTTCATCAATTTTTACGTTGAGCACTGCGACTGTCATGTGAACTCCTTCCGGTAAAGACGCGTCATCCATACACGGTTTGTGTTAACAAATTCCGTGGAACAACGCTGTCCAAAATGGTTTATGTATTATTTCTGTAATAACTAATACATGAAACCAACAGCACATTCCAGAAATATATTTATAACACAATGGGTAATATAAACACCCAATGTTAATTTAAAACCAATTTATGACACATAAATGACAGTATTATTACAAGAGGATGAATATTAATTGAATGCGGGAAGAAGAAAGCAGCGAATAACCACAATAAAAACAGGGATGAGTTTGGTCTGAACGGAGAGTTTTTTGCGGAGGCAGAATTGGGTGGGGGCCCTGCCAGCTAAGATTTTCCGAACAAAACCTATGTATTTCAATGCACTAAAAAGCGGTGAGGCAATGAATTTGTATCACCAAAAAGAGGCTCGGGCAAGCCGTTTTCTCTTGCGAAAGACACAAATCATTCATGAAATAAATGCAATGGAACGTAGTTTCATTTTGAGGATAAACCCCTTCCGGTATGTGGGTGTTATTCGTACAATGGTTTACGTATGAAGATAAATTCACAACAAGCAGAGGGACTTATGCAGCAATATACCAATGAACTTACCCCGGAAATGCTGGTCGCTTTTGACCAGTCACCATTCACAGCCTAACAGCTTGCCAAAATGGACGAAGGTTCACAGGCTCTTATCGCTGAAAGGATTGCCTATAATCTCACGCATCCGGTTACAGCAGCTTATCTGATCGCCACAGAGGGTAGCTTAACCCGAGATGGGGGAACCGTTTTCAGTGAATACAACGGACAGCAGATCGAAACCGAGTGCGGCAAACGGCTGAATGTTTCGCGTGTAGGTGATGAAGTTCGTTACCCGGATGGTACCACGGCAAAGATTAACACTGGAGTGGGAAATACTTCTGGTGACTCTGCCGCGCTTGTTGGAAGCTCACTCGACAACGGCGACGAAATAATCAGCAGTCCTCAAGGAAGTGTAAGAAGAGTAGTCCGAGCCGGGGAATCACTGCCTGAAAACTTTCTGAAATAAGGCGGTTGCTATGGCATCGGTTAACAGAGGCTGCACTGTTCACGGTCAGAACGTTGGTCTACACGGAGATAAAACCTCTACAGGCTCACAGTGTATCGCCGCCCGCCCCGGTATGTCCGTCATGGGCAAGTGGAAACTCTACATTGGCGATATAACCACACCTTGCCCAAAATGTGGAAAAGTTGGCGTTATTGTTACAGGAGATCACCGTCAAACGAACGTCGAAGCTGTCGCCGTAGACGGCTCAATCATACATTGCGACTGCCCAAGCGGATCAAATTTCCTTATCGCACCTGGAACCGTGGAGATTAATGATCCATTCGGGATGTTAGAACCAGCAGTAAATAAAACTATCGCCACAGCAACAGCGCCAAGTGTGCTACCTGTTTACGCGAAATCCTGCCTTCGTGGTGAAGGTTGCACCGATGCAGGTACAGAGCAAGAGCTACTCGATAATTTTGGTCATGCAAGCTATTACCGGGCAGCGTCTCAGAAAGAACAATCGAAACAAGAACCTGTTCAGCACGCGCAGGCGGCAAAGAAGCACAAACCCGCCGAACCAACTCCACCACCGGAAGACAACCGCCCCTGGTACAAGCGTCTATTCAGTTCCCCGGATACAACCAAAGCCGCAGCGGCTGCTGGAATGGCAACAGCAAGGGCAGCGACAACTACCGGGATAACAACCGGAGCAACAACTGAAGCCGGGTACGCAGCATTGCAGCAAATCGGCGGCACTCTTTCTACTGCTGGTCGCTGGATTGCACCCAGCCCGCCGACAGTGCTTCTCTTCGGTATGTTCTACTCACCAAAACTTAACAGCGGTGAGCAAGATTACATCGACAAGATGCGGCTTGAGCAGGCTGCACAGAACAAAGAAGATGTCCCGACGCGCGTTCGCTTTCGCTGGGAAGCCGATCAGAACGGGATGATAAGACCGAAAGGTTTTCATGTCAGCGCCAGAGGCGGGCAGGACAAAGTTCCGGTTCGAATGCTTCAGAAGAACACAACCACCGGGAACTATGAATTCTGGGAAGATGGCGCAAGCAAGCCAACTATTGTATGGATACCAGACGATCCTGGATATGTGTCGCCATCTAATACCGGGAACCGGGACAATGTATACGTCCCTCCGAGTGTACTAGTTTACCCTGAAAGTGAAATCAATAGCCCGTGGTCAACGGAAACGCCAGCGCCCGGAGAACGTCCATTCAGGGATTATATTCTGGTACACCCTGCCGGGACGTTTGATCCAATTTATATCTATCTGAATGCGGCTCATAAGTATCACGTGGCTCCACGAGGTACACCGCCATTACCTGCATTTCCTGATGCTAAAACGGCTAAGAAAAGAACTCCAGTAAAAGGTGGGGGAACATTACGTTCAAGATGGAAGGACTCTAAAGGGCGCATTTTCGAGTGGGATTCACAGCACGGTACAGTTGAAATGTATGACCGGTCAGGTCGAAACCATCTCGGGGAGTTTGATCCTGTATCAGGAGAACAAACCAAACCAGCGGATCCAACAAGAAGGGTAGAAAAATGACAATTATTTATACTGTTGATGCATTTGATCGTGTAGATGAACTACTTGTTTTTGAAGTTGAAGTACCTAAAGAAAAACTTCCTGAAGTTAGTGGCGTTATGGGATGGAGCGAAGAGGACTATAACGACTTTGTTGCCGGACTTGGAGGATGGAACCTTACCGAACAAAAAGTTAGAGCCATTGAAGGGATTTTAGGCCAAGAATTCTATCAGGAAGACCTCGACTACCAGATTTCAGGTGGCGAAGTTTGAAAATGGCGGATCTTGAACACCCGTGTCCATGCTGTGGACAATATGAATTTCCTGAAGAGGGGAGCTATGAGATTTGCCCCGTTTGCACTTGGGAAGATGATCCAGTTCAAACAGAAGAGCCTGACTATAAAGGGGGGGCTAATGTCATGAGTTTGAACGAAGCGCGTGAAGCATTCCAACAAGGCCGAAAAGTAAGTTAACTTCACCTTGAGCATGAATATTCGGATTCTATCGGCTGGGCTTTGTCCCGGCCTTTGAACAGGCCTCGTCTACCGGGGCGGGGCCAGTCCACTGCGGAACGCAGTGGAAAGGTTGTGAAGTGAGATATTTCTCCACACCGAGCAAAGCTTCACGCTTGGAACGTGTACGAAGAGAAATACGAATTTCACGACGTTTCCGAGGTGTCAGGTAGACCCTACGGTAGTACCAGATCCCGTGACGGGAAAGTATCAGATGCGACATTGATTAGCGTCCTAAGTGATACACGAAAGTTGTATCACCGCCGTTTCAATGCACGAAAACAGAGGGTTACATGATGGATATCATGCACTTAGCAGAAATGGGTGGGGGCCCTGCCAGCTACATCCCGGCACACGCGTCATCTGCCCTGGCTGCTTCCTTCCGGACCTGACCTGGTGAACAGAATAGCGTTGCGGGAGAACCAACAGGGCCCCCATTGAGAGCGTTGTTATCCAACGCGCTGGCGCATTATCACTGCTGAGGCAGCCAAATGCAAGCCATCCGCTACTGCCTGCTGGATTCTTGCGCAATCCGCCCTTCACAGGGGGCATCGAGCTGATTATGCTGAAGGTTCTGCCTTCAGGAACTTACTATGGACGATTTTGGCTCTTTCCCTCAGCGCGTATGGCAAATCGTAGCTTCCATCCCGGAAGGCTACGTTACCACTTACGGCGACATTGCCCGGCTGGCAGGTTCACCCCGTGCCGCGCGCCAGGTAGGCGGCGTATTGAAACGACTGCCAGAAGGGTCCACGCTGCCGTGGCATCGCGTGGTGAACCGGCACGGCGTCATTTCACTGACCGGCCCGGATTTACAGCGCCAGCGTCAGGCGCTGCTCTCTGAAGGGGTGCAGGTTTCAGGAAGTGGACAGATTGATATGCAGAAGTATCGCTGGAACTACTAGCAACGTAGCCCGGCCGAGCGAAGCGACGTCGGGAAGCCCCTCCAGGGTCAGCGGCCCGTGCTACAAAAAAATGCCCTCACATGGAGGGCATTTACGTTTAAGGAACCTGTACTGGAGAGGTGTCCTGAACCGGAACCGGCGTTTGCTGTACCGGCACCAACGTCAGGTCGACTTTGGTGCCGCCATGGTTGATAACCTCTTGCACGGTATCGGTAATAAAGACCAGCTTATCATTGATGGTCACCGCTGCACTCAACAGGATACGGGCATTTGGCTGGATCTCTGCCGGGTTATACGGCAGCACAAAGCTAAACGGTGCCTGTTTACCTTCGGTACGCGTCACTTTCTGCGACAGGACTTTCGATGGTGCGTCGGCCAGCGAGGCATCGGACAGGGTGACGGTCAGCACGGCATCCGGCGGCAGCGCCACTTTCTGGCGGATCCACACATTACCGGAAACGTTCGGTCCCTGAATGGCCTGAGTTGCTGCGGCTGCGCCTGGCGCAGATGTCTGATTCTGACTTTGCTGGTGCGTATTCGCACAGCCCGCCAGGGCAAGTGCAATCGCCAAACCGCTTAAGATCGGCACGAGTTTCATTAGCATTCTCCTTATTGCTCACCCACATTGAGGAAAATTTCTCAATTGAGTGACAACGCTTTAACAAACGTAACCGCTTTAGTGTGGCATATCTTTCACATGTTTGCCTGCAAACGCCCCATTATTCAGATAATTGAACCCATCGGACCACTGGCGAAACTACGTTATAATGGAGATATTCACCTGCAGCTGTGACCGTAAAATATAGAGGGTATCAATGAGCCAAGCGCTTTCTAATCTGCTGACGTTGTTAAATCTGGAAAGAATTGAAGAAGGGCTGTTCCGCGGCCAGAGTGAAGACTTGGGTCTGCGTCAGGTCTTTGGCGGCCAGGTTGTCGGCCAGGCGCTGTATGCAGCAAAAGAGACCGTCCCTACCGATCGCCTGGTGCACTCTTTCCACAGCTACTTCCTGCGTCCTGGCGACAGCCAGAAGCCTATCGTTTATGACGTTGAGGTGCTGCGCGATGGCAACAGCTTCAGCGCGCGCCGCGTGGCGGCTATCCAGAACGGTAAACCGATTTTCTATATGACCGCCTCCTTCCAGGCGCCAGAATCAGGCTACGAGCATCAGAAAACCATGCCAGTCGCCCCATCCCCGGACGGCCTGCCTTCGGAAACCGATATCGCCCGCTCGCTGGCGCACCTGCTGCCGCCGCAGGCCAAAGAGAAGTTTCTCTGCGATAAGCCGTTGGAAATTCGCCCGGTTGAGTTCCATAACCCGTTAAAAGGCCATATCGCAGAACCGCGCCGCCAGGTGTGGATGCGCGCCAACGGTACCGTACCGGATTCACTGCATATTCATCAGTATCTTCTGGGCTACGCCTCAGACTTCAACTTCCTGCCGGTCGCGCTCCAGCCACACGGCGTAGGCTTCCTTGAGCCGGGTATGCAGGTTGCCACCATTGACCACTCAATGTGGTTCCACCGTCCGTTTAATATGAACGAATGGCTGCTCTACAGCGTCGAAAGTACCTCAGCCTCCAGCGCGCGCGGCTTTGTGCGCGGCGAGTTCTACACTCAGGACGGCGTACTGGTGGCTTCGACGGTGCAGGAAGGCGTCATGCGCAACCGTAATTAATTCGGTTCATGTACAAAAAAGCCTCCCATTGGGAGGCTTTTTTGGCTTTGGAGATACCGCATCAAAGATGATATCCCCGGAGTCAGCATGTGCGCCTCGTCCGGGTTAGCGATATCAGGCGTTGTACGCATTCTCGCCGTGGCTGTTCACGTCCAGACCTTCGCGTTCCTGGTCTTCCGGTACGCGCAGACCGACGGTTAAATCCGCCACTTTGTAGCCGATGAAGGCCACTACGCCGGACCAGACGATAGTGATAGCGATGCTTTCAAGCTGTACCAGAACCTGATGGCTCATGGTCACGCCTTCCGCATAGCCCACGCCGCCAAGCGCCGTAGAAGCAAAGATACCGGTCAGGATACAGCCGATGATGCCACACACGCCGTGGACACCGAACACGTCGCATGGGTCATCCACGCGCAGCCAGCGTTTCAGGGAGGTGACGCCCCACAAACCAGCCAGACCGACCACGATACCCAGGATCAACGCACCGCCGACGCCGATATAACCGCACGCTGGGGTGATACCGACCAGGCCCGCAATCGCACCGGAACATGCGCCCAACAGAGAAGGCTTACCGCGCAGCGCCCATTCGCCAAATACCCAGCCAAGAATAGCAGCAGCGGTAGCGACAACGGTGTTCACGAAAGCCAGACCGGCAATTTCGTTTGCCGCACTGGCGGAACCGGCGTTGAAACCGAACCAGCCAAAGTAGAGGATTGCGGTACCGATAAACACCATCGGCAGGTTGTGCGGTTTAAACGCTTCTTTGCCAAAGCCCACGCGTTTGCCAATCAGGTATGCACCGACCAGACCTGCCACCGCTGCGTTAATATGCACCACCGTGCCGCCCGCAAAGTCGAGCGCACCGTGGCTCGCCAGCAGACCGCCGCCCCAAACCATGTGGGCAATCGGCACGTAGGAGAGGGTCAGCCAAATGACTACGAAAATCAGCACCGCGGAGAAGCGAATGCGCTCCGCCAGCGCGCCCACAATCAGGCCCACGGTGATACAGGCGAAGGAGCCCTGGAACGCCACGTGGATATACTGATAGAACGAGCCCATCAGATCGGTGATCTTGATATTTTTCAGCATCACCCAGTCGAAGCTGCCGAAGAAGCTGCCGCCGGTACCGAAAGCCAGTGAGTAGCCGTAAACGACCCACAGTACACAAACAACGGCGAAGGTCACCGCTACCTGCGTCAGCATAGAGAGTACGTTTTTACCGCGGATCAGGCCGCCGTAGAACAGCGCAATCCCCGGGATGGTCATAAACAGCACCAGCGCGGTACACAGCATCATAAAGGCGTTATCGGCTTTATCCACTACCGCCGGTGCCGCCATTGCCAGACCCGGCAACAGCGCCAGCGCGCTCAACCCCGTTTTTACCATTGTTTTTTTCATCATCTCGATCCCTATCACTGTGCTGGCTGGGAATTACAGCGCCGCTTCGTCGGCTTCGCCGGTACGAATACGGATTACGCGCTGCAGTTCGGCGACAAAAATCTTACCGTCGCCAATTTTTCCGGTGTAAGCGGCTTTGCTAATCACATCGACGACTTCATCAAGCTGATCGTCGGCGATAGCCACATCAATTTTCACTTTCGGCAGGAAGTTGACGCTGTACTCCGCACCGCGGTAAAGCTCTGCATGACCTTTCTGACGACCGAAGCCTTTCACTTCTGTCACCGTTAAGCCCTGAATGCCAATGGAAGACAGCGCTTCGCGAACGTCTTCAAGTTTGAATGGTTTGATTACCACGGTAACCAGCTTCATAGATCCCCTCCAGTCAGAATTCGGTAATGGCTGCGAACACGTAATAGATAAAGCAAGGGCCATGCCAGAAATGAAAACGGCGCTGCTTTATGGAGAAAATCAGGGTTTACCGTGGCGAAATCGAGGGAGCAAAAAGAAAAACGCACCATGCGAGTGCATGATGCGTGTCACAACGGCAATCTGTTAGAAAAATGCCTGACGGTGGTGCATCAGGCGGTTACCGCATCGTCCTGCGCGCTGGCAGCCAGCTCTTCTCCGGCCAACTGCAGCTGATACATCTGCCAGTATCGGCCTTTGGCTTCAAGCAGTTGCTGGTGATTGCCCTGCTCAACGGCCTGGCCACGGTGAAGCACCATAATAGTATCTGCCTCCACAATGGTCGACAGACGGTGGGCAATCACCACCAGCGTCGTGTGCTGGCGTACAGCAGCCAGCGCGTGCTGTATGGCGCGCTCGGTGCCGGAGTCAATATTGGCTGTCGCCTCATCAAGGATCAGCACCTGCGGGGTTTCCACCAGCACGCGGGCCAGCGCCAGCAGCTGCTTCTGCCCAACAGACAGATTGTTACCCTGCTCGCCCAGGTGCGTATAGATACCGTCGCTCATGCCTCGCGCCAGTTCCGCCAACTGCACCGTTTCCAGTACCTGCCAGACCTGCGCCTCACTGATGTCGCGCCCCAGCGTGACGTTCGCGAAGAAAGAGTCAGCCAGCACGACGGGATCCTGCTGCACCACGGCGATGCCCTGTCGCAGCACCTGATGACTCAGGCTCTGAAGGGAGCGACCGCCAAGGCGGATTTCGCCGGAATCAGGCGGGTAGTAGCCCATCAACAGGCTGGCAAGCGTACTCTTGCCGCTGCCGGTGTGCCCCACCAGCGCCACAAAGCTTCGTGCCGGAATCGACAGCGAAATGTTTTGCAGCACCAGCTTGTCGTCGCGATAGGCAAAGGAGACATCATCAATGTCGATATCCCCGCGCTCCAGCGGTGCAAGATCGTGCCCGTACTGCTGACGTGGGCGATCCATCAGTTCAAAGACGCGCTCACCAGCCACCACCGCCTGTTGCAGCATCGACTGCTGGGTTGTCAGTTCAATCAGCGGCTCGTTAAGGCGGCCCAGATAGCTAATAAAGGCATACAGCACCCCAACTTCAATGGTTCCCTGCGCGCTAAAGCCAAACAGCATCAACAGGCCACAGAGCACCAGCGTGGAGAACAGGCTCAGTAGTGGGCGCAGTAAGAAACCGTCCAGACGCAGCGTCTGCATACGCGCCAGATAGTGCGAGCGGCTCACTTCACCGATACGCTCGCCAAAACGTACCTGCTGGCGGAACTGCTGAATAACGCTCATGCCGTTGATGACTTCGTTGAAGCCATCGTTGATATCCGCCAGATAGGCGCGAACGCGGCGCACAATCGGCGTGCTGTAGCGCTGATAAATCACCATCACGATCATCACCGCCGGGAAGATAGCCATCGCCACCAGCGCCATGCGCCAGTCAAGGCTAAACATCGCTACCAGCATCGCGCCGATAAGCGCAGCGCTGCGCAGCACTGTCGCCACCACCGTGACGTACAGGTCGCGGATCACTTCCGTATCGTTAGTCACGCGGGAGATAAGCTGGCCGACCGGTTGGGTGTCAAACTCGCTCAGCGGCTGGCGCAGCGCGGCGTCCATCACGTCGCTACGCAACTGCTGTACCACGCCGACCGCTGCGCGGTTAAACAGCAGCGACTGGCTGTAGTGCAGCGAGGCGGCCAGCAGTTGCAGGCCAACATAGGCCGCAGCCAGCCCGGCAACCGTTCCCAATGGCAGAATATTCTTCGCCACCATATTGTCGATAAAATAACTTATCAGCAGCGGCCCGCTCACCTCGGCTGCCGCGGCAATCCATAGCATCACCACCGCAATCGATAGCGGTTTACGCCACGGCGAGCCGTAGGCCAGCAGCCGCTTCAGGGTAGGCCACAGTTGCCCGAAACTACGCATCTGTCACCTCCGATTTGTCTTCTTCCGGCACGTCATTCAGCGCGGCCTCAAGCTGTTGATAACGGTGCATATCGCGATACCAGCCCTGCTCCGCTGCCAGCTGTTCATGTCGACCGCGCTGGGCGATATGCCCATGCTGCATCACAATAATTTCACTGGCATCCGATAGCGCCGAAAGACGATGAGCGCTAATGATGACCGTGCGCCCCTCTCCCCACTGACGCAGGTTATGCAGAATCTGGTGTTCCGTGCGGCCATCGACCGCCGATAGCGCGTCGTCGAGTATCAATATTTCCGCCTCCAGCAGCAGCGCGCGCGCAATGGAGATACGCTGTTTCTGCCCTCCGGAGAGCATCACACCGCGCTCGCCCACTTCAGTATCGTAACCCTGAGGCAAACGCAGAATATCTTCATGCACGCAGGCCAGACGCGCCGCATGCTCAATCTCTTCCTGCGTAGCGCTCGGGTTGCCCAGCGCAATATTGCTGGCCACCGTGTCAGAAAAGAGGAACGGCGTCTGGCTCACCACCGCCAGGCGGCTACGCCAGGCATCGAGCTGCAATTGGCGCAGAGGAATATCATGGAAGCGGATTTCACCTTCATCCACGTCAAAATGGCGCTGGATAAGCGACAGAATGGTCGATTTTCCCGAGCCCGTCGGCCCGCAGATACCGAGCATATGGCCCGGTTTCAGGGTCACGTTGACGTCACAGAGCGTTGGCTTGTCGGTTTGCGGATAGCTAAAGCGTTCAATCGCCAGCTCCAGCGTTCCGCGCCCTTCGGGCACTGCCTGAGTGCCGTCATCCACTACCGGTGCTTCCGCCAGCAGCGTGCGAATACGGCTATAGGCGGCGCTGCCACGCTCAACGATATTGAACATCCAGGCCAGCGCGAGCATAGGCCAAATCATCAGGCCAAGGTACATCATAAAGCTGGTGAGCTCACCGAGCGTGAGTTCGCCCTGCATCACCATCCAGCTGCCGCCTGCAATTGCCAGCAGGTTTGCCATGCCGATGGCGATATAGATAGTGGGGTCAAAGCGTGCGTCGATACGCGCTACGCGCATGTTCTTCACACCGGTGTCAGCCGCATCGGCGGCAAACTGTGCGGACTGTCTGTCCTCCAGACCGAACGCTTTGATCATGCGAATGCTGGTCAGGCTTTCCTGGGTGCGATCGTTAAGGCTGGAAAACGCCGCCTGCGCCACTTTGAACCGTTCGTGCAGAAGGTTGCCATAGCGATGGATAACCAGCGCCATGATCGGCATTGGCACCAACGCCAGCAGAGTTAGTTGCCAGCTTAACTGCGTGGACATCACGATCAATACCGCACAGCCCATCACCAGTGAGTCCACCAGCGTCAGCACCCCTTCCCCGGCGGCAAACACCACCCGGTCGACATCATTGGTGGCGCGGGCCATCAGATCGCCGGTACGGTGACGCAGGTAAAACTCCGGATGCTGGCGACTAAGCTGACGATAGAAATCTTCGCGCAGTTCAACGGCAAGCTGATAGGAAGCGCCAAACAGCAGCACGCGCCAGACGTAGCGCAGCAGATAGACCACCACGGCAATCAGTACCATGGTGCCAATCCACATCATCACCTTCCCGGCGCTGAAGTGGTGTTGTGTCACGCCATCCACCACAATCCCCACCACTTTAGGTGGAATAAGCTGCAGTATGGCGATGATAATCAGCAGGGAAACCGCGCCGAGATAGCGTCGCCATTCCCGGCGGAAGTACCAACTTAATTGAGCAAATAATCGCACGCGATAAAATCCTGAACGTCGATTCTCTTCGTCCTGTGCTGCCGCCCTGGCAGCCTGAAGGGCAAAGAGAAAATCCCAGAGAAAGTGTTATTCGATGGGGAGAGCTGTGGTGTATTTAATCTGTTCCATCGCAAAGCTTGAGGTGACATCCGACAGTCCGGGGACGCGGTTCACCAGGCTTTTATAAAAATCATCGTAGCGTTTCATGTCCGCCACCTGGACGCGCATCAGGTAATCATACTCCCCGGCCATGCGCCAGAAGCCCAGGACTTCGGGCATTTGCGTCACTTCGCTCACAAAAAGGCTGTACCAATCGCTGCTGTGGTGCTGGGTCTTTATCAGCACAAATGCCGTTAACCCAAGCCCAAGCTTTTCGGCATCCAGTAGCGCGACGCGTCCAAGCAACACACCGTCGTCTTCCAGGCGTTTTAGCCGTTTCCAGCACGGTGTGGTGGTCAGATTAACGGCATCCGCGAGTGCCTGCAAAGAGAGCGTGCAGTCATTTTGTAGTAGGGCCAGGAGCTTTCGGTCAATTTTATCTAACATTTCGGTCTCCGGGAGAAAATTTTTCTATCTTAATTCTATTTTAAAGGTCAGATGGCAACAAATTTTTCTGCACTTTTCGCTAAGCTGGGCACAAAATGACAAACGGAAAAGAATGATGAATAGCAACTGGGTCAAACACGCCATCAGCGAAATTAACGCCGACTACCAACGCAGCGCCGACACGCATTTAATCCGCCTGGCGCTGCCCGCCTTTCCCGGCATTCAGCTCTATTTGAAAGATGAAAGCACGCATCCGACCGGCAGCCTCAAGCACCGTCTGGCGCGCTCGCTGTTCCTTTACGGCCTGTGCAACGGCTGGATCAAAGAAGGCACCACCATTATTGAGTCGTCGTCCGGCTCAACGGCGGTTTCCGAAGCCTACTTCGCGCGCCTGCTTGGCCTGCCGTTTATTGCGGTAATGCCGTCCTGCACGGCGAAACGCAAGGTTGAGCAGATTGAGTTTTACGGCGGCCGCTGCCACTTTGTGGAGAGCGCGTGTGAAATTTACGCCGCTTCCGAGACGCTGGCCCGCGAGCTGAACGGTCATTATATGGATCAGTTCACCTACGCTGAGCGCGCCACCGACTGGCGCGGCAACAACAATATTGCCGACAGTATTTTCCGTCAGATGTCCCACGAGCCCAATCCGGTACCGGCGTGGGTGGTAATGAGCGCGGGCACCGGCGGCACGTCTGCCACCATTGGCCGCTACATTCGCTGTCAGGGCTATGAAACACAGCTGATGGTCGTGGACCCGGAAAACTCGGTGTTTATGGACTACTGGCAGCACCGCGACGTGAATCTTCGCGGTAGCGTCGGCAGCAAAATTGAAGGTATTGGTCGCCCGCGCGTCGAGCCGTCGTTTATCCCTGACGTGGTCGACAGCATGCTGCGCGTACAGGATGCCGCGAGCGTTGCCACCGCACAGTGGCTGGAGACGCAGCTTGGCCGTAAGGTTGGCGCTTCTACCGGGACGAATATGTGGGGCGCGCTGCAATTAGCCGCACAGATGCGCGACGAAGGAAAAACCGGCTCCATCGTGACGCTGCTGTGCGACAGCGGTGAACGCTACCTGGATACCTACTACAACGCTGAGTGGGTGGCGAATAACATCGGCGACACTGCGCCGTGGCAGCAGGCTATCAACACCCTGCTCGGGAAATAAAAAAAGCCAGGCATCAAATGAGCCTGGCTTGCTGGAAGGTCTCTCTATTCGGGGGAATAAGGAAGATTAGGTGTATCCAGCCAATGAGCTAAATAGTGGGAAACCGCCTGATTTTTGCAGTTTCCAATAATCGGCAGATGGGGAAGCGCCGCTTTGAGCTGCCCCATCGCATTACCCATGATCACGCCACGCCCGACGAGCCCCAGCATTTCACAGTCATTCATTGCATCGCCAAAAGCCATGCACTCGTCCATGCCCACGCCCAGATGGCGGCTCAGCACGGACAGCGCCGCGCCTTTGTTACTGCCAAGCGGCAGGACCTCCAGACAGTCAACGGCGGAGAAGCAGATATCGGCCCGCTTATCGAACGCTTCGACGAGCTGAATTCGCAGGCGACAAAGATCGTCGTGATCCCCACAGAAACAGATCTTCGTCACCTGATGCGCCGGCATCATACGAAGATCACGAAGCTGATAGCGGAATCCGCTATAAACATGCGCTTTTAACATTTCCGGTATTTCCTGCCCGGTAAACCAGCCGCCGTCGTTAAAGACATGGACGCTGGCCTGCGTATCCCAACGCGTGTGCAGCACCTCTTCCGCTACGTCCGGAGAGAGATCGCTACGGTGCAGCACTTCCCCCTGCTGGGTATGAATACGCGTACCGTTGCCGGTAATCAGGAAGGCATTCAGCGACAGCTTCTCCACCAGCGGGCGCATTTCCAGCACGTGGCGACCGGTGGCAAAGGTCAGCGTGATGTTCCGCTCGCGCAGGCGCTTTAGCACCGCCACGGTTCTCTCGCCTAAACGATGGTCTGGCATCAAAAGGGTGCCATCCATATCAAATGCTGCCAGTCTTGCCATCTTTTATCCCGCCTGTGATCGCTCTCTCTTGCCACTTAGTATCTGCTGGGATATACGGAAGTAATACTGAATAGTTGATATTTATTGTTCCGGGTTTCTATGCGCCAGTTAAATCGTTTAAATCAGTTCCAGCGTCTGTGGCTGCCGTCACAGGGAGAAGATCAACAAGTCACCATCGCCGAGCTGGCTGCTCGCTGTTTTTGCAGCGAGCGCCACGTACGCACCTTGCTACGTCAGGCACAAGAGGCAGGCTGGCTGAGCTGGCAGGCGCAGTCCGGGCGCGGCAAGCGCGGGCTGTTACAGTTCCATACCGCGCCGGAAACGCTACGTAATGAAATGATGGAAACGGCGCTGAACCGCGGTGAACAGCACAACGCGCTGGAGCTGGCGCAGATTGCCCCGGTTGAGCTACGGGCGCTGCTGCATCCGTTTCTCGGCGGCCAGTGGCAAAACAATACGCCGACGCTGCGTATTCCCTATTACCGACCGCTTGAGCCGCTGCACCCCGGCTTTCTGGCCGGGCGCGCGGAGCAGCACCTTGCCGGGCAGATCTACTCCGGGCTGACCCGCTTCAACCACGAGGCCTCACAGCCGCAGGGCGACCTTGCGCATCACTGGTCCGTGTCTGACAACGGACTATGCTGGCAGTTCTATATTCGCTCGACCCTGCATTGGCACAACGGCGATGCCGTTGAGACCGAGCAGCTTCGCCGACGATTATTGATGCTGTTGGAATTGCCTGAACTGGCGAAGCTCTTTTCCAGCGTGAAAGCGATTACGCAAACGCCCCCACAGTGCCTGACTTTCACGCTCCATCACCCGGACTATTGGCTACCGCATCGACTGGCGAGCTACTGTAGCGTGCTGGCGCACCCGGATAAACCGTCACAGGGAACCGGCCCGTTTATGCTGAAAATTTTTGAGCCGGAGCTGGTACGCATTGAGAGCCACCATCAATACCACCATAGCCACCCATTGCTACAAGCCATTGAATACTGGATCACACCGCAGCTTTTCGAGCAAGGACTCGGCACCAGCTGTCAGCATCCGGTGCAAATCGCTATCGGAAAACCGGAAGAACTTGGCGAACTTCGCCTGGTGAGCCACAGCATCAGCCTTGGATTCTGCTATCTGGCGCTGCGCCAGAGTCCACGACTGAGCGCCGCCCAGGCGCAGCGGGTGATTGCGCTAATTCACCGCTCTGGCCTGCTGCAAAGCCTGCCGCTGGGAGAAAATCTGATTACCCCAAGCGAAGAGATGCTGCCTGGCTGGGATATTCCCCTGCCGAAAGAAGCCCCCGACGTTGCTCTGCCAGCCCATCTGACGCTTATCTATCATCTACCGGTGGAACTGCACACCATGGCCGAAGAGCTCAAAACCGCGCTGGCTCGTCTTGGCTGCGAGCTCACGGTGATTTTTTATGATGCTAAAAGCTGGACCGGCTGCCCGGACCTGCCGCAGGCAGATTTGTTTATGGGCGACCGCCTGATTGGCGAGATGCCGGAATACGCGTTGGAGCAGTGGCTTCGCTGCGATGCGCTGTGGCCCGCGCTGTTTACCGAGTCACAGTCCCATCGCGTTCACCAGGCGCTGGATGAAGCACAATCGCTGCCGGATGATACTCAGCGTATCGCCGCGCTGAAGACGATTTTTACCCGACTGATGAGTGAAGCCATGCTGACGCCGCTGTTTAACTATCAGTATCAGGTCAGCGCACCGCCGGGGGTTAACGGCATTCGCCTTAACGCGCGCGGCTGGTTTGACTTTTCCGCCGCCTGGCTGCCGCCGACCACACGGTGAAGAAGCTGGTCGCCACGCCCCGCAGGCGTTACCATAGCGGCTTTTAGAGTCACAGACAGGAAAAGCCATGAAACGTGCCGTTGTCGTCTTTAGCGGTGGACAAGATTCCACAACATGCCTGGTGCAGGCGCTGCATCAATATGATGAAGTTCACTGCGTCACGTTTGATTATGGCCAGCGCCATCGCGCTGAAATTGACGTTGCCCGTGAACTGGCGCTGACGCTGGGCGCTCGCGCGCATAAAGTGCTGGACGTCACCCTGCTCAATGAACTGGCGGTCAGCAGCCTGACTCGCGACAGTATTCCCGTGCCGGACTACGAACCGGATGCCGACGGCATTCCAAATACCTTTGTACCGGGACGCAATATTCTGTTCCTGACGCTGGCAGCTATTTATGCCTATCAGGTGAAGGCGGAAGCCGTCATCACCGGCGTATGCGAGACCGACTTCTCCGGTTATCCGGACTGTCGCGATGAGTTCGTGAAGGCGCTGAACCATGCGGTCAGCCTGGGCATGGCGAAAGATATTCGCTTTGAAACGCCACTGATGTGGCTCGATAAAGCCCAGACCTGGGCGCTGGCGGACTACTGGGACAAACTTGAACTGGTACGCACCGAAACGCTCACCTGCTACAACGGCATCAAAGGCAATGGTTGCGGCCACTGCGCGGCCTGTAATCTGCGCGCCAACGGGCTGAATCATTATCTGGCAGATAAGCCAGGGGTGATGGCAGCGATGAAGCAGAAGACCGGGCTGAAATAGGTCTGGCATTATTCCCGGGGTCGCTTGCGCTCGCCCGGGCTACCGTCCCGGGCCAGGCGTTTATGCCGCCCCGGGACAAGCACATTACTCAACCATCGCTTCCAGATGCTCCCGCAACTCCCCTTCCAGCGCCAGCGCCTTCTGCGTTTTCAGGTCAATACAGACAAAGGTAATCAGCGCGTCGGCAACTACCTGCCCTTCAGGCTCCAGCGTTACCACCTGACTTAACACACCGCTTTTGCCGTTCAGTTGTTGCACCTTGCTGGTTACCGTCAGCAGATCGCCCAGTACCGCCGGGCGACGGTAGTTAATATTGATGTTCACCACCACAAAGGCAATATGGTGCGCGCTCATCCACTGAAACCCCGCGCTGCTCTCCAGCCCATCCCAGCGGGCCTCTTCGAGAAACTCCAGATAACGGGCGTTGTTAACGTGCTGATATACGTCCAGGTGATAACCGCGAACTTTGATTTGTGTCTGCATAGCGCCATAGCCTTATTATTTTGTTTTATACATAGAGTCAGAGGTCACACCACTGGTATGACCTCTTTAGTCTGGCAAATTTTCAGGCGAGTGCAAACACCTTGTGCAAATTAAAGCGTGAGGTGGGCCAGATTACGCTCAACGAGCGAGCTGCCCATACCCGGAACCTGCTTGAGATCGTCCACCGTTTTGAACGGGCCGTACTCTTCACGGTAGCTGACGATAGCCTGCGCTTTTTTCAAACCCACGCCGTTCATCGCCTGTGCCAGCGCTTCGGCCGAAGCCGTATTGATGCTAACCCTGGTGCCTCCATCATCCACCGTTTTACCGGCAGGCACGGCTTTCGTCTGCTCTGCGGTATCTGCGTTGGCTTTCACCTGCGTTGCCTGCGTTTTTGCAGCCGCGGGTTGTGCCGCCTGAACGCTAAAGCTCATTCCCACACACGCCAATACTGCCGCCATAACAGACATTTTGATTCCACGTTTCATGTTGATTTCTCCTTATTGATTGATAGCGAAAGCACCATAACGGTTAGCGCGCAACGGTTCAAAAGGCAGATTTCAAATGTGGAAAAGGCCGCGAAAGCGGCCTTTGATTTGTTCATCGCATTACAAAATTATGCGAAGCGAATTCCGATTATTGCTGCTGGTCGATGATATCGCCGAGCTTAATCTTCGCGGATTTACGCAGGTTGTTCATCATCGCTTCGAAGGCGATTTGCGCGTTGTTCTGGGTAATGCCCTGAACCATCGCTTTCTTCTGCGCTTCCGGCATTTCGCCCGCTTTCACTTCGTCCAGCGCCAACAGAACCACGTTGCCCTGCATATCGTTACCGATACCGTAGCTTGGTTTGTCTTTCTGCGGCAGCGGCAGCGCGAAGGCAGCCTGGCTCAGTGGATCCTGACCGGCACGGCTCAGGGTTTTGCTGGCGCTAAAGGTCAGACCCGCCGCTTTCATCGCATCGTCGCCCTTACCGTCTTTCAGCGCCACCAGCAGTTTTTCAGCATCCAGTTTGGCCTGCTGTTCTGCTTTGTTGTGCTTAACGATGTCGGTCACCTGTGCTTTCACTTCGGCCAGCGGTTTCACCGCTTCAGCTTTGTGCTCGCTCACGCGAATAACGAAGGCGCGGTCACCGTCAACGGTGATGATATCTGAGTTGCTGCCCGGCATGCCGTTCTCACCAACCAGACCACCGTTAAAGATTGCGTCGGACACCGGCTTGAAGTTCAGCTCTGCTGGCAGGCTGTTACGGTCAAACCAACCGGTCTCAACCGCTTTCACGCCAGCCGCCTGCTCTGCACCCGCCAGAGAGTCGTTGTCGTTGCTCGCCGCATCGCTCACCTTCTGCTGCAGGGCGTAGTAAGCGTCGAGAGATTTTTCCTGTTTAACTTTGTCAGCAATTTGGCTACGTACATCCGCCAGCGGTTTCACCACCGGAGCCTGAACGTCATCCAGACGCGCGACCAGGAAGCCCACGGAAGATTTGATAACGCCTGACAGCTGGCCTTTCTCTTTCAGACCGGCATTTTTCAGTTCGTCAGGTGTGGTAGACGCTTCCAGCCAGCCCATATCACCGCCGTTACGCGCGGAGATAATGTCGGCAGATTTCTCTTTCGCCAGCGTGGCAAAATCAGCGCCTTTGTTCAGTGCATCCAGAACCGCTTTCGCATCGGCTTCAGTTTTGGTCTGAATCACGCTGTAGCGATCACGCTGCGGCTGAGTGAACTGATCCTGATGCTGATCGTAGTAGGACTGGATTTCGTCGTCAGAGACGGGTTCGCTCATGGAAGTTGCGTCCAGCTTGATATAGCTCACGCGAAACTGTTCCGGCGCGACAAACTGGTTTTTGTTCTGCTCGTAGTAGCTTGCAACTTCCTGGTCAGAAACCTGCTGCTTCGCCGCCAGCGCGCTCACGTCGATAGTGGCTTCGCGAACCAGACGCTGCTGAGCAACCAGTTCGGCCAGTTGATCGGTTTCACCTGGCAGCATGAAGTCAGTACCCGCGACGGCGTTAATCAGCTGCTGAGTGGTCAGCTGGTTACGCAGTGCTTGCGCGTATTGATCGGCCGTCATCCCCATCTGATTCACCAGCGCGTTGTAGCGGGTGTTATCAAATTTGCCGTCGGTCTGGAACGCAGGAGTCGCGAAAATCGCTTTACGCACCTGCTCATCGCTGATGCCAAGGCCTAATGTCTTCGAATACTGGTCGAGCAGCGATTCGTCAATCAGGCGGTTCAGCACCTGCTGGCGCATAGATTTGATGTAGTTTTCGTTGGCTGCCAGCTCTGAGTACTGGTCGCCAAGCTGCTGCTGCATGCGGTTACGCTCGCTAGCAACGGCATTTTCAAACTGGGCGCGGCCAATTTCCTGGCCATTCACTTTCGCGGCAAAATTATTGTTACCGCCGATCAGGTAACCACTCACGCCGGTCAAAATGAACGACACGATAATGAGACCGAAAATGACTTTGATCACGACGCTGTTGGCTGCCGTGCGTAAATTGTCCATCATGGTGTAACAACACTCCGCTGTAGGTGACAAATACCTCGTGCAGCATAGCACGTGTGGCCGCTATTTTGACAAGAAACCGGGGGGCTTGTCAGCATGACACCGAATATAAACGCTTAAAAGTACACAATAAGCCATAAAAAAAGGCACATCAGATGATGCGCCCTTGTACTGTGCCACATTCCCTACGAGGGAAAGCGATCAGTTTACCGCGTCTTTCAGTGCTTTACCTGCACGGAACGCTGGTACTTTAGCAGCGGCGATAGTGATCTCTTTACCAGTTTGAGGGTTACGGCCAGTACGGGCAGCACGCTCTTTAACAGCAAAGGTACCAAAACCTACCAGTGCAACATCATCCCCGGCTTGCAGAGATTCAGTAACAGAAGCAATTAAAGCATCTAACGCACGTCCAGCTGCAGCTTTGGAGATATCCGCGCCAGCAGCAATTTTGTCAATCAGTTGAGATTTATTCACTGTTCTCTTCCTCTCTTTATTATTTATATCGCACCGGAGTCCTTCGCGGTGCAATCGCGGAGCAGTTATATCAGGACTCCCATGCCCTTACAACACCCGTCGTCTTAGACACACCTGCCAGCCGTCTAAATTAGCGAGACAAAAAAGGCTGGCAAGTCAGTTTACGCTTGCCAGCCTTATTTTTATTAACGCTCTTTGCGCGAGGTCACTATTTTGCGCTTACAACCTGCATGCCAGACGGCTCATTTTGCAGCGCCAGCGCCAGAACTTCCTCAATGCGCTTAACCGGATGAATCTCCAGATCGGCCAGAACGTTGTCCGGAATCTCTTCCAGATCGCGTTTGTTCTCATCAGGAATCAGAACAGTCTTAATACCGCCACGGTGTGCCGCGAGCAGTTTTTCCTTCAGACCGCCGATTGGCAGCACCAGGCCACGCAGGGTAATTTCCCCTGTCATCGCCACGTCTGCACGCACCGGGTTACCGGTCAGACAGGAAACCAGCGCAGTACACATCGCGATACCCGCACTTG
>NZ_JMPL01000061.1 GCF_000735365.1 Kluyvera ascorbata ATCC 33433 | reverse complement strand
CGAGGTGAAGCAGATGCATCAAAACATCAGCGCCCTCAGTACCGAGATGACGCAGCTCAATAAAGAGACGGTGAAAATCACTCAGCAAAATGCGCTGAATGCGAAATCAACGCGCGGTGTTTACCTGCTTCCTGGCGCGAACACGCCAGCACGCCTGAACAGCCAGATTGGTACGCTGCGCATGTCGTTACGCAATATCGCCGCTAACGCGCAGGGTACGGCGGTGACGCTGCGTATTCAGGGCGAGTCAAACGATGCGCTGCCAGCCTTCACCGGCACCGTTGAGTGGGGCCAGATTCAGGGTACGACCGAGCAGTATCAGGAGGTCAACGTGCAGAATCAGCTCTTCTCCGCCCCGGCGAGCGTGCTGGCGCCAAGCGATGTCGATATTCCGCTTCAGCTTAACGGCGTGACCCCGGAACAGCTTGGCTTCGTACGCATCCACGACGTTCAGCCTGCCAACGCGCAATAACATTTCAATCGAGGGAGAATGGTAACAACATTCTCTCTCAATTTCTGTCCTCTCCCCCTGCCTGAAACACATTTCGCGTATGTAAACATTTGCATTAATTCACTCCATCAGTACAATCGCGGCGTCTAAACTACGCAAACGTGAACGCAATCGATTACACGGTTGAAAAATGTGTGAACCATGACTGATTTTCGTGAGCAAGGATTCATATAATAGGCACGCAGAAACACGAAACATTTAGAAAAACTTCGGTGATAAAAATCACTCTCTTTCGATTTTTTTTATTAGTGGCAGAAATATGAAAAAAACATTATTAGCAGCCGGTGCTGCACTGGCGCTCTCCGCTTCTTTCACTGCTAACGCAGCGGGCGATTCTCAACCTCAGTATGTCTCCGACTGGTGGCATCAGAGCGTAAACGTGGTGGGTAGCTATCACACCCGCTTCTCACCGA
The DNA here is from genome assembly GCF_000735365.1 of Kluyvera ascorbata ATCC 33433. Taxonomy (GTDB): domain Bacteria; phylum Pseudomonadota; class Gammaproteobacteria; order Enterobacterales; family Enterobacteriaceae; genus Kluyvera; species Kluyvera ascorbata. The sequence continues at coordinate 23,655 of NZ_JMPL01000061.1, read as the reverse complement.
AGCTGAACAACGACGTTTACCTGGAATATGAAGCATTTGCCAAAAAAGACTGGCTCGACTTCTACGGCTACATCGATATTCCTAAAACCTTTGACTGGGGTAACGGCAACGATAAAGGCGTATGGTCTGACGGTTCTCCTATGTTCATGGAAATCGAACCACGCTTCTCTATCGATAAGCTGACCGGCGCTGACCTGAGCTTTGGTCCGTTCAAAGAGTGGTACATCGCGAACAACTACATCTACGATATGGGTGACAACAAGGCTAGCCGCCAGAGCACCTGGTATATGGGGCTGGGTACCGATATCGACACCGGCCTGCCAATGGGTCTGTCCCTGAACGTGTATGCTAAATACCAGTGGCAGAACTATGGTGCCGCGAACGAAAACGAGTGGGATGGCTACCGCTTCAAAGTGAAATACTTTGTGCCAATCAGTGACCTCTGGGGCGGTAAGCTGAGCTACATCGGCTTCACCAACTTCGACTGGGGTTCAGATCTTGGCGACGAACCAAACCGTACCAGCAACTCTATCGCATCCAGCCACATCCTGGCGCTGAACTACGATCACTGGCACTACTCTGTCGTTGCCCGTTACTTCCATAACGGCGGTCAGTGGCAAGGCGGCAATACCCTGAACTGGGGCGAAGGCGACTTCAACGCGAAATCTACCGGTTGGGGTGGTTACCTGGTTGTAGGTTACAACTTCTAAGTTCGACACTGCAAAAAAGGCCAGAGGTTACCCCTCTGGCCTGTTTCGGGCGCATGCTGCCACGCAGGCGGCAGGTTTGCCCACCTCGCCTTATCTCTGACTATGCCACCAGCCTAAAAACAGACCTGTCGCAATACCGACCAGCGTTGGTGCTGCCAGATCGTGCCAGACAATAATGCAAACTTCCGTGAGCGTCATACAGCCGCCTTGGTTGCAATGGCAACGGTTCGCGGCTATCCTCAACTTGTCTAGGGTCAAGTTAGCCCCCGTTATGTTGCCGGTGAATACCGAACAATGTGCGGGGGTTTTCTCTTTCCAGCGACAAGGCCACCGGGGATCAAGCCCCCGCAACACTGCGCCTCACCGGAATAAACCGGCTTGCCGCTGATTCTACTCTGCTCATTGATTTCGACATGGCCTAAAAACGAAAAAATCCCGACCTTACGATCGGGATTCCAGTAACCATGTACGCGTTACATCACACCGGCTATTTCTTCTTATTCAGCATCGCTTTCAGGTCAGCGAACGGGTTGTAGGTCGCCTCGCCCACGTCTTTTTGCGCATCTTCCCCGGCCACGACCGTCGAACCGTACTGATCCGCCTCGGTGTACTTCGAGTGCTCATGATCGTGACAGAACAGGCACAGAAGCTCCCAGTTGCTGCCATCTTCCGGGTTATTGGTATGGTCGTGATCCATATGGTGAACCGTCAGCTCACGCAGGTTGGAATAGACGAACTCGCGCGAACAGCGTCCGCACACCCACGGGAACAGTTTCAGCGCTTTTTCACGGTAGCCGCTTTCCAGCCGCACGTAGTTTTTTGGGATGATGGCCATAATGACTCGATATGTCGTGTTCAAGGTAAGGGAATGCGCACAGTCTAAATGGGCAATAAAAAAGCCGCAACACCCTACGGCGTTGCGGCTTTTATTCGTGCCCTAAGTGCGGCAGATTACGGCAGAATTGACGGCTGATCCGCCCCTTCTTTCTCCACTTTCTGCTGCAGCATGTGCTCGCGTTTCATACCCAGCTTCAGCGCCAGCGCCGAGGCCACGTAGATAGACGATGCGGTACCGATGGAAACACCGATAAGCATAGTCAGCGAGAAGCCTTCCAGTACCGGACCACCGAAGAGATACAGCATCAGAATAACCACTAACGTCGTACCGGACGTAATCAACGTACGGTGCAGCGTCTGGGTCAGCGACACGTTAAAGATTTCGTATGGCGTACCGCGGCGAATCTTGCGGAAGTTTTCACGAATACGGTCAGATACCACGATACTATCGTTCAGTGAGTAACCGATAACCGACATCAACGATGCCACGATAGTCAGGTCAATCTCGATATGGAACAACGAGAGTATACCCGCAGTAATGATCACGTCGTGCGCCAGTGAGATAACCACACCCGCCGCCAGTCGCCACTCAAAGCGGAAACCGACGTACACCAGAATGGACAGCAAAGCCACCATCAGCGCCATCGCACCGGTTTGCGCCAGATCGGCGCCCACGCTTGGTCCGACGAATTCGATACGCTTAACGGCAGCATTCTGACTGGTGGCTTCGTTAATCACACTCAGCACTTTGCTACCCAGTACCTGGCCACCATCCGCACCTTTGGTTGGCGGCATACGTACCATAATGTCATGGCTGCTGCCGAAGTTCTGCAGAAGCGGATCAACGAAACCCGCTTTCTCCAGCGCATCGCGCATTAAGTCCATGTCCGCCGGTTTTTCCAGCGTAATTTCAATTACCGTACCGCCGGTGAAATCGAGACCCCAGTTAAACCCGCGTACGCCCATCACCACGATGGCCGCAATCAGCAGGAAACCCGAGATACCGAAAGCCCAGTAATCCCAGCGCATAAAGTCATAGACTTTACGGCCGTGGTTTAGTTGTTCAACGCTATATTCCTGTGCCACATCGCACTCCTCAGATTGACAGCTTTTTGACGCGCTTGCCGCCATACAACAGGTTTACGATGGCACGCGTACCGACAATCGCGGTAAACATCGACGTCGCCACACCGATACCGGTAGTAATCGCGAACCCTTTAATTGCCCCGGTGCCGACTGCATACAGGATCAAGACTTTAATCAGCGTCGTGATGTTCGCATCGAAGATGGAACTGAACGCGCCAGCATAGCCTTCGTTGATTGCCTGCTGTACCGAACGTCCGTTACTCAGCTCTTCTTTGATACGTTCGTTGATCAGTACGTTAGCATCGACGGCAACCGCAAGGGTTAACACAATCCCCGCGATACCCGGCATACTCAACGTCGCGCCCGGCAGCAGTGACATGATACCGACGATCAGTATCAGGTTAGCCAGCAGTGCGCTTGTCGCAATCAGACCGAACTTCTTATAGAAGACGAGCATGAACAGGATAGAGACCACCAGACCGGCCAGACACGCTTCCAGGCCCTGCTTGATGTTCTGCATACCCAAGGTTGGACCGATGGTACGTTCTTCAACAATCTGAATCGGCGCAATCAGCGCACCGGCACGCAGCAGCAGAGAGAGCTGACGCGCTTCGTTCGGGTTGCTGATACCGGTAATACGGAAGCTGTTACCCAGGCGAGACTGGATGTTGGCGATGTTAATCACCTCTTCCTGTTTCACCAGAATGGCGCGACCGTTAGCATCTTTCTTACCGCTGTCTTTGTACTCCACGAACAGGGTCGCCATCGGCTTACCGATGTTGTCCTTGGTGAAGTTAGACATGATGTTACCACCCGCGCTATCGAGCGAGATGTTAACCTGCGGCTGGTTGTACTCGTCCTGGCTTGAAGTGGAGTCGGTGATATGGTCACCGGTCAGGATCACACGCTTGTACAGCACAACCGGCTGGCCTTCACGGGTGTCTTTCACTTCAGAGTCGCCCGGCACGCGGCCAGATGCGGCAGCAGCCTGGTCAACGTTGGTGTTTACCAGACGGAATTCCAGGGTTGCAGTGGCGCCCAGAATTTCTTTCGCACGCGCGGTGTCCTGAATACCAGGCAGCTCAACCACGATGCGGTCAGCACCCTGGCGCTGAACCACTGGCTCAGCAACGCCCAGCTGGTTTACACGGTTACGCAGAATGTTAATGTTCTGCTGAACGGCGTATTCACGGGCTTCGCTCAGGCGAGCATCGGTCATCACCGCACGCAGCGCGGTGCTACCCTGGCTGGAAATCACCAGATCCTGATGACGCTTGCTCAGATAAGAGACGGCTTCATCACGCGCATTGCTGTCACGGAAAGCGATGCTCAGACCGTAGTTGTCTTCTTTGCGAACGGTAGTATAAGGAATGCCTTTTTCACGCAGGTCACTGCGCAGGCTATCGATATTTTGTTCCTGCAGTTTGCCCAGCGCAGTGTCCATATCCACTTCCATCAGGAAGTGCACACCACCACGCAGGTCAAGACCGAGCTTCATTGGCTCTGCGTTAATCGCAGCCAGCCAGCGCGGCGTTGCCGGAGCAAGGTTAAGCGCCACGACGTATTTGTCACCCAGCACGTTTACCAGCGCTTCACGCGCACGCAGCTGGATGTCGGTGGTGTCGAAGCGCGCAAGAATAGCGCCCTCTTCCAGTGCCACAGACTTAGCGGTAATTTTTTCTTCTTGTAACGTTTTCTGGACCTGGATCAGCGTTTGCTCACTGGCGGCGACACCGCGCACGCCAGTGATTTGAACGGCCGGATCCTCACCATACAGGTTGGGAAGCGCATACAGCAGGCCGACGACAATCACGACGACCAGCATGACATACTTCCACAAAGGATAACGGTTTAACACGGCAGTTCCCTTTGGGAAAACGAATTATTACAGCGCCTTCATGGTGCCTTTCGGCAGAACGGCAGCTACGAAGTCACGTTTGATAACCACTTCAGTGGTGTCGTTCAGTGCGATAGCAATGTAGCCAGTTTCTGCTACTTTGGTCACACGACCAACCAGGCCACCGTTAGTCAGCACTTCATCGCCTTTCGCGATGGAGTTCATCAGGTTTTTATGTTCTTTGGTACGTTTTTGCTGTGGACGCAGGATCATGAAATAGAAGATCAGGCCGAAAACCACCAGCATCAGAATCAGAGACATCGGGCTGCCCTGCGACGGAGCCCCGGTTGCTGCTACCGCATCAGAAATAAAAAAGCTCATTCAAATTCCCTCATTATTAAAATTAATCAACGTTCAAAGGTGGAACGGTACGCCCCTGGCGTTGGTAGAAATCGGTCACGAAGCTCTCTAATTTACCCTCTTCGATAGCCTTGCGTAAACCAGCCATTAAGCGCTGATAGTAGCGAAGATTATGAATGGTATTGAGGCGCGCACCCAGTATTTCGTTGCAACGGTCAAGATGATGCAAGTATGCACGCGAATAATTGCGACAGGTGTAGCAATCACACTCGGCATCAAGCGTGCTGGTATCGCTCTTATGTTTGGCATTACGGATTTTCACCACACCGTCGGTCACAAACAGATGACCGTTACGGGCGTTACGCGTTGGCATAACGCAGTCAAACATATCGATACCGCGACGAACGCCTTCAACCAGGTCCTCTGGTTTGCCGACGCCCATCAGGTAACGCGGTTTGTCAGCAGGGATCTGCGGGCAAACGTGCTCCAGGATACGGTGCATGTCTTCCTTCGGCTCACCTACCGCCAGGCCGCCGACAGCGTAGCCATCAAAGCCAATCTCCACCAGACCTTTGACGGAGATATCACGTAAATCTTCGTAAACGCTGCCCTGAATGATGCCAAAAAGCGCATTTTTGTTGCCGATGCCATCAAAACGGTCGCGGCTACGTTTGGCCCAACGCAGAGACATCTCCATGGAGCGCTTAGCGTAGTCCCAATCCGCCGGGTACGGCGTACATTCGTCGAAAATCATCACGATATCGGAGCCGAGATCGTACTGAATTTCCATCGATTTTTCTGGATCGAGGAAGATCGGGTCGCCGTTAATTGGGTTGCGGAAGTGCACGCCCTGCTCGGTGATTTTGCGGATATCGCCCAGGCTGAAGACCTGGAAACCGCCGGAATCGGTCAGGATTGGGCCTTTCCACTGCATGAAATCATGCAGGTCGCCGTGCAGCTTCATGATTTCCTGACCCGGGCGCAGCCACAGGTGGAAGGTGTTGCCGAGAATGATTTGCGCGCCGGTCGCTTCCACTTCTTCCGGCGTCATGCCTTTAACGGTGCCGTAGGTACCTACCGGCATAAAGGCAGGCGTTTCCACTACGCCACGATCAAAAACCAGGCGGCCGCGGCGGGCGCGACCGTCTGTGGTGTCCAGTTCAAATTTCATCTTCACTCCTGCGTCAGAAAAACAGTCCGACGTTTTAAACACTCATGCCGGAAATTTATTCCCCGACACGCTCAGAAATAGCCTGCGGATTGTACGTGATAAACATGGCATCACCGTAACTAAAAAAGCGATATTTTTGTTCTACAGCAGCCTTATAGGCGTTCATGGTGTGCTGATAACCGGCAAAAGCGGACACCAGCATAATCAGCGTAGATTCCGGCAGGTGGAAGTTGGTGACCAGCGCATCAATCACCTGGTATTGGTAGCCTGGGAAAATAAAGATTTGCGTGTCGCCGAAGAACGGCGCAATCAGCTCATCTTTTGCCGCCTGCGCCGCGCTTTCCAGCGAGCGAACGGAGGTGGTACCGACCGCAATCACGCGGTTGCCGCGAGCTTTCGCCGCCAGCACTGCATCCACCACCTCTTGCGGCACTTCCGCGTATTCGGAGTGCATGATGTGGTCTTCAATGCTGTCAACGCGCACCGGCTGGAAGGTACCCGCGCCCACGTGCAGCGTGACAAACGCCATCTCGACGCCTTTCTCGCGAAGCTTCGCCAGCAGCGGTTCGTCGAAATGCAGGCCCGCGGTCGGTGCCGCAACGGCACCCGGTTTTTCGCTGTACACGGTCTGATACAGCTCGCGGTCGGCGTCTTCGTCCGGACGGTCGATGTACGGCGGCAGCGGCATGTGGCCGATAGCGTTCAGAATGTCCAGCACGCTGCGTTCGTCGTCGAATTCAACTTCAAACAGCGCGTCATGGCGAGCGACCATTGTTGCTTTAATGCTTTCATCATCGCCCAGCAGCAGCTCGGCACCAGGCTTCGGCGCTTTAGAAGCGCGAATATGTGCCAGAATACGTTTATCATCCAGCATACGCTCGACCAGCACTTCAATCTTGCCGCCGCTGGCTTTACGGCCAAACAGGCGCGCCGGGATCACGCGGGTATTATTAAAGACCAGCAGATCGCCAGGGTTGAGCTTATCGAGCAAATCGGTGAAAGTACCGTGCGTCAGCGCGCCCGTCGGCCCGTCCAGCGACAGCAAGCGACAGCTGCTACGCTCGGCTTGCGGATAGTGGGCAATCAGGGATTCTGGTAGTTCAAAGGAGAAATCGGCAACGCGCATGACTGTGACTCTGGGCTTAATAATGAGGCGGGTAGTCTAGTGCCGGGGAGACATCCCTGCAACCCTTACCCCTCTGGATAAACGTTTAACAATGAATTTTCTCGCTCACCTGCACCTTGCTCACCTCGCCAATAGCTCGCTTTCGGGAAATCTGCTGGCGGATTTTGTTCGCGGTAACCCAGGGCAAGATTATCCGGCCGCCATCGTTGACGGCATCCATATGCATCGCCGTATTGACGTGATGACCGACAATTTGCCGCAGGTAAAAGAAGCGCGTGAATGGTTCCGCCCCGAAACGCGCCGCGTGGCACCCATTACCCTCGACGTGATGTGGGACCATTTCCTTTCCCGCCACTGGGGCCGTATTTCACCGGACATCGCGTTACCGGACTTTACCCGCTATGCCCGTGCCGAAGTCACCACGATTCTTCCGGATGCGCCAGCACGCTTTCTCACGCTGAACGAGCACCTGTGGACGGAACGCTGGCTGGAGCGGTACGCCGAGATGGATTTTATCCAGCGGGTACTGAACGGCATGGCCAGCCGTCGGCCGAAGCTCGATGCGCTGCGCGACTCCTGGCATGACCTCGACGCGCACTATGATGCGCTGGAGACCCGTTTCTGGCAGTTCTATCCGCAGATGATGGCGCAGGCGAAAAACAAAACGCTGTAGGACTTGCATCGGGCCACGGAACGGCTATGCTTATTCCTTTGATAAAATAATAATTGATAGGTGAATCCTATCTTATTAATCGTCATAGTCTTTTTGTGTTCCCCGCTTACCCTCCCTATACTGGCCCGCGTTGCGTTCCATTAACCTTATAAATTCAAAGGAGAACCCCATGGTTCTGGTTACTCGTCAAGCGCCTGACTTCACCGCAGCAGCGGTACTGGGCAACGGTGAAATCGTTGAGAAATTCAATTTCAAACAGCACACCCAGGGTAAAGCCACCGTTCTGTTCTTCTGGCCGATGGATTTCACCTTCGTCTGCCCGTCCGAGCTGATTGCCTTCGACAAACGTTACGAAGAGTTCCAGAAGCGCGGCGTTGAAGTGGTTGGCGTTTCTTTTGACTCTGAGTTCGTCCACAACGCATGGCGTAACACCCCTGTCGACAAAGGTGGCATCGGTGCAGTGAAATACGCAATGGTTGCCGACGTTAAGCGTGAAATTCAGAAAGCTTACGGTATCGAACACCCGGACGAAGGCGTTGCGCTGCGCGGCTCCTTCCTGATCGACGCTAACGGCGTGGTTCGCCACCAGGTCGTTAACGACCTGCCGCTGGGTCGTAACATCGACGAAATGCTGCGTATGATTGATGCGCTGCAGTTCCACGAGCAGCACGGCGAAGTGTGCCCGGCGCAGTGGGAAAAAGGGAAAGAAGGCATGAACGCGTCTCCGGACGGCGTTGCTAAGTACCTGAGCGAGAACGTTTCCAGCCTGTAATCGGCTGACGTTCCGACAAAAAAAGGCTCGCATTGCGCGAGCCTTTTTTGTTTCCCCTAAGTCAGCGATGACTCGCCCGGACTACATCCTGTAGCCGGCCAAGCGAAGCGCCGCCGGGATCGTTTTAGAACGAGAAGCAAGAACAGCCCAGCGCGCCCCAGAAGGCACGGTCATCCGATACCGGAATACCGGACTGGCGCGCAATATCGTGCTGATGCCCGTGCACGCCGCAGCTGCCGCAGCACTGATGCATCTGCACCACTGCACCAATATGCTCTGAGCCCGGAGGCGCGGAGCGATAGTGGCCCGGCACTTTCACCACCGGTGACCAGTCCGGCACCACCGGAATCGACGGCGGGGCGATCGGCGTGAAGTGTCCGGCGGCGTAGACTACGCGGCCATCAACAATCGTCATCACCGACTCAATGCCTTTGATCTCTTCTTCCGGCACACTGAAGTAGTCCTTCGACAGCGCCACCAGATCCGCCAGTTGCCCAGCAGCAATGCGGCCTTTTTTGCCCTGCTCGCTGGAGAACCAGGCGCTACCCGCCGTCCACAGTTCCAGCGCCACATCGCGCGGCAGACGGTTTTCATCATCATACATCGCCATGCCGCCGACGGTACGCCCGGAAACCAGCCAGTACAGCGCCGTCCACGGGTTGTAGCTCGCCACGCGGGTGGCGTCCGTCCCCAGACCGACAGGCACCTCCATCTCCAGCATTTTCGCCACCGGCGGCGTGTGTTTCACCGCATCTTTGCCATAGCGATCGACGAAATACTCGCCCTGGAAGGCCATACGATGCTGCACCGCAATCCCGCCGCCCAGCGCCTTCACGCGCTCAATGTTGCGCTCGGTGATGGTCTCGGCGTGGTCAAAGAACCAGTGCAGACCGTTGAACGGAATATCACGGTTAACCTTCTCGAACACATCCAGCATGCGGCTGATCGACTCGTCGTAGGTGGCGTGAAGGCGGAACGGCCAGCGATGCTCAACCAGATGACGGACGACGCGTTCAAGTTCATCTTCCATACCCGGCGGCAGATCCGGGCGCGGCTGCAGGAAATCTTCAAAGTCAGCCGCCGAGAAGACCAGCATCTCGCCTGCACCGTTAGCACGGTAGAAATCGGTACCCTGCCCCGGTTTCAGCATATCGGTCCAGCGTTCGAAATCCTCAACTTCCTGCTTCGGACGCTGGGTAAACAGGTTATAAGCAATGCGGATGGTCATCTGCTTATTGGCATGCAGCTGCTCAATAATTTCGTAATCTTCCGGGTAGTTCTGGAAGCCGCCGCCCGCATCAATGGCGCTGGTCAGCCCCAGTCGGTTCAGCTCGCGCATAAACTGGCGGGTGGAGTTGACCTGCATCTCCAGCGGCAGCTTCGGCCCCTTCGCCAGGGTCGCGTAGAGGATCATGGCGTTGGGTTTGGCAATCAGCATCCCGGTCGGGTTGCCGTTGTTATCGCGGACAATCTCACCGCCCGCTGGAGCCTGCGTATCCTTGGTGTAGCCCACCGCCTTCAGCGCGGCGCGGTTGAGCAGGGCGCGGTCGTAGAGGTGCAGGACGAACACCGGCGTATCCGGCGCGGCATCGTTAAGCTCCTGCAGCGTCGGCATCCGGCGTTCGGCAAACTGGAACTCACTCCAGCCCCCTACCACGCGCACCCACTGCGGCGACGGCGTACGATCGGCCTGCTCTTTGAGCATGCGCAGCGCATCCGCCAGCGACGGTACGCCTTCCCAGCGCAGCTCCAGGTTGTAGTTCAGCCCGCCGCGAATGAGGTGCAGGTGCGAGTCGTTAAGGCCAGGGATCACCGTGTGCCCGTGAAGATCAACAATCTGCGTGCCTTCACCCGCGTAGGACAGCATCTGCGCGTCGCTACCGACGGCGAGAATTTTGCCATCAGCGATGGCCACCGCTTCGGCGATGGGCTGTTGCGGGTCAAGAGTGTGAATCTGCCCCTGCGTTAAAATCAGGGTAGCGGTTTGTGACATAGCGTTCTCCTCGCGTCGATTCAGGCTTTTTTCAGCCAACCGGCAAACAGGCGGGTCACGATGGGCATCCAGAACCAGACCACCAGCGCGACCACACAAGCATCATTAATAAAATGCAGTAACAGGGTTCCCTTTAACGACGGCAGCAGCGCGCCGGTAATCGCGGGGACCAGGTTAGTACTGGGGAAAATCACCAGCAGCGTTATCAGAAACTGTTTCCAGCGCTTTGGCTGGCGAACGTTAGCGGCAGGCGGGGTGAACCAGAAAGCGGCTTCGGTGCGCACCTCGGTGCGGTCGCCGTCCCCCAGAACCGGGGCGATTTCCTCCACCAGCTTGCGTCGCACGTCAGACTGGGTCCAGGCGTAGAGGTGCTCGATGGTGTCGAAGCGGATGATAATATTCCAGGCCGTCTGTCCATCGACCGGACGAATAACGTTGGCGCCCAGATGACCGGGATAGCTAGCGGCAATAGGCATAATTTCGCCAAGCCAGGCTTCGTACTGCGCAACGTGTTCGGGACGAATAGCGTGGGTAATAACCAGCGTGACATGCTTTTGCGTCATGAAGATGGGTTCCTTGCGCTTGCAAACCGGCGGGGTCGACGCCCCACCGGGTCGCGGACCTTAAGCTTTGCGCTCTGGCGCGCCGTGCACCATGGTATAGGCATAGTCCACGCCCATCCCGTACGCACCGCTGTGTTCACGCACCAAATCCATTACCGCGTCGTAAGTTTCTTTGCGTGACCAGTCGCGCTGGTACTCAAGCAGCACCTGCTGCCAGGTCACCGGCACCGCACCAGCCTGCACCATGCGGTCGATAGAACGCTCGTGGGCATCAACAGAGGTGCCGCCGGAGGTATCAGTCACGACATAAACTTCATATCCCGCTTCCAGCGCCATCAGTGCCGGGAAGGTCAGGCAAACTTCAGTCCACAGCGCCGAGATAATCAGTTTTTTACGCCCGGTCGCTTCTACCGCTTTCACAAAAGCAGCGTCTTCCCAGGAGTTCATTGAAGTACGTTCGATAGGCTTAACGTCAGGATGAACAGCGAGTAATTCTGGCCAGATATAACCGCTAAAACTTTTCGTTTCGACGGAAGTGTAAATTACCGGAACATTAAATATTTTACCGGCCTTCGCTAATGCTACGGTGTTATTTTTCAGCGTCTGGCGATCAATATTCGCCACCCCGAATGACATTTGTGGCTGATGGTCAATAAAAATAAGCGCAGAGTTTTGAGGGTCAATCAGTTCCCGGATAGACATAACACACCTTCTTAATCAATAAGTTAAAAGGCAACGGTCTTAAACTGCCGTCAGCAGCAGGATCCTGAATCAGAAAGCTTGTTGAGTATAGCGGGAAATTTCTAACGAGTTATTAAAGAAAACTTACCATCCCGTGACGGTAATAAATCAGCATCAAAAAAATGCGACAGTTTTATCTAATTTATTCACTGGCTTTGTTTTTCGCTATTCGTTACAACGTAGTGGTTTAATTTTCAGGATATTTTTTATTATGCGACTCAATCTGGACGTACTGCTCATTCTTGATGCCCTTGATAAACACGGGTCTTTCGCCGCCGCCGCTGATTCGCTGTTCAAAACGCCCGCCGCGCTTAGCTATATGATTCAAAAGCTGGAAAGCGACCTGGAAATTACGTTGCTGGACCGCTCCGGGCATCGGGCTAAATTTACCGATACCGGACGAATGGTGCTGGAAAAGGGCCGCCTGCTGCTCAACGCGGCAAAAGATCTGGAAAAACAGGCGGTACAGCTGACTTCTGGCTGGGAGAAAGAGCTGGCGATTGCGCTGGACGACTCGTTTCCCTTTACCGCGCTATTGCCGACGATCGACGCCTTTTACGCCCTGAATAAACAAACGCGCCTTAACTTTACCCATCATACGCTGGCCGGTTCCTGGGAAGAACTCACCCATAACGGCGCGGATATTATCCTCGGTGCGATTAACGAACCGCCCACCTCCGCCGCCTGGTCGTATCGTATGCTCGGCACGCTGGATAACGTGTTTGTGGTCGCGCCAAGTCACCCGCTGGCCACCGCGTCAGAGGGCTTAACCAACGAGCAGCTCTGTTTACATCGCGCGGTAGTGATAAGCGATAGCGCGCGGGTATGCCATCCCTTGCAGACCAACCTGATGGATGAACAGCCACAGATTCGCGTTGACGATTTTCACAGTAAGGTGACGCTGCTGCGCGCCGGTATGGGCTGCGGATTCCTCCCCCGCCATATTGCCAGCCCGTGGCTGGCGACAGGAGAGTTAGTGGAGAAAACGGTAAACTCGTTTCGGCAAAAAGACGTCGCCTATATGGCCTGGCGCAACGGCAGCGACGGGCTCGCCCAGCGCTGGTGGCGTGAAACCCTGCTCGCCAGCGCTGAAATTCGCCGTCTCTATCAGTGACCGGTCCACACCGACGCGGAGATATCCGGTAGCGTCAAGCGCATCCCCTCAAGCTGCGCATCGCCCTCCCGGCGCTGCCAGTGAGCCACGTGCAGCAACGGGGAGTCAGAGAGCGTGACGTCGCAGGCTTCCCCACGGTTAATCGCCACCAGCACGCGCTCTGCACCAAGCACGCGCAGGAACACCACCACGTCTCCCGCCGCATAGAGCACCTGGCAAGCGCCATGGCGCAGCGCAGGCGTCGCTTTACGCAACGCAGCCAGACGCTGGTAGAGCGCCAGCAGATTTTTATCCTGCTTGCTTTCATCCCACGGGAATGGCTTGCGGCAGAGCGGGTCGTTATCGCCGTCCAGCCCCACTTCATCGCCATAGTAGATACAGGGCACGCCGGGCCAGCTAAACAGCCAGACCACCGCCAGCGGCAGACGCGCCACATCACGACCCAGCAGCGATTTAAAACGCGCCGTATCGTGGCTATCAAGCTGGTTAAACATCCGTAGCTGCTGCTGATGCGACAGCCCGGCGCGGTAGTCTTCCATCCACGCAATACAGGTTTGTGCATCAATCTTCTGCGGGTCGTAGGAGATATCGGTATTCGCAAGGAATCCCCACAGCGGGAAGGTAAAGCCGCGATAGTTCATCGCCGCATCTTCCGCATCCTGCTGTAACCACTGACGCGCATCGCCAAAATGTTCGCCGAGCACGTAGGCGTCCGGTCGCGTGGCTTTCGCCGCCTGGGTTATCCCTGCCACATGCTTCAGGTTGTTCTTTGCGCCACCCGCTTCGCCGAGCATGTGCACCACGTCCAGTCGCCAGCCATCCATATTCCACGGCGCTTTCAGCCAGTGGCGAACGATGCTGTCTTCACCGCCGTAGATTTCGTCAATCAGCGCCTGAGACCGGTAATCCAGCTTCGGCAGGCTCGCGTAGCCTAACCAGTCGAGCGCTTTACCCTCTGGTGAGAAGCTGTAATGGTCGCGCCACGGAGAGTCCGGGTGATAGCAGGCCCCGTTCGGTGTGCGGTTGTGGCGGTCAAACCAGGCGTGGGTATCACCGCTGTGGTTAAACACGCCATCGAGGACGAGGCGCATCCCCTCGCGCTGGGTGTTATGGCGCAAGCGCAGCAGTGCGTCGTTGCCGCCGAACTGTGGGTCGACCTGACGATAATCTTCAGTATCGTACTTGTGTACGCTGGGTGCGGTAAACACCGGGTTCAGGTACAGCGCGGTGACGCCAAGCGCTTTCAGGTACGGCAGTTTTTCGCTGATACCGTCGAGGTCGCCGCCGTAAAAGGTCGAGCCACCCGCTTCGGCAGTGAGAGGGTCATCCCAATCGCGCAGGACGATGTCGTGCCCGGCGGCGTGATGATGGTAGACCTTATCCTGCTGGTCGCTGCGCGATGGGCTGCGGGCGAAACGGTCCGGGAAAATCTGATAGAAAACCTGTTCGGTCACCCACTGCGGGCCAGCGTCCGGGCAGTCAAAGGCAAAGAGTTCAAGCTTGGCCGGTGGAAAGGCGCTAAAGCCTTTTGGCGAAAACCACTGCTGGCGGTCATCCCACAGCAGCTTAAAGGCGTAACGGCGACGCGGCTGGCCTTCATGCAGGCTGATTTCCGCGCGCCATTGCACGATATCGCGGCTCGGCGCTTTTCCGCTGCGGCGCATCGGTAGCGCCATCTCTTCGTTATCGACTTCCGAGCGCATCGTCACCCGCTGCGGCAGATCATCGCCACGAAGCCACAGCGTGATAATGAGTTTGTCCTGTTGCTGTTTAATAAAGGGAGCAACAGGAAGGTGCCAGGCATTCAACATCATCTATCCCCTATCCTCAAAGTGAGCTCACCTTGCCATACGACTATTGCACCCTACTCATCTTTTGAACATTTTTGTAGGGAGGAGGACGGGGGCGGAGAATAGAGAGGCAAAAACGTTGTAACCAGGCCAAGCGAAATGGTGCCGGTAAAGCTCCCGGAGTCGGTGCTGACGCACCGACTCCGGGCTACTTGATAGAGCAGATTATTTGCGGCGACGGGTTTTAAATGCCCAGCCGACTAACAGCAGCAAGATCCACGCAAAGCCGACGTACAGCGAAATACGCGTGTCCGGGTGATAACCAATCAGCGCGATGATAAAGACCAGGAAGACGATACCGACAATCGTTGTCGCCACGCCGCCAGGCACTTTAAACTTCAGCGCTTTGATTTCATCAGCCGACAGGCGGCGACGGAAAGCCACCTGCGAGAGCAGAATCATAATCCACACCCACACCGTCGCGAAGGTCGCCAGCGACGCAATCACCAGGAAGACGTTTTCCGGCATGATGTAGTTGAGGTAAACCGCAAACAGCAGCGCGATGGTCATCACCATCACCGTCACCCACGGAATACCGCGGCGGGACGTTTTAGCGAATACCTTCGGTGCGCTACCCTGCTCCGCCATCCCGTGCAGCATACGACCCACGCCGAACACGTCGGAGTTAATCGCCGACAGCGATGCCGTCAGGACCACAAAGTTGAGGATGCTGGCCGCGAAGGTGATCCCCAGATGCTGGAAGGTCATCACAAACGGGCTACCGTTGGTACCAACCTGGTTCCACGGATAAATAGACATAATGACGAACAGCGTACCCACGTAGAACACCAGAATACGCATCGGCACGGAGTTAATCGCGCGCGGAATCGAAGTCTCAGGGTCTTTCGCTTCACCGGCGGTAATACCGATAATTTCGATACCGCCGTAGGCAAACATCACCATCTGCAGCGACATCACCATGCCAAGCCAACCGTTGCTAAAGAAGCCGCCGTTGCTCCACAGGTTATGAATACCCGTCGGCTGTCCGCCATTGCCAATACCCCAGATGATGATGCCAAAACCGGCGATAATCATGATGATAATGGTGGCAACTTTGAAGAACGAGAACCAGAACTCCAGCTCACCGAACACCTTCACGCTCATCAGGTTGATGGCGCAGATAATCAGCACCACGCTGAGTACCCATATCCAGTGCGGCACCGCCGGGAACCAGACGCCCATATAGATACCAAAGGCGGTCACATCCGCAATGGCTACAATCAGGATCTCAAAGCAGTAGGTCCAGCCTGTGATGTAGCCCGCCAGCGGGCCCAGGTTATCCTGCGCGTAGCGAGAGAAGGAGCTTGCAGACGGGTTATGCACGGACATTTCGCCCAGCGCACGCATGATGATATACGCGGCAACGCCGCCAATAATGTAGGCCAGCAGAACGCTTGGCCCGGCCATCTTGATCGCATCGGCGGAGCCGTAGAACAGCCCCGTACCAATGGCCGATCCGAGGGCCATAAAGCGAATGTGTCGGGTGCTTAACCCGCGCTTCAGCTTGTTGTTTTCCATCGTTTCCAGTGCCATGTCATACCCATCATCATCGCGCCGCAGCGCGAACGACTTAGGTGAAAGTACCCAAAATAAAAAACCACGGAACATCACGTTCCGTGGTTAAAACACCTTGATGTCAACGCCGGTTAGTGGGCGCTTGATGTCACCTGACGACCTGCGGTGCGGTCCCAGATTATGGCCAGAACCGCCATCACAACCGTCGGCATCAGCCATGCAAGGCCTTGCTCGGCCAGCGGTAAACGGGTCGTCCACGCTGGCAGCACATCTGCAAAGGCAGAGGCTTTGATGCCGTCAAGGATACCAAATACCAGACTGATAAACATCGGTGGTGCAATAACGCGGCCCGAATTATGCCACCAATTGCGGGTAAAACTCAGCACTACGAGTGCGATACATGGCGGATAAATCGCGGTCAGCACCGGAATGGAGATTTGAATCAGGTGGCTCAGCCCCAGATTCGACACCGCCATCGAGAACAGGCCGAGGATAAAGACCAGTGAACGGTAGGAGAACGGCAGGTACTGCGCAAAGAACTCAGCGCACGCACAGGTCAGGCCCACCGCCGTCACCAGACAGGCGATGAAGATCAATGCCGCCAGCAGGAAGCTGCCCGCGCCACCGAAGGTGTGCTGTACGTATGCGTGCAGAATTGCTGCACCGTTCGCGTTCTGATCGACAAGCGTCGCGCTGTCTGAACCCAGGCGGAACAGCGCCAGATACAGCAGCGTCAGGCCCACGCCGGCCATCAGGCCAGCCCAGATGGTATAACGGGTCAGCAGACGTGCTTCGGTCACACCGCGGGAACGCGCGGCGTTAACGATAACGATACCAAACACCATCGCACCCAGCGTATCCATGGTCAGATAGCCGTTCACAAAGCCGTTTGAGAACGCCGCGGTTTCATAGGCCTCCATCGCGTGGCTGATAGGGCCAGCTGGCCACATCACGGCAGCAACGGACAGCACAATCAGCGCCAGGATTTTCAGCGGCGCCAGGAAATTACCCACGGTATCCAGCAGTTTGCCCGGATAGAGCGACACCAGAATCACCAGCGCGAAGTAGACAACGCTGTAGATAAACAGCGGCAGTTCACCGCTGCCGGTCAGCGGCGCGATACCAATTTCAAACGACACGGTCGCGGTACGCGGGGTCGCAAACAGCGGGCCAACCGCCAGGTAGCAGACCGTAGCGAGCAGTACGCCCGCCACTTTACCAATTGGCGTGCTCAGGCTATCGACGCCGCCGCCCACTTTCGCCAGCGCGACGACGGTCAGCACAGGCAGACCTACCGCAGTAATCAGGAAGCCGATAGCCGCAGTCCAGACGTGTGGACCGGCCTGCAAGCCAACCATAGGAGGGAAAATGATGTTGCCTGCGCCAACAAACAACGCGAAGGTCATAAAGCCCAGAGCGATGATGTCACGCGATTTTAATTGATGGGTCATATGTAACTACAGCCTGTGGATGTGGTGTTGTAAAACAAATTTATTGTGTCAGCGCCTGTGGAATGATGCAGAGGAAACTGACAATAAACTCAGCGGGATATGCTCCCTTCGCGGCGTAGAGAAGAATAGTTTTTTGATTTACCGCGTATATATAGTCTGTTTACGACTGCATGGGGGCCAATTTAAACGCTTATAACGTTTTAAAGCAACACGGGATCGAAAAACCAGATGATTATATTGATAGTGAAAAAATAAGCAGACGGATTAACTGGATTTAAGAAAAACATCCGGCTAATCATGCGAACAAAAAATAATCAGACGTTCGTAAATCACGCGGGAGTTACTTGACTGCAAAGCAAACAGACCAGCCGAGGCTGGTCTGTGGAAAGTTAAGCTGACAAGCGTGAAATTACTCGCTATTTTTGGCAATTAAACGTTCCGGCAGCAGAAAGCTGAAACACGAACCTTTGCCGAGCTCACTGGTAATATCTAATCGGCTATCGTGATGATTAACCGCATGTTTAACAATTGCCAGCCCCAAACCGCTACCGCCGGTCTGCCGTGAACGCGCTTTATCCACGCGATAAAAACGCTCGGTCAGCCTTGGCAGATGCTCAGGCGAAATTCCCGGTCCGTTGTCCTCCACGCTGAACAATGCCCCGTGCGGCGCATGCTGCCAGCGCACGGTAATCAGCGTCCCTTCCGGCGTATGATTCACCGCGTTGTAGACCAGATTCGACATCGCGCTACGCAGCTGATCCTCATTGCCCAGCACTTTTAACGTCTCATCAATTTCAAAATGGAACTGATGCTTATGCTGACTGAGCGTTTGCGCCTCGCGCTCGACTACCCGCAGCATCATCGGCACATCAATTTTTTCATTGAGCGCCAGCGTCGGTGAAGCCTCAATCTTAGAGAGCGTCAGGAGTTGGCGCACCAGCCCTTCCATCCGCTGCGTCTGCTCACGCATGGTGTGCAACGCTTTTTCACGCACGTTCCCTTCCAACACCTGCTCCTGCATCATCTCCAGATAGCCCTGCAACACGGTTAGCGGCGTGCGCAGTTCATGGCTAACGTTGGCAAAGAAGTTGCGTCGAGCGCCTTCCAACTGGTGCATCTGCGTCACATCACGCGCCACCATCAAAAGCTGACGGTCGGTGTAGGGCATGACGCGGATCTCCAGATGGCGACCGCTGTTCAGCACCAGATGCAGTGGTTTTAAGAACTCACGTTTTTTGAGGTGTTGGGTAAATTCGGGGTAGCGCAGCAGGTTGAGGATGTTTTGCCCGCTATCGTCGGGCCAGCGAAGCCCCAGCAGCTGCTGGGCCAGGCCATTACACCAGAAAATAGCGCCCTCTTCGGTGGTGAGCACCACCGCATCCGGCAGCGACTCCGCGCCGCTGCGAAAACGCTTAATCAGATTACCCAGTTCGCGGCGGCGTTTTTTATTACGCAACTGCATCTGGTTGAGCCCGTACAGCAAGGGCTCCCAGCTACCGCGTCCCGGCGGCGGGGTCATACTTCTGTCAACCCAAAGCCACCATGAAAGTCGCAGTAAATTCCAGAAATGCCAGATAAGCAGCCCGGTCACCGCCGCCAGTAAAAACCACGGCAGATAACCAAAAATCAGTCCCAGTATCACGGCCGGGAGACAGCATAACACCAGCTCCAGTACCAGCCTTTTCCATGACAGCCGTTCCAGCACGCGTCACACTCCTGTCAAAATTTAGAAACGGGCGGAAAAACGATAACCCGTGCCGCGAACGGTTTGCACCATGCGGTCATGACCACTGTGTTCCAGCGCTTTACGCAGACGACGGATATGCACGTCGACGGTACGGTCTTCAACATAAACGTTAGTGCCCCAGACGTGGTTCAGCAGCTGTTCACGGCTGTAAACGCGCTCCGGGTGCGTCATAAAGAAGTGCAGCAGTTTAAATTCGGTTGGGCCCATGTCCAGCGGGTTTTCACCGGTCATCACGCGATGAGAGGTCGGGTCAAGGCTCAGCCCCTGCATCTCAATCACCTCTTCCACCGCCATCGGCGAAATGCGGCGCATCACCGCTTTAATGCGGGCGACCAGCTCTTTTGGTGAGAATGGCTTGGTAATGTAATCGTCAGCGCCCGTTTCCAGACCACGCACGCGGTCTTCTTCTTCACCGCGAGCGGTGAGCATCACCACCGGAATGTCACGCGTCAGCGCTTCACGTTTGATATGCTTAATAAATTGCAGTCCCGAACCGCCCGGTAACATCCAGTCGAGCAGAATAAGGTCGGGCCAGGGTTCATTCAGTTTACTGACAGCGGTGTCGTAGTCTTCAGCTTCTACCGGCTGGAAACCATTTTGTTCCAGTACGAAGCAGACCATCTCGCGGATTGGCGCTTCATCTTCAACGACCAGAATACGTCTTGCCATTATTTGCCCTGTTTTTAGACATCAGTATTATATACGGCGTCATTATGCGTCAGATTTATGACAGATTTATGAAAAACATGACCGTTAGATGATCGCGGTTTGCCGTTTATGACACTGCCGAAACGCGCTCATCGACCTCAACGTAGGCTGATGTTTATAATCAACTTTACGCCACTTCTCACGGAACCGCTATGCGCATCATCCACACATCGGACTGGCACCTCGGCCAGAACTTCTACAGCAAGAGCCGCGCGGCTGAACATGAGGCTTTTCTGCACTGGCTGCTCGCGACCGCCGAAACCGAACGAGTCGATGCCATTATTGTGGCGGGCGATATCTTCGATACCGGCTCCCCGCCGAGCTACGCGCGAGAACTGTACAACCGATTTGTGGTTAATCTGCAACAAACCGGCTGCCATCTGGTCGTGCTGGCGGGCAACCACGACTCTGTGGCTACGCTGAATGAATCCCGCGATATCCTTTCATTTCTGAATACCACGGTGATCGCCAGCGCGGGCCATGCCCCCTTTATCCTGAACCGCCGCGACGGCACGCCCGGCGCGGTATTCTGCCCGGTGCCGTTCCTGCGCCCGCGCGACATCATAACCAGCCAGGCCGGGCTTTCCGGCAGCGAAAAAGTCCAGCAGGTACTGGCGAGCATTACCGATTATTACCAGTTGCAGTACCAGCAAGCCTGCACGCTACGCGGTGACGCCACGCTGCCGATTATTGCCAGCGGTCATTTGACGACCGTCGGTGCCAGCAAAAGTGACGCGGTACGCGACATTTATATTGGCACACTGGACGCGTTTCCGGCGCAAAACTTCCCGCCGGCCGACTACATCGCGCTGGGCCATATTCACCGGGCGCAGAAAATCGGCGGCAGCGAGCATATTCGCTACAGCGGTTCGCCTATCGCCCTCAGTTTTGATGAAACCGGCAAAGCCAAAAGCGTCAATCTGGTGAGCTTCGCCGACGGCAAGCTTTCCGAGGTCACACCGCTTACCGTTCCGATTGCTCAACCGCTGGCGGTGATCAAAGGCGATTTTGACACAATCAGCGCCCAGCTCGCCGAATGGCGCGATGCTGCCGCAGAGCCGAGCACCTGGCTGGATATCGAAATCACCAGCGATGAATACCTGCATGATATTCAACGTAAAATTCAGGTTATCACCGATGACCTGCCGGTAGACGTGCTGCTGGTGCGCCGCAGTCGCGAACAGCGCCAGCGCATTCTGGCAAGCCTTGAGCGCGAGACCTTGAGCGAGCTGAGCGTCGAAGAGGTATTTCAGCGTCGTTTGTCGCTTGAAACGCTGGAGGAGGAGCAGCAGCAGCGTCTGCATGCGCTGTTTAATGACACGCTCCAGAGCCTTGGCGAGGAGGAACAGCCATGAAAATTCTCAGCCTGCGTCTGAAAAACCTCAACTCGCTAAAAGGCGAGTGGAAAATCGATTTCACCCAGGAGCCGTTTGCCAGCAACGGTCTGTTTGCCATTACCGGCCCCACCGGCGCGGGCAAAACCACGCTGCTGGACGCCATCTGCCTGGCGCTGTACCACAAAACGCCGCGCCTAAGTAACGTCTCCCAGTCACAAAACGACCTGATGACCCGCGACACCGCCGAGTGTCTGGCGGAAGTGGAGTTTGAAGTTCAGGGCGTGGCCTATCGCGCTTTCTGGAGCCAAAACCGCGCCCGCAACCAGCCGGACGGTAACCTGCAAGCGCCACGCGTCGAGCTGGCACGCTGCGATGACGGGCAGATTCTGGCGGACAAAGTGAAAGACAAGCTGGAGATGACGGCTTCGCTGACCGGTCTCGACTACGGCCGCTTTACCCGCTCAATGATGCTCTCTCAAGGCCAGTTTGCCGCCTTCCTGAACGCCGAACCGAAAGAGCGTGCCGAACTGCTGGAAGAGCTGACCGGCACCGAAATTTACGGCCAGATCTCTGCGCAGGTATTTGAAAAACATAAACACGCGCGCGGCGAGCTGGAAAAACTTCAGGCGCAGGCCAGCGGCGTGGTGCTGCTGAGCGAAGAGCAGCAGCAGACCTTGTCACAGAGTTTGCAGGCGCTTACTTCTGACGAACAGCAGTGGCAACAGCAACACACCCAGGCCGCCCAGCATCAGCAGTGGCTGGTTCGCCAACAGGAACTTGAGCAGGACGAACGGACTCATCAGCAGGCGCTGATTGCCGCAAAACAGGCGCTGGAAGCCGCCAAGCCGCAGCTCGCCACGCTCAGCCGGGCGCAGCCAGCCGAGGCATTACGCCCGCGTTGGGTCCAGCTACAGGAGCAAGCCGCCACGGTGGCAAAAACCCACCAACTGACAGAGCAAGTAAATACTCGCTTACATGATTCTCGCCGCCTTCGCGACCGTATCCGCCTGAGCGCCGAACGGCAGGCCACCTCGCTCCAGCACACGCAAACCCAGATTCAGCAGTGGCTTCAGGAACATGATCATATCCAGCATTGGCAGGGAGAACTGACCGGCTGGCGCAGCGCCTTTAGCCAACAGGCTCGCGAACGCGCTCAGATAGAATCCTCCGCGCAACGTTTGAAGGATCTGGAGAAACAGTTCGCTCAACTGCCGCCGTCAGCCTTAACGCTGACTCAGGAAGAGGTTGCCGGACACATTGCGCAGCACGCAGCCACCCGCCCGCTGCGCCAGCAATTGAGCGCGCTGCATACCCAGTTCATCCCACTTCAATCGCGCCGCCAGCAGCTTCTGCACGCCCAGCAGCAGCGCCAGCAGCAGCTGGAGAAACTGAACGCCGGACTTACCCAGCTTCGTCAGACCTATAAAGAGAAAAAGCAGCAGCGCGACGACGTTAATGCCATCTGCGAACTGGAGGCGACCATCGTCCGCCTCGAGGCCGAGCGCGCGCGTCTACAGCCAGGCGCACCCTGCCCGCTGTGCGGCTCCACCAGCCACCCGGCGCTTGCGGAATATCAGGCGCTGACTCCAGATGCCAACAAAGCTCGCCGTGACGCGCTGGAAAAAGAGGTCGCTCATCTGGCGGAAGAAGGCGCCACGCTGCGCGGCCAGCAGGCCGCACTGGAAAAACAGCAGCAGCAAGAAAATACGGAGCTAGAGACGCTTTCTGAGCTAGATCAAGCACTTACATCACAGTGGCAAACCGTCATTCAAGGGTTGAATATCACGCTGCAGCCCGCTGACGACATCAACGGTTGGCTCGCCGCCCAGGACGAGGCAGAACAGCAGCGCTATCACTACAGCCAGCGCCTGACGCTCGACGCGCAAATTCGCGAGCTTCGCGCCCAACAAACCCAATTGCGCGATGAACTCGCTCAACGCGCCGCCGCGCTGACCCAAACGTTCTCCGCTTTCGGCCTTGCCCCTGCGCAACCAGGCGAAGAGAGCCAGTGGCTGGCCTCCCGTGAAGCGGATACCCAGCGCTGGCAACAGCAGCAAAAACAGC
>NZ_JMPL01000060.1 GCF_000735365.1 Kluyvera ascorbata ATCC 33433 | reverse complement strand
ACAGTTTCAGTTCCATGAAAGACACCAGACGGTTATCAAAACGCACTCGCCTGAAAAAATTCTGCCGTTAATAGCGACATTCGATATTCAGCAGGACGCCGTCATCCGGCTATTGATGTCGGTAAGACAACTACCGCAAAAATTCCGGCGCAATAAACAACACCAGACGGTTAGCAGCTTTGGCCTGGACAGTTTTACGCTTCTGGAAAAGTCAGCATCCGAGCTCTGCTACGGGCTGCGTGGGCAATTCTGGCGCGCTGATTTTGGACTGGAGAATGTGCCGGATACTGATGCTTATCTGGCTCCAGTGATGCCGGGCAGCGCAAAGCTTTTACTGCGCTACCGAGTAAAAAAAGTGGAAGAAGGACATTATGAGCTGCAAACTGAGACGTTCATTTACTGTCCGGATCAAGCCACTCAGCTGAAAATGACGGCTTACTGGCTGGCAATTCGGGCAGGGAGCGGATGGATTCGAAAAAGGACGCTGATGGCTGTTAAGTCCGCAATTTGACAACAAAAATAGGCGTCCCCCCTTCTCTCTGCACCATTTCCGCACATATTTAATAATGCCGAAGGCCCGACGATATCCTCGGGCCCTCAGTTATAACGCGTCTGAACGCTAAATTTGCGCCAGACCACCGTCAACATAGATTTCAGCCGCGTTAATAAAGCGTGAATCATCGGATGCGAGGAACGCGACGGTTTTACCCACTTCTTCAGGTTCACCCAAACGGCCCAACGGCACGCCAGCGGCGAGAGCATCAAACAGTCCCTGCCGGTGTTCTTCATCTACCAACCCGCCAAGACCTGGCGTACGGATTGGGCCTGGGCTCACGACGTTAATGCGGATATCTCTATCTTTCAGATCAAGCGCCCATGAGCGAACCAGACTGCGTAGCGCGGCTTTGCTGGCGCTATAAACGCTGAAGTTCGCCGTGCCTTTCACTGCGGCCGTGGAGCCGGTCAGGATCACCGAGGCGCCAGGGGTTAACAACGGTAGCGCCTTCTGAACCGTAAACAGAACACCGCGTACGTTAGTGCCGAAAATCCGGTCGAAATGCTCCTCTGTGATGGCTCCGAGTGGCATCATGTCACCACCGCCGGCGTTAGCGAACAGCACATCGAGACGACCCACGTCACTCGCAATCGTCGAAAACACGGTATCGAGGTCACTTAACACGGAAGCATCCGCGCGAATCCCTTTCGCCGCAGGGCCGATTAACGCCACGGCAGCATCCAGCTCTTCCTGGCGGCGTCCGGTGATGTACACTTTCGCCCCCTGTTCAACCAACACTTGTGCTGTTGCAAGGCCAATACCTGAAGTACCACCGGTTACTAACGCAATTTTTTCCGAAAGTTTCTTATTCATGATGCATTTCCTTAACTAAAGTATGAATATGCTAATTGAGTCATCGACTTACAGAGATAATCAGTCGTCTCAGTACGGTTGGTACTTTAGCGTTGTTAACCTATGCAGAAAAATACAGCAAAATGAAAAACACTCTTCACCTGTGTGAATAATGGCGCTTTATCGTCGGGAAAATGTGAATAATGGATCGATTTTCAGCCCTCAAAGTCTTTACGCGCGTTGTCGAAACGAACAGTTTTACCCGCGCCGCAGACTCACTGGACATGCCCAATGCCACCATCAGCAAAACGATTCAACAGCTTGAGGCGCATCTGGGGACACGCCTGCTACAGCGCACCACGCGACGCATTACCGTCACGCCTGAGGGGCTGGAATATTATGATAAAGCGCTGCGTATTCTGACGGAGTTGGATGAGATTGATGCGTCGTTTAAAACCTCCAGCACTAAGCCCAAAGGTCACCTACGGATAGCGATTGGCGGCTCAACCGCACGTGACGTTCTGGTGCCGTTGCTAGCAGATTTCATGACCATCTACCCGGATATTCGTATCGATCTCCAGGTCGCGGATAAACCTTCGGATCTTATTAGTGGCAATATTGACTGTGCTATCCGAGGCGGCCCGATGGAGGACTCTTCGCTTATCGCACGAAAAATCGGTGATGCGACGATCATTACCTGCGCCACGCCAGGTTACCTGAAACGCTACGGCGTCCCCGCCTACCCTGATGAGCTCAGAAATGGGCACCGTCTTATCAGCTATTTGTCCCCCGCCAGCGGAAGAGCATTTCCATTCCGCTTTGAACACAACGGGGAAAAAATGGAGATAAAAGCGGAACATCATCTCGGCATTAATGAGAGCAATGCGCATATTGCCGCGGTAGAAGCCGGGTTGGGAATTGTGCAGACCTTTACCTACTCGCTAAAAAAAGCGCTGGCTGCCGGTGCGCTGGTAGAAATACTCGGTAAATGGCGTCCTGCTCCCTATCCTTTTCACGTGGTCTACGCGCAAAATCGCCATGTGCCTCCCCGGCTTCGAGTTTTCCTGGAATGGCTTGCTGGGTCGTTTCCGGCGGCAGTTAAGGAATAGCGTTAATATCGGGGGATAGTAATGGGTGACTACCAGCACTATCCCTCAATATCCCTATTCTGCCGACACACGCTGACCTTATACGCATGGCCCGGTGGCGCAGCCGTACATCATAAACAGCGGGAATAATGGGAGTAATGGAATTAGTGCAATACTCCCCGCAGTGGTCAGCGACTGGGTTTTATCGTTGATCGACACCACAATTGGCTGCTCTAGCCGGTAAGGCGCCGCCAACTCTTCTGCGTAAGAAGAGGACCAGAACCCGTTGGCTTTAAACATCACGCCAAGGTGGTCGTTATCAAGAGTTGTTGCCTTGTACTCATTGCGCAGAATAGTTTGCTGGTTGGCATCCACATTACGCTTATCAATCACCACCATGTATTCAGCCGTGACCTCATGATCCTTAACCGCAAAATTCACCCTCACGCCGGATGCCTGCTGATGGAAGCGCTGATAAAACGTGTTATAGCGTTGATATTCCTGCGGCATCCCCTCACGGAAAAAGCGATAACTGTGTTTTTCAGAGCTGGCAATAATGCCGGAATCAATCGGTTTAATCGCCACGATCGTTTCAGTCGGCGGCAGGTTCGGGGTATTGGCGCAGCCAACCAGTAGTAACGCTACCAGCAATGACGCATATTTCAACATGTCTTCTTTTCCTGTTCGCTATCGTGTTATTCACGACATCATAGAACCTGGATGCAGGTATTCGTAACCCCCAGATACTTGTAGCATTGCCATTCTTATCATCTTTCAGAAATAACAAAAATGTGACAACGTCACTTAAATAACTAACGGTAATAATGTAACGATATGAATTATAATGAATTTAGTGTTTTTCCGTGCGCTGTGTGAATTCTGATATTTTACCAGTGCCATCGTACGTCAGAATCCGCGTACAACCGCCTTAAAATTGAGCGCAAATTTAACATGCGTACCTGCGCCATTGCCGGATGCTCAGCTTTCTTGTAACCTTCCCTCGCACATCATTTTGGCCTCAATTTTAACGGACCTCCCATGACAGAACATATTTCTAAAGATCCTTTGCACGGCGTAACCCTGGAAATGCAGGTCAATGCGCTGGTAGCACGTTATGGGTGGGAGCAACTGAGCAAGCTGATTAACATCAACTGCTTTAAGAATGACCCGAGCGTTAAATCCAGCCTTAAATTTTTGCGACGTACCCCGTGGGCCCGTGCCGAAGTGGAAGCGCTTTATCTGGACTCATTGACCGGTGACGTGGAAATAACGCCGGAAGAACCGGCGTTTAATCCGTGGGGAACGGGGCGAACTAAGGGTTAACGAGAATCAACGGTTTTCCACTGAACTGACGGTGACGAAGTTGATTTAACAGCGCGGGCAGTTTGTCAAAATCAGAGACCACCGTCTCCTCTGCCACTAAACGCTTCGTCGCCAGATCCAACATAATTTTTTCTCCGGCCGCCGTTAGCTGATGCCAGGCATCATCATCTCCGAACCAGTGGAGTGCGCCGAGCGCCACTTCATGCATCGACAACGTGCGACCAAACGGCGCGCATGGCCACTCCGTCAACCGCCCCTGAATCGCGATGATGTGACCATTTGCCTTGAGCGCGGGAGTCAGACGAGCTGCATGATCCTCGTTAACGCTATCAATCACTGCAAAGAACGTTGCCGCTTTTTCCTCTGGCCACGTGTTGCCGGAAGGCAATGGCCCGGCGATGCAGGTTTGCGCGCCCAACGTCTGCAGGCGCTGCCAGTGACGGGGATTGCACATCGCGGTAACCGCAAATCCTCTCGCTGTTGCAAACTGCACAAGATAGTGACCGACGGCACCTCCGGCACCGCTAATCAACAGCGGCGCTCCGTTAATTATCGGCAGCTTTTCAATAGCCAGCCACGCCGTTAGCGCCGGACAAGGAAGGCTTGCCGCCGTTTCAAAACTCAATGAATCAGGCAAGCGCATCAGGGCACGAGCGGCAACGGGGGTATGTTCCGCATAACTACCAGGCTTCAATAGGCTTTGGTGATACGCCACACGCTGGCCCAGCCAGCTTTGATCGACACCCTCGCCCAGCGCGACCACCGTTCCCGCGCCGTCAACGCCGGGGACATGACCCTTTTCCCAGTCAACCAACCCCGGACTGAATACCTTCCAGTCAACCGGATTAAGTCCGATAACCGCGTTGCGAACCAGAACATCGCCCGCCGCGAGCTGCGGGACGGCGATACGCGTCAATTCAAGCGCTTCAGGTTCGGCGCTGCCCTGCCATGTCCAGGCAAGATGCGTATCAACAGGTTGTGAATATTCAGGCATAGGACTTCCCTTGCTGTTGTCAGGATGAATAAGCATCAACAATAAAAAACTGGCAGAAATAAGGCAAATGACATATCGGAATGATGCTTATCATTTTGTGTGATATCACTGTAGCTAATTGATTGACTTCACCGTGAATAGTACGAAAATATTTGCCACTCGCGATAACCCGAATAACGGCACCTATGACTCTCAGTTCTTTTAGTTTCTCCCGAATGTCAAAAACGAAAAAAGCCGCCGCGCTGATTGCCGCCGCACTATTTCTGGTCAGCTGCGACTCAAAAACCCCCGTTAAAACGCCTTCTGGCGTGAATACCGGCAAAACCCAGCAGAATAATGAGCCAATGCGCGGCGTCTGGCTCGCAACGGTGTCTCGTCTCGACTGGCCGCCGATTAGCTCAATTAACGCCAGCAGCAGTATGCAGCGCGTTATCCAGCAGCAGGCCGCGATGCGCGACAAGCTTGATAAGTTGAAAAGCCTCGGCATTAATACCGTTTTCTTCCAGGTAAAACCGGATGGAACGGCACTGTGGCAGTCTAATATTTTGCCATGGTCTGAAACGCTCACGGGCACCATTGGTCAGTATCCAGGCTACGACCCGCTACAGTTTATGCTGGATGAAGCGCACAAGCGCGGCATGAAGGTTCATGCCTGGTTCAACCCGTACCGCGTCTCCACCAATATCAAGCCTTCAACGGTTACCGCGCTGAACAATACGCTGTCGATGACACCGCCGAGCGTTTACGTCCTGCATCGCGATTGGATCCGCACCGCGGGAGACCGCTTCGTGCTAGACCCAGGTATTCCGGAAGTTCGTGACTGGATAACCAGTATCGTGGCGGAAGTTGTCTCCCGCTACCCGGTTGATGGCGTGCAGTTTGACGACTATTTCTACACCGAAACTCCGGCTTCATCACTGAACGATAACACGACCTATCGCCAGTACGGTCAGGGTTTTGCCTCAAAAGCCGACTGGCGACGCCACAACACCCAGCAGCTGATTTCGCAGGTTTCGCACACCATTAAGCAGCTCAACCCGAACGTCGAATTTGGCGTGAGCCCGGCCGGAGTATGGCGAAATCGTTCGCACGACCCCGCAGGTTCCGACACCCGTGGCGCTGCTGCTTATGATGAATCCTATGCCGATACGCGCCAGTGGGTGCAACAGGGTTTACTCGACTATATTGCGCCGCAGCTCTATTGGCCGTTTGCTCGTGATGCCGCGCGTTATGATGTTCTGGCGAAATGGTGGGCGGACGTCGTCAAGCCAACCAATACCCGCCTGTACATCGGTATAGCGCTGTATAAAGTGGGTGAACCGTCGAAAAATGAACCGGACTGGACGGTCCAGGGCGGCGTGCCAGAGCTGAAAAAGCAAATTGATATGAATGAGTCCGCCACCAATATCAATGGCACAATATTGTTCCGTGAGGGTTACCTCGAACAGCCGCAAACGCAGCAGGCTGTGGATTATTTAAAAAGCCGCTGGGGTAATTAAATAGAGAATGGAATCGGCGAACTGTCGTCGATTCCTTTACTATAAATGACAAGAAGTTATAGCGATGTAAAAGGTGTTATTAAACCTCTTGAATTTTCCAGTAAATACCAAAAAATACTTGCGGGGCTTATCGCGCAACCAGTAGTATCGAAAAGAAGCTTCCAGAATAGCCTCATACAATAAGAAATCGTTTTCCATCCTTTTATATTTTCCGCTTAAGTTACCCCCAATAGCTCCTCCATTAACGTCCGCGTTATTCTCGGTATATATGAGTACTATGACTAAAGAAACAGCGATATCTCGTCCTCAATGGACGAAAAAAGATACCATCTGGATGATGGGTGTTTACGGCGCAACGGTGGGTGCAGGCACGCTTTTCCTACCGGTTGAAATCGGTACTCGCGGCCCGCTTATCTTTATTCTGCTACTCCTGCTGGGATTTCCACTATCGCTCGTACCACACGTGCTTATCTGCCGGGTCTTTATGCGCGACCAGCAGAAGGACGATGGGAACGACCATACGCTGCCGCTGTTTGGCTCGTTCTTTGGCCCAAAAGGCCGTCAGGCCATGAAGCTGTTTTTCTGCGTGGCGCACTACCCGGTTACGCTGGTCTATGCCGTGTCATTGGTAAATGCGCTGAGCCACTTTCTGAGCGACCGCCTGCACATTGTCGGCATTAACCGCGCCACGCTCACGTTGATCGTTCTGCTTATTCTCCACCTGGTGTTGAGCAAAGGTCGCGATAAAGTCGTGAGTACCATGAGTGCGCTGGCTCTGCCGTTTGCCATTGCTATCATCGTTATCGCCGTCTCACAGATCCCGGCCTGGAACATAGAAAACATCACCCATGCCTGGCAGCAAACGCAGACCTCAACCCCTGGCAGTGCGCTGAAAGATCTGTGGCTAACGCTGCCGCTTATCGCCTTCTCTCTGTGCTCGGCGCCGCTGATTCCCGCGCTGGCCTCCTGGTATCGTGAACCGGGTAACGGTGGCGAAGAACAGTCCGTGCGGGTTATTCGCCGCGCTTATGGCTTAATTTTCTTCAGCATTATTTTCTTCGTGCTGAGCTGTATTTTGAGTACGCCGCGTGAAATCTTTGAGATGGCGAAAGACCAGAATCTGAACGTGTTGTCAGTTATTGGCGGCAATGGCGGCATGAGTGCGCTGCTCTATCTGGCACCGTTTATTGCCATTCTGGGCATGACGAAATCATTTTTAGGGATTTCAATGCCGGTTGCCGAAACCTTTAACGTGCTGGCGACCGATCTCTTCAACATTAAACGGACCAGCCATATTAAGCGGGTTAAATTAATCACCTCGGTGCTGATGTTTATCGTCACCTCAGTGGTGGTTTATCTGAATCCCGACGTGATTAATATGATTGAAACGCTCTGCGGGCCGTTAATTGCGATCTTCCTGTTTGTGATCCCAACCTGGTTAATTTTCACGCGTCCGGCGCTGAAAGCGATGCGAGGGTTTATCTCAGTGATGGTGATGGCGAGCGGGGTGTTGACCGTTTCGGCGCTGCTGTATGCGATGTTTTGAGTAAGTTAAGTGAGGGGGGCGATGTAGGTTCCCCTCACCTATTCCCCGACGTAGCGAGGGGATCGGTTGGTACTGATAGTCAGAGAGGCTTTTTTAATCGACTGATATTATCTCGAATCTGTCGCTGAATCTGGCTTAATGTCTCTTCAGTAATCTGGTCTGGATACAACCACCTTGCGGTGTCCGCAAACGCGTCACCTACCGTGCTAAACGCCTCTATTTTTTCGTCAATCTCTGCCAGAGTGAGTTCAGCTTCCTGCTCACCCAACGCCATCATATGCTGACGTTCGATATCCAATGCTTCCCCCATCACGTCCATCTGATGATAGCCACCCGGCCCATCGTTGTAGGTAACGTCAAAAGCGGGAGCCAGCGACCATTGGCCGTTTGCCGCCATCAGATAGGCGAAGTTCTTTGGGTGATCGTCGCGGTTATTAAAGATAACGTTAAACAGCACCCGCTCAAAGGCGCGGGTCTTCCCCCGAACATCATTCGTACACAAATGAGTGGCGCGTAGGAAGTTAACGTAATCCAACGACCCGGCAATCTGATAGTTTGCGCCGGTAAACGCGGCAAGACTTTGCATTGGCACGCGCATCCCGTCCTGGCGGTCAAAGCGCTTACTGGCAAAAGCGGTCTGCCCGTCCGGCAACGCAAAATAGGCGGTGTCTGGCGCGGAAATACCGCATTGACGAAGGCACTCACCGTAGACGGCTTCAATGGCGCACACTTCCGGGTGCTCTTGCTTCGCCGGGAATTTCACCAGCCAGCTTTCAAGTTCGGGTGCGGCGATCGTCGTAAACAGCCCCGTTTGCGGATGACGATACAGCAGCACCTTTGGGCGTGCCCCCTGAGGCGAGCCCCCCATTTGCAGCAGCTTTTGTAGAAACTGACCACCTTCACCGCTCAGTACGGCCTGAACTTCCTGTGCCAGTTGGGCAAGTGGAACATTATCTTTCGTCGCTAACGAGTCATCGGCCTGGAGAGGATGGAAAGTCATTGCGCCCATCGCGCCATTACCGATATAGGTCAAACGCTCCAGCGGCCCAATGCGCGCGGCGTTGAGTCCCCGGCGTTTGAAGAGGCGATCCATCAGTAGCATCCCCCAACCGTCGGGCAGTGCGTCGTAAACCGGGCCCGGCAGACCAAGCTGGTGGGCAGGGAAATCCCGACGCAGGCGTGGGCCATTGAGCGGTAACGTCAAGCGGGCTAACTCCAGCCCTTTTCGCACCGCCTCTTCGCTGTATTCAAAGGCAATCATTGGCCGCCCGGTCAGTGCAGTAGAGGAAACCAGTCGCCCCCATAGCCAGCGTTCTCCCCAGCCTTCGTAGTATATCTCTATTCGGTCAGGCATCGTCGTGCTTCCTCTTTATCCGATGGCGCGTGGCGCTTTTTTCATAGCGCAGGATATCGTCCAGGCTCTCAATCTTTGGCTTAAATAACGTTTCCAGTTCGTCGGCGAACCCCAGCACCATGGCCACCCTGACTAGACTATCAAAGTTGATGTTACGCCCTGCTTCCAGGTTAGAGACCGTGTTGACCCCAACACCGGCGCGAGCCGCGAGGTCGGCCTGGGTCATTTGCTGTGAAAGCCTTTCCTGGCGAAGTCGACCGCAAAGCAGCTTTACAATTTCTGCGGGTTTGCTAAGTGATAAATCCATCATAACGTGGCTTATCCATGATTATTTAGGTTAATACCCAATATTATAGAATTAAGAGATAAAAATAGGAAGGCTGCATAAAACACAAAATATTGTATTTAACGCAGAGATATGAAGATAGGAACCAATAAAAAGGAATTAAATCAGAAGTACGTCGCCCGAAGGCGACGTGACAAGCAATTAACGATAGACGTACATGCCACCCTCAGTGCCACGGCTGAACAGCACCTGCCAGAGCTCAATATCACGGGCGCGGAACGCGCCAGCGCAGGCGCACAGATAGTAGTTGAACATCCGACGGAAACGCGGCGTGTAGTTGGACGACAAACCCGACCACGCCTGGTTAAAGCGTTCGTGCCATGCCATCAACGTTTTGTCGTAATCACTACCAAAGTTATGCCAGTCTTCCATCACCAGGCGCGATTCACTGACGCTCGCAATCTGGCGAATCGACGGTAGACAGCCGTTCGGGAAGATGTATTTGTTGATCCACGGGTCTACGCTGAGTCCGGTTTGGTTACTCCCGATGGTATGTAGCAAAAACAGTCCATTAGGTTTAAGGCAGCGGTCAACAACGCTAAAATAGGTCTCGTAGTTTTTTGGCCCGACATGCTCAAACATCCCGACTGACACAATCCGGTCGTAGGTGGTATTGAGGTCGCGATAGTCCTGCAGCAGGATATTCACATCCAGCCCTTCACAGCGCTGCTGCGCCAGTTTTTGCTGTTCGCGCGAAATGGTCACGCCGTCCACGCTAACGCCATAGTTCCGCGCCGCATAGGCTGCCAGCCCTCCCCAGCCGCAGCCGATATCCAGCAAGCGCATGCCGGGCTCAAGCTGCAGTTTTTCGCAGATCATTTTGAGCTTGGCATTTTGCGCTTCTTCCAGCGTTTGTGCATGACGCCAGTAGCCGCAGGAGTACTGCATGTGCGGGTCGAGCATCAACGCAAAAAGATCGTTGCCGATATCGTAGTGTTCTTTGCCGACAATCCATGATCGGCTGCGCGACTGAAGATTAAACAGTCGCGCGCTGACAACACGTAAAATATCCTTCAGGTTACCGGGAACCTGTTTATCCAGTTTTGCTTTCAGGATTTTGCAGAACAGAATATCCAAACGCTCGCAGTCCCACCAACCTTCCATATAGCTCTCGCCTAACCCCAGCGAACCCTGCTGAAATACACGCTTAAAGAAATCAGCGTGGTGAACCTGAATATCCCATGGCCGGGCACCATTGATTTTAATATCGGCCTGACTGAGCAGGTCGTTTCCCATTCGCGACCAATTATCGTTCAATTCATCAATGCTAATTACATCTGAGCAAACCGTGGCCATGTTTCTTATCCATAAACGAGTCAATATGATGTGCAGAAGATTATTATGGATAAGACGATGGTATGTATTATGATGTGAGGACAATATTTATCGAACAGATGCCATAATGATGGACGGTACCCTTCCTTTCTCCCTTCAGCAGGCTAAACAGTGGTTTTCATCGCAAGATGACTCAATGAAAGAGCTGCCGCAGTCGGTCTACTTTCGCTCTTACATGCTACCAGCAAACAATCACGTCGCCAGGCACAGCCATAGCTTCGCGCAATTTCATTTTGCACGTAAAGGCAGTATGCGTATCGATGTGGCGGGGAAATGCTGGGTGATCCCCGCGCATTACGGTATCTGGATCCCGCATAACACCGAACACGCGGTATGGGCGCTGGATGACGTCTATCTGGAGAATCTGGATATCGACCCGGATTTTTTACCGGAATCGATCGACGAATGTAAGGTCGTGGCCATCAGCGATTTTGTTCGCGAGTTCATCCACTACGCGACAACCACCACGCCCGAGTGCTATGACATTGGCGCTAAGGAAGGTCAGCTGGTGAGCGTGTTGCTTGATGTGATTTTGAAGCTGCCAGAAGTTGAACTAATGCTGCCCTGGCCACACGATGCGGCACTTATCAAGGTGTGCAGAACCATTCAGGAGTCACCGAGTCTTGAACATGCGATGGAAGACTGGGCTCATCATCTTGGCATGTCCGCCCGCACGTTTTCCCGTCATTTTAAGAAAGAGACCGGCATGCCCTTCAGCGCATGGAAACAAAAAATGCGGCTTCTGGAGTCGGTCATTCATCTGAAGAAAAATAAAAACGTCACCGCCGTAGCGCTGGAGGTGGGATATTCCAGCACCGCCGCATTCAGCTATGCGTTTCGTCAGGCATTCGGCGTTCCGCCTTCAAGCTATTAATGGATGGTTTTATTTCTGGGGTTGTACTTATAGATAAAGGCAATCGACCTTCCGGTTATATGCTGTACTTCTTTAATACTATGCCCCTGTGAGAGCAGCTGCTGAATGCGTAATTTATCGCGCTCAACGTCCTGCTTTCGGCTATCACGAGTCACCACCTCACGCGGCGTATTGATTTGCAGTTGAAGATGACACGCGCTTATTTTCTCCCACGCTAAGCGGCACTGATCTTTCGTCGCATCGAAATGCGTCGATATCTCCTGCCAGAGGCGTAAAGCTCGGCGGTAAAAGCCCTTAGATTCATTACATTGTGCAAGCAGGATGAGAGCGTTAACTTCGGCGGTCATAATCGTAAACCCACGAGTGAATGAGTGGAACGCATGTGCGCTATGGCTTAATTTATTTGTATGATAAATACAATTTAGCGACCCTGTCTACGGCCCAACAGACCAAATTCCATACTCATTTTTCATGATTCCCATGCCGTGATGGCATAAACGCTCGCCAAAATGGCCCAATTACATCGAATGTTGGCTTTTAGCCAGCGGCGTAGTAGCATCGTAATGCGCATAATGTGTTTATCGAAACCGAACACGAGGATGCCACAATGAACATTACCCAGATCCGCAATGCCACTCAGCTGATTACCTATGCTGGAAAACGTTTTTTGATTGACCCTATGCTGGCACCGAAAGACACATATCCCGGTTTTCCCGGCACCGCTCGTGCGGAGGTTCGCAACCCTATGGTGGAATTACCGTGTGAAATTGACGCACTGCTGGATGTCGATGCCATCATCGTGACCCACACTCACCCCGACCACTGGGATGAAACCGCAGCAAGCGTCATCCCAAAATCAATGCTCATTTATGTTCAGAACGACCGTGACGAAGCGTTGCTTCGCGAGCAGGGCTTTACCCGGTTGCAGCAACTTTCAGCAACCAGTACCTTCGGCGATATCACGCTGACTAAAACTGACGGCCAGCATGGTTCTGATGAAGCTTACGCGGTTCCTGAACTGGCTGAACGTTTGGGCGAAGCCTGCGGGGTAATTTTCCAGCATCCCACGGAGAAAACGCTGTACCTGGTGGGGGATTCTATCTGGATTGAGGATGTAGCGGATAACATGCGTCGGTATCAGCCTGGTGTCGTTATCATGAACACCGGCTGGGCGCATGTGCTGGGGTTTGGCCCAATCATCTTTGGGCTGGAAGACGTATTGAAAGCGCACCATCTTCTGCCGCAAGCGCAGATTGTGGCCACCCATATGGAAGCGGTAAACCACTGCTTAGTCACCCGCCGCGCCCTACGTACCTATGCTGAAGATAATATGATGGCAGATGTCGTCCATGCCCCAGATGATGGTGACACTGTCACTTTATAGCGGAGATTAACCCTATGACCACCACCACGGTTGCGATTGTTGCGAGCGAGGGTTTCAGTACCTTTCATTTCTCTGTGCCGCTGATTTTGTTTGGCGACAGCGTGAGCGAGCAGCCTCGTTTCACCCGCTTTATCTGCGCCGAAACGCCGGGACTGGTGTGGTCAAAAGAAGGAACAGCGGTTCAAGCCGATAGCGATTTTTCGGCCCTGGCCCACTGCGATATCGTGATTGTTCCCTTCTGGCGGCATGTGGATGAAAAACCATCAATAGCCCTTCTGGAGGGACTAACTGCCGCCCACAAAAATGGTGCAACGCTGGTTGGCCTATGCCTTGGAACGTTCGCCCTGGCCTATGCTGGGCTACTCGACAATCGGCGTGCCGTCACTCACTGGGAATATGAAAAAGCGTTCGAGCAGCTGTTTCCGAAGGCGAGACTTGATGTCAACGTCCTCTATACCGATGACGACGGTATCATCACTTCAGCCGGGACTGCCGCCGCGCTGGACTGCTGCCTGTATGTGATTCGTCAGCGTTTTGGTGCCCGTGCAGCTAACCAGATAGCCAGACGAATGGTGACGCCACCCTATCGTGAAGGTGGACAGGCTCAGTACATTGAACAGGTGGTGCCACACCGTACCGAGGATACCCGCATTAACCAACTTCTGGCCTACCTGCAGGATAATCTTCAACAGGTACATCAGATTGATATGCTGGCCGAGCGCGTGGCGATGAGCCGTCGCACGCTGACTCGCCATTTCCAAAAAGCGACCGGCATGTCGATTGGTGAATGGATAACCACTGAACGTCTGCGTCGCAGCCAGACGCTGCTAGAAAGCAGTGAACTCAGCGTCGAACAGGTTGCGGAACGGTCAGGATTTCAATCTTCCATCACCTTCCGCCAGATATTTCGCGAGAAACTGGGCGTCAGCCCGGTGGAATGGCGCAAAACCTTCCGGGGAATGGCAATCGAGCATTAGCCAGAAATGTTATCCACAGAAACGGTGCACAACCTTGTGGGTAATTAGCCTAAAAGCCGTTGATTATCTGAAGATTCGTCCGCTGCTTAAGGGCGCAGCCGTAGTCTGCGCCCGAACAGGAGTGCGTTATCGGGGGTTAAGTGCTACCAGTTGAAGGCGCGAACCAGCGATAAGTCCCAAGCGGTTGCGAAGAGTGAAATGAACACAATGATGTTCACGGCAGTTTCGATTCTTTTTTCCATTCTGATTCTCCTTATGTCGGTGCAACCATTAAACATGGAAAACCTTAATGATTTATTCTGTTTGTTTAGTTTAAAGCGTAACAGAATAACGTACGAAATCATCAGCGGTGACAAACTCATCATAAAGCTTACGCGCCGGATTATGAATACGCGTATGCCAATAGAAGCGTGACCATCCCTGCTCTTTTCCTTCGTTTAGCACAAATTGTATGAGCGAGCGCGCTACCCCGTTACCGCGGAATGCAGGGTCAACGAACAGGTCTTCCAGATAACAGATAGGCGCCGTAACCCAGGTACCTTCATGCAATACGCAAAGCGCAAAGCCTGCCAGCTGCCCTTCAACCAGCGCCACACGACAAAAAATGGGCGACTGAGGATCTAACATACGCTGCCAGGTGTGTTCGGTAACGTCCGCAGGCACGCTACTGGCGTAAAACCCGCAATAGCCCTGCCATAGCGCCAGCCACTGCGCTTTATCTTCTGCCTGTACCGGACGAAATGTGACGGTCATTGATGCCTCTCTTAGTTCAGCTGATAGTATTTATCAGCGATGATCCGGGCGGGTATCTGCGACTCATCATTCATTTGCAGCAAATCTATCTCGATAGCGTTACAGATAGCGTCCAGCGGTAAGTCATTATTTTCCATACCGAAGGGTTCTTCAAGCTCTTCCGCCAGCGTATCGAGCGAGATAAAGGTGTACGAAATCAGCACCGAGATAAACGGCGTCATGTAGTGCAGGTCAACAACCAGCGCGAACGGCAGCATAATGCAGAACAGATAAACGGTGCGATGAAGGATCAGCGAATAGGCAAACGGCACCGGCGTATTGGCAATACGTTCGCAGCCAGCCAGCACGATAGACATATCGTTGAGACGAATATTGAGGCTGTGGAACAGTATATCGGACAGTGCCCCGGAGCGGCGGCGTTCGGCCAGCCATTCTCCCATGATAAGCAGAATACGGTTAGCCGGCGACTGGGCAGCTAGCACCTGGGCCAGGTGCGCTTCAGAGAGGTATTTAGCCAGCACAACACGATTAGGCTGGCGGCGGAGCGTGAGGCGCAGACAATGGGCAAACGCGATTTGCAAACGAACAAACTCCCCCACATGTGGGTCGTCATGGAGGGTGTTTTTCACCTCGCGCAGCAGAGACCGGGAGGCAATCATTAGCTGTCCCCACAGCTGGCGCGCTTCGACGTAACGCGAGTAGCAGGCATTGTTACGGAAGCCGAGAAATATCGCGATAGCCACGCCAAGAATGCTAAACGGTGCCACGGTAAGCTTGAAGCCTAACGAGGAATACCACGGCAGAATGAGGATCACGACTATCGACAGCAGGAAATTGAGCAGTAAGCGAGAGAAGATTTTTGGCAGTACAGAGCCGTGCCAGACGAAAATGCGTGCCAGCCAATGCTGGTTAGGACGAACGATCATGAGTTTTTCAATCAGGTTAATAAGTTGTGTATTAAACGTGATCTTGGTCATGTATTCAAGCGGTACTAAGGGGGTGATGGTATGCTAGTGGGGCCCTTTTTGTGCTGTTTAGCTTTGTTTGCACGGGGTTAAAGCGGGGATATAGAGAAGGCAATAACTGTATGTTGTAACTAATTAATGTTCTATTAGAAGGTATCGTGTAATCCCGGAGTCGGCTTCGCCTCGTCCGGGCTACGTTTATAGGTAGCGGCTTGCCAGCGCAGGCGACTGCCCGCCAAACGCCAGTAAATTCTGTTGTAGCGCCTGATCGATAAGCGACTTATCTTCTACACCCGGCGCGCAAAGCATTTCTCCCAGCTCTACCGAGCGCAGGCTGGCGGTGACGACATCTTCAGCCGTCATACGCGGAATGGCGCTAAGATCCATCCCCTGCCGCTCGTGGAATTCTGTAGCAACAACCCCCGGACAAAGCACCTGCACCTTCAGGCCTGCAGGCGTCAGTTCTTCATGCAGAGCCAGCGAAAGCGAAATCAGATGCGACAGTGAAGCGACATAAGTGGCACGGCCTGCTGCCTGACCGAGCGGTGCTGTGGCACCAAATCCCAACATGCCAGCGACATTGATGATGGTGCCCTCTTCTCGTTCCACCATACCCGGTGCCGCGGCGTGCGCCAGAAGTGTCGGAGCAACCACTTTTACCTGCAGTAGCTCTTGTGCTTTTTCCAGCGGCAGCGCGGTAAAGCCCATATAGTGAGAGACACCTGCGTTGTTGATTAACAGCGCCAGAGGTTCATCATGGCAAAGCTCGCGAATGCGGTTAACGCCTTCAGCGCAGCTTAAATCGGCCACCACGCCACGAATTTGTCCCGCCGGAAACTCAGCGGCCAGCGCATCCAGGCGTTCCTGACGGCGACCAACGGCAATCACGTTGTAACCCTTATTTGCCAGCCGGCGAGCGAATGCCTGACCGATACCGGAAGTGGCGCCAGTGACAAGCGCTAAATGTTTTTGCGTAGACATATGATTCTCTCCTGTGGGGTTGATGGGAATGATCATAGTCGTATGTTGTCCGGCAGATAAGACCGCTAAGTTCGCACAGGTTGTTCGATAAAACGGACAATGAGGTGCATAATCGCATAATTCCCGCGGCTATAGAGAAAACCAATATGCCAAAGCGCACAACGGATGAACTGGGCGATTTGAAAGCTTTTGCAGCGGTAGCGCATGCCGGAGGCTTTCGCGAAGCGGCGCGATTACTGCAGCTAAGTCCTTCAGGCTTAAGCGATGCGGTACGACGGCTGGAAACACACCTTGGTGTTCGTCTGCTGCACCGCACTACGCGCAGCGTATCGGTCACCGAGCAAGGCGCTCAGTTGTTGGAGCGTATTACACCTGCTTTTGCCGAGCTCTCTCTGGCGTTAAAAACGGTAACGTCATCCCGGGACAAACCCGCCGGAAATCTGCGGCTGAACGTTCCGGTTAATGCGACGCGACTTTTTTTGGCCCCATTGCTGACGCGTTTTCTGCAACGCTACCCGGACATTAGCGTGGAAGTGGTGGCAGAAAGTGGCGTCATTGACATTCTGGTTGCGGGCTGCGATGCCGGTATTCGCTATGACGAGAGACTGGAGCAGGACATGATTGCCATCCCGATTGGCCCACGCGAGCAGCGGTTTGCCACGGCTGCTGCGCCTGCGCTTCTCGAACAATTTGGGCGTCCTCAGCATCCCCATGATTTACTGAAGCTGCCTTGCCTGCGCGGCCGTTTTGCTAAAGGGAATCTGGAACGCTGGACTTACCAACGTGACGGGGAGATTTACCACATAGACCCACATGGCCCGCTGATCTATAGCGGGGGCAGCGCTGTAGATATGGGCGTCGCGATGGCAGCGGAAGGCGTGGGCGTTATCTATCTTTTTGAGGCATGGCTTCAGCCGTGGTTGGAAAGCGGGCGGCTCGAGCCCATACTTGAACCCTGGTGGCAGACCTTTACGGGGCCGTTTCTTGACTATTCGGGGCGCAAGCTGGTGCCGCCTCCGCTTCGCGCTTTTATCGATTTTGTCAAAACGTCCGATTCCCATCCAGGATGATTCCCGTTTTCCAAGTGGACCCCGTTATAAAAAAACCCGGCCGGAGCCGGGTTAGGTTCGGACTTCAGATAAATTAGCAGAGCGGCTGTACGGCTTTGCGCATGCCTTGAGTCAGAATAGCGTCGAGGTCAGCTGCAACCTGTTCGACCAATCCGTCAACCTGTGTAAGATCTTGTTCCCAGTGATCGCTCACGGACAGCACCGCTTTCACCAGGTCGGTGGTGCTAATCTGCTGGTCGCGATGCTGAGCCCACAGCTGCTGGTAACGGTCAATCCAGTGCGCGTCGTCCTGCACCGGGTATGCTTCGCCGTTACGCTCTGCGCGGTAGAAGGCAATCAGCGCTGCCAGCGCAAAGGTCAGACGTGCTGGCAGTTTACCGCTCGCCTTCTGCCCTGCCAGCAGCTGCGGCAGGATACGTGTACGGAATTTGGTCATGCCGTTCAGCGCAATGGAGAGCAGCTGGTGTTTGATGTACGGGTTACGGAAACGGCCGGTCACCGCGCTGGCAAAAGACTCCAGCTCGTCTTTTGGCAGATCCAGTACCGGGATAATTTCTTCGTAGATGGCTTTCTCAACGAACGCGCAGATTTCAGCATCGTTCATCGCTTCGCCCACGGTATCAATCCCCGCCTGGAATGCTACCGGAACCAGCGCCGTGTGCGCACCGTTGAGGATAGCCACTTTACGTTCTTTATACGGTTTGATGTCGTCGACAATCAGCACGTTCAGCGCCAGTTTGTCCAGGCGTAGTTCGCTGGCCAGTGATTTAGGCCCCTGAATAACAAACAGGTAGAAGTGTTCAGCGGTATCGAGGAAACCGTCTTTATAGCCGAGTTCTGCTTCCAGTTTAGACGCTTCATCACGTGGGTAGCCGGTAACAATACGGTCCACCAGCGTTGAGCAGAAAGCGTTAGATTCATTCAGCCAGGTCATGAATGCTGCCGGTAGCGCCCACT
Organism: Kluyvera ascorbata ATCC 33433; assembly: GCF_000735365.1. Classification (GTDB taxonomy): domain Bacteria; phylum Pseudomonadota; class Gammaproteobacteria; order Enterobacterales; family Enterobacteriaceae; genus Kluyvera; species Kluyvera ascorbata. The sequence goes on along the minus strand of NZ_JMPL01000060.1, from coordinate 5,962 downwards.
CTTGCGCATAACGCACCACCAGCTCATGCAGTGCTTCGCCGTTATAGTCGATCAGTTCGCAAGGAATAATCACCCAGCCTTTATCCGCAGCACCGTTGAAATGGGTGAAGCGTTCGAACAGCAGACGCGTCAGTTTAGCCGGGTAGCTTACCGCTGGCGCATCATCAAATTTGTCACCCGCATGGTAGCTGATGCCCGCTTCGGTGGTGTTGGAGAACACAAAACGCATGTCAGGGTTGTGTGCCAGTTTGAGGAACTCGGCATAGTCAGCATAGGCGCTGATTTCACGGTTTACAGAACGAATCAGGCGCGCGTCGCTGACGGCTTCACCCTTCTCATTCAGACCACGAATGATGGTCGTGTACAGACCATCCTGGGTGCTCAGAGATGGCGGGAAATCGCTCGCGATAGGACGAACGATCACCACACCAGAATTCAGGTCGGTATGTTCGTTCAGCAGGTCAATCTGCCAGTCAACGAAGGCGCGCAGGAAGTTGCCTTCGCCGAACTGGATAATACGTTCAGGGTATTGGGCACCGGGGAAATCATGGCGGTTCAGTGTTTTCACAATGGGTTCCTTTCTGGATTAGTCATACAACCTGCTCAATTGGTCTAATAACTTATCAGATTTTCCGCTTATGAAACCCTGTTTTGATCAAAAGTGAGAGAATAAATAGTGAATCTATAAAAATTTGTAAAATATAGAGGTTGCCGTGAGTTCGCCATCAGGCATATAGGCATAGCGCGGGACTTCGCCGACTTTCTGCCAGCCACAGCGCGTATAGAATGTCTCAGCGCCACTACCCGTGGCGGTATCCAGCACCAGCACGCTTTTCTGCGCATCCGCGGCAATCTCCTCCAGACGCTGCATCAGAGCGCGGGCAATGCCGCTACGGCGCGCGCTTTCATGCACCAGCAGCTTAGCCACATCAGCGCGATGTGGCTGGTTCTCAGGCTGGTCGACAACTAATTGCACTGTGCCAACAATATTCTGCTCGACGTTCTTTGCCACCAGCACCACGCGCTCTTCACGCCCTACGCTTGCTGCCATACGCTGCCAGAAAGCCAGCGCCGTATCAGGTTTGAAAGGCTGCATAAAACTAACTGAAGCGCCGCCGTTGACGCAGTTACTGAGAACGTCAGACAGTGGCGCCAGATTGGCAAGAATGTCGGCCTCAGAAAAGGTGTGTAGGGTGAAAATCGCGGTCATGTTCTTCTCCTTGTTGATATGCGCATTACTATTACGCTAACAATTTGATAACACAACGCCTTTTTTCATTGGATATTCTTATGCCTTTAGTGGGCAAATATTTGATTCTTCCCGCGACGCTTCGCTTCATACAGCGCGCTATCCGCCGCCTGTAGCCAATCAGAAACTTCATGCATATCAGGAAGCGCATCGGCAATACCGATACTCAGGGTCAGCGTCTGGTGATGATCCGGACGCTCCGTCACCACCGCAGTCGCATCCATAATTCGCTGCGCAATGCCGCGCCCCTCTTCCAGTGACGTATCGGGCAGCAAGATAACAAATTCGTCTCCCCCCAACCTTGCGGGCGTATCGGTCCCCCGCGTCGCCATCTGCAGGATCTGTGAGACGGTTTTCAGCATCACGTCGCCGACTTTGTGCCCGTGACGATCGTTAATCTCTTTGAAGTTATCAAGATCGATAAACATCAGCAGCGAATGGCCGCAGTGTTGCTTGAGACGAATCAGTTCCCAGGCAATACGCTGCTCAAGAAGACGACGGTTCGCGATATCAAGGAGGGGATCGAGCATCGCAATACGTTCAAGCTCCTGGCTTTTCAGCCGCAGCTTCACCGCAATGCTATCGGTCATAAAGCTCAGGGCGAGCAAATAGAGCGAGATAAGCGGTAGCGTCGCCAGCATCGTCTGCTGTGACACGAATCCGTTAAACGGCATTCCCGTAAGCACCCAGGTACCGGCAAAGACGCTGAGCATCGTCGCCGCCGCTTTACGCATCAGCGGGATCCCTCCGGCAGAAAGTCTATCCGCCAAAAGGATCGTGGCAATTGTCACCGAAGGTAACGGATTGACCGCCATCATGGCTATCCAGAATCCCCCGGCTCCGGCATCGAAGAGCAGATTCTCAAATTCAGCATCGCGGGGAATGGGCGCTTTGACAGCACGAAGATAGGCCACCGTTGGCCAGATGAAGGCATTACACGCCAGCAGCAGTTCAAAATAGACCGGCTGATGACGTTCAATCAGTACAGAAACAATAGGCAAGAAGCACAAAAAGGTGCCAAGCATCCGCATCAGATACATTCGTCTGACAAACCGGGTACCCGTCACCCCATTATTCGTAATTTGCTTGCCAAATGCATTCATAACACAATTTATTCCGATACGTCGCCCGGCATATCATATTCAACGAGCGATGTCACTTCAACCTATCAGAATAGATAGCTTTTCAGAATAAACCTATAAATGTTAGCGATCGGGACGATTCATCTGCAGCACCAGCCAATGATGGATCACGCTGACCACATAATGCTGTTGCGCTGCGCTAAGCGGCTGCCCTTGAGGAATTCGGTGCCATTTCTCGAGACAACCGCGACAACAGGTTGCCGTCGCATGCTGCGCAATGAACACGGGATGCCCGCGCATCGGCGTTTGCTTACCATCATTTTTGGGCCAGGCGGGAGCAAGCCTGCCCGCGACAAAATCCGCCGCATGCTGGTCGATAGTCTCCGCCCCTTTGTCATAACAGTACTGCCGTTCTTTTACGCCCAGATGAAAACGGCTGCGAAACGGTGAACGTTGCAGTCGTTCAAACAGGCTTTCTAACGCGTCCATCAGTAAACCGAACGTCCTATTTGTTGCGTGAGTTTTTCCAGCACGGCGACCCCTGCCAGCGAGTTACCCGTTTCATCAAGCTCCGGGCTCCAGACGGCAATCGCCATCTCATGCGGCACAATTGCCACCACACCGCCACCAACGCCGGATTTCGCCGGTAGCCCCACGCGCCAGGCAAATTCCCCGGCGTTCTGATACATCCCGCTGGTTGCCATTAACGCATTTACCTGGCGAGCCTGCATCGGAGAGATAACCGGCGTATCGAGATGGAGCGCCTTCCCCTGGTTAGCCAGAAACAAGAAGGTGTGCGCCAGTTCTACGCAGTTCATTTCCAGTGCGCAGTAGTGGAAATAGTTTTGCAGCACCGTGGTGACATCATGATGGAAATTACCAAAGGATTTCATCAGCCAGGCAATCGCCGCATTACGCGCCGAGTGTTCAAATTCGGAACGCGCCACCTGCGCATCGTAGGCAATGCTGGATACACCGCTAAGCTTGCGCACAATTTCAAGCATCCGCTGACGCGGAGCGCTAAGCCGCCCCTGCAGCATATCGCAGACCACCAGCGCCCCGGCGTTAATAAACGGATTGCGCGGGATGCCCTGCTCAATTTCGAGCTGCAAAAGGGAGTTGAAGGGTTGCCCGGAAGGATCTTTGCCGACGCGGGACCAGATCTCCTCAGCCGGATAGTGATTCATCGCCACCACCAGACTCAGGACTTTCGAGATCGACTGGATAGAAAAACGTTCATTGGCATCGCCCGCGCTAAAATGCTGCCCGTCGACGGTGCTGATAGCAATCCCCAGTTTATTGCCGCTGACGCAGGCCAGTGCCGGAATATAATCCGCCACCTTCCCCTGCCCAATCAGCGGCCTGACATCATCAAGAATAGATGTCAGCATGGCATTATTGATAACCGTAGCCACTTACACTCCTTGCCCACAGGCTATTTTCGGCCTGGGAGTATAGCAGAGCCTAAGGGCTACGTCGTTTCGCTTAGTGTCTATCTTTCCAGACCGTCTGCACATTACAGAATTCGCGCAGACCAAAGTGCGAGAGTTCACGGCCAAAACCGCTTTTCTTCACGCCGCCGAAGGCAACGCGCGCATCGCTAGCGCTATAGCCATTGATAAACACGCCACCGCACTCCAGCTCATCGGCAAAACGTTGAGCCACTGCCGTATCGCCGGTAAAGATAGTCGCAGACAGACCAAATTCACTGTCATTGGCCAGTGCCAGCGCATGACTGGCATCACGGGCGACGGTAATCGCCGCCACCGGGCCAAACATCTCCTGGCGGAAAGCGGTCATGGTCGGCGCCACGTTTGCCAGTACGGTGGCCGGATAGTAGTTACCTTCACTACTCAGCAGTTCACCGCCAAGCAGCAGAGATGCACCCTCACTAACGGTCGCCATCACCTGGTTATGCAGCTCGTCGCGCAAATCAAAACGCGCCATCGGCCCCAGATAGTTCTCTTCATCGGTCGGTTCACCCATTTTGAGCGCCGCCGCTGCCGCAACAAACTTCTCGGTAAACAGCTCAGCAACGCCCGCTTCAACAATAAAGCGTTTCGCCGCCGCGCAGACCTGCCCGGTATTCTGGTAACGCCCAATCACCGCCGCCTGCACCGCCATATCGATATCGGCATCGTTCAGGACGATAAACGGATCGGAACCGCCCAGCTCTAGTACGCATTTTTTCAGCGCCGCGCCCGCCTGAGCGCCAATCGCTTTCCCGGCACGCACGCTACCGGTCACGGTAACCGCCGCAATACGCGGATCGTTGATAATCTGCGTCACGCCATCGTTAGTCGCGTTAACCCAGTTAAATACACCAGCCGGAACACCCGCTTGCGTTACGATATCGCCAATCAGTGCCGCGCAGCCCATCACGTTAGGCGCATGCTTAAGAAGATAGCTATTACCCGCGAGCATAATCGGCACTGCCCCGCGCAGCACCTGCCACAGCGGGAAGTTCCACGGCATTACCGCCAAAACGGGGCCAAGCGGACGGTATTCAATCACCGCCTGGTTGTTCTCAACCTGGGTAGACTCGGTCGCCAGCATCGCTGGGCCGTGTTCAGCATACCAGTCGCACAGATGGGCCGATTTCGCCACTTCGCCACGCGCCTGTTTAATCGGTTTACCCATTTCACGGGTAATACATTGTGCCATCTCTTCGCCACGTTCACGCAGCACACGGCCCATCGCACGCAGCGCATCGGCGCGCTGCTCAATTGCCGTCTTGCGCCATTGACGAAATGCCGTATCAGCAAGCGTAATAGCCATATCCACTTCCGGGCCGGTGGCCCACGGCAGCGACGCGATGGTTTCGCCATTGGCCGGGTTAATAGAGATGGCGTGAGTTGCAGGTGAAGTCATCTTTTTTCTCTCTCAATCAATTGCGCAGTGGTGACAGTTTCGCCTATCCTGCCGTTTATGAAAAATGAATAATATTAACCGAACCATTCACGATATGAGAATGCTATGGATTTAACCCAGCTTGAGATGTTTAACGCCGTTGCCGAGACGGGCAGCATTACCCAGGCGGCGCAGCGCGTGCATCGTGTGCCCTCTAACCTGACGACCCGCATTCGCCAGTTGGAAGCGGATCTCGGCGTTGAGCTGTTCATCCGGGAGAATCAACGGCTACGTCTGTCGCCCGCTGGACATAGTTTTCTGCGCTATAGCCAGCAGATCCTCTCGCTGGTCGATGAAGCACGCATGGTGGTTGCCGGAGACGAGCCGCAGGGGTTGTTTTCCCTCGGTGCGCTGGAGAGTACCGCCGCCGTCCGCATTCCCGAAACGCTGGCACGCTATAACAAGCGCTATCCGCGTATTCAGTTTGATTTAGCGACCGGACCATCGGGTACCATGACCGACGGCGTGCTGGAAGGCACGCTCAGCGCTGCGTTCGTCGATGGGCCGGTGATGCATCCGGGGTTAGACGGTATGCCGGTCTACCCGGAGGAAATGATGATTGTCGCTGCCCACGGGCATCCGCCAATTAGCCGCGCCAGTGAAGTCAACGGAGCCAGTATCTATGCGTTTCGCGCCAACTGTTCTTATCGTCGGCATTTTGAAAGCTGGTTCCATGCCGATCAGGCGACACCCGGACGCATTCATGAGATGGAGTCCTATC